>DDIE01000005.1:0-8122 GCA_002338385.1 Proteobacteria bacterium UBA1858
TTAAGCATGTTGCTCTATGGCAGCCGGGCGAATCTATCACCGTGTTTTGCGGCAAGAAGCATAAGACGATGAAGTCAGCAGAAATTGAAGGATATATTGCTGAGCGAGGCCGTCGTGGATTGAAATTGGCGCGCGGCTATCAGGCCGTTGATAGGCTGATAATTAATCACAAAAACCCCTGAGATTGCTCAATGTACATGTTTTGTACACAAAGTGTTTATGTTTTGTGCCCTCACACACACTTTGCCCAATTTGGGTAGGGTGGCTTTTTTTACTTGTTGCTGTATTCTTTAACTTACTGTTTTAATTAGTAAGCAAGCAAGTTTTGGGGAAAATTTGTGGGGCACCTCGTGCTCCCCGGTTGCATTCTGCAACTCCGCCTTAGCTCACTCTCATACACACAATGTTGAGAGTAGGTCTAGGTCTGGCTCCAGTTCCTGTGGCTGATGTACGCCTTCCATCCCCGATTACAATTTCTTCCCAAGCACTGAACGGTTTATAATTTTCTCCATCATAAGCCTATTCAATCACAACTATTACACTCTCTTATGCTTTCACGAATTGGATTATTTTTAGCGGCTAACTTTGGCGTACTGGCTGTATTTAGTATCTCATCACGCGTTCTGGGCTTAGATCGATGGTTAGCCGAGCAAGGTATGGCAGGTCAGATGAATGGCATTTTCATCATGGCTTTGTTATTTGGTTTTGGCGGTTCATTTATTTCGCTGGCATTGTCCAAGCGCATGGCCAAGCGTGGCATGCGCGTACGCGTAATTGAGTCAGCCACTAATAAAAGTGAACGCTGGCTGCTGGAAACAGTACGTCGGCAGGCTAAGATGGCTGGCATAGGTATGCCAGAGGTGGGTATCTTTGAGTCACCACAAGCTAACGCCTTTGCCACCGGTATGAAGCGCAATGATGCTCTGGTTGCAGTGAGTACCGGCCTGATGGACTCAATGACGCAGGCTGAGGTAGAAGCAGTTTTGGCGCATGAAGTCAGCCATGTCGCCAATGGCGATATGATTACCATGGGTTTGTTACAGGGTGTTCTCAATACCTTTGTGATCTTATTCTCGCGTGTGATAGGGATATTAATTGACCGGGTGGTATTTAAAATTCAGCGTGGGATTGGACCAGGATATTTTATTGGTAGTATTGTCGCGGAGTTAATTTTAGGCGTGGTTGCGGCTGTCATCGCCAGCTGGTTTTCGCGCAGGCGGGAGTATCGAGCTGACTTTGGTGGGGCAAAATTGGCGGGCAAACAAAATATGATCAATGCCTTAAAGCGCCTCAAATCGGCACACCAGCCAGAGAGTTTACCGGGCGAACTCGCCGCCTTTGGTATCGCAGGCGGATTGGGTGGCGGTCTCAAGCAGCTGTTAATGTCGCATCCCCCATTAGATGATCGAATCGCTGCCCTAGAAAAGTATTAGTACTCCGGGCTATCAATATTTCAGCATATCAATAGTCTTTACTGGCATGCCCACTCAGCTCCTGCGCCAGCTTAGGCACCAGATAACCAGGTAAGCGTTGTTTCAACTGCTGCATTATTATTTCAGCACGCGCCCGCTCGACATGAAAGTGATGCGTACCTCTGGCTTTATCTAATAAATGCAAATAGTAGGGCAAGATACCAGCAGAGAATAATCTGTGGGACAGTTCAGCCAGGGTGTCCGTAGCGTCATTGACATCCCGTAGCAATACCGCTTGATTGAGAGTGGTGGTGTTAGTGTGCTTGATTTGCTCAGCCGCATATTTGACTGATGCAGTTATTTCATCAGGATGATTAATGTGCAGCACAACGACGGTATTAAGGCGCGTAGTTGCCAATATTGATAGCAGAGCGTCAGTCACACGTTGTGGGTAGATGGATGGGAATTTGGTATGCACACGAACTGTTTGGATATGCTCAATGGCGGCTAATGAGGTAAACAAATAGCTAAGCAGATCATCATCTAGACTAAGCGGATCACCGCCGCTAAGAATGATTTCATTGAGACTGTGATCTTTTTTTACTGCTGCCAAGGCTGTTTCATAACGATGCTGATTAGGTGTCTCACGACTGTAGGGATAATCTTTGCGAAAGCAATAACGACAATGCACGGGGCAGGTATTGGTGGTAATAAGCAGCGCGCGATGTTGATATTTTTTTAATAGGCCGCCCGCTGAGGTGGCCTCCCGATCACCCACCGGATCTTCGCCGTAACCATCAGGATTAATTAATTCGCGGGCATCAGGCAGATATTGTTTGAGCACCGGATGATCAAATTTAAAGTCGCTTAATAACTCTTTGCTTAATCGAACTGGAAACAGCTGCTCGATCTGCTGCAAAGTGGTGGCCTCGTAATATGGCTGTTGTAAAGCGCTCAGTTCTGCCATGCCTGCATATGACCGAGCAAATATTTTTTTCCAATGCAGGGGATGTTCTGAAGTCGACATGCACGCTATCATAGCGCGTCTTATAACGCACTGAAGGTTTATTTATGGCTAATTACGGCACGAATGAATTCAAATCCGGCCTCAAAATTATGTTGGATGGTGATCCATACACAATTGTTGAGAATGAGTTTGTTAAGCCGGGCAAGGGTCAGGCGTTTAATCGCGTAAAAATACGCAACCTTAAAACAGGTCGTGTCGTTGATCGTACGTTTAAGTCTGGTGACAGCGTAGAGGGTGCCGATGTCATGGAAGTGGATATGCAGTACCTATATAGCGATGGCGAACAGTGGCATTTTATGGATCCCAATACATTCGAACAACATGCAGCCGACGAGACTGCGCTTGGCGATGCCTCGCAGTGGTTGAAAGAGCAAGATATCTGCGTAGTGACACTCTACAACGGTGCACCCTTATCAGTGACTGCACCAAATTTTGTTGAATTAAAAATTAGCCAGTCTGATCCAGGCATTAAGGGTGATACCGCGCAAGGTGCAACTAAGCCAGCGACGCTAGAGACAGGTGCGGTGGTTAAAGTGCCTCTGTTCGTTGAGGAAGGTGAGATTATTCGGATCGACACCCGCACGGGTGAATATGCCTCTCGTGTTAAAGAATAAGTCGATCTAAGCCCAGTGCAACAATGGCAGCCTTGTTCTAGTCTGGAACTCATCAAACAACGCGCCTTGCTGCTTACGCGTGCGCGTGATTTTTTTCACAACAATAATGTGCTGGAGGTGGAGACACCTCTGCTGGCGGCCCACACTGTAACCGAGCCCAATATTGAATCCATCCGCGTGGCTTTGCCGGATAACGATAAATACCTGCAGACCTCTCCAGAATATGCGATGAAGCGTTTGCTTGCCGCAGGTGTGCCCGATTGTTATCAAATATGTAAGGCTTTTCGTTTGCATGAGAATGGCACTCAGCATAATAGCGAATTCACATTGCTCGAATGGTATCGACTTGATTATGATTTGCAGCAGATTATTCAGGATACGCTGAATCTGCTCAGACACATGTCCGACTTGCTGCCATTGCATACAATAATCAGTTACCAACAAGCCCTGCATGATGCACTGGGTATCTCTTTGGCGGATTTATCGCGTGCTTGTTTGATTGAGCACGCCCAAGCACACGGGATGGTCAGTTCAGATCAGCTCAGTGATGCACAGTTATGCGATTTTGTATTCGCCAAGTGTGTGACAGCGCATTTTAGTGCGGAGGGTTTGACCGTGGTCTATGGCTATCCGGCCTCGCAGGCGGCACTGGCTCAGCTGAATACTGACGCACCAGCCACTGCCGATCGTTTTGAAGTATTTTTACAGAATCTCGAGTTAGCGAATGGTTATGTAGAGCTGACCGATCCCGTTGCGCAGTTGGCGCGCTTGCAAAAGGAGCAGGCGCAGCGTGCAGCCATGGGTTTGCCAGAGGTGCAGATAGATCAGCGACTGCAGGCTGCACTGGCCGCAGGTCTGCCGCCATGTGCGGGCGTAGCGCTGGGTTTGGATCGGGTTTTAATGGCTGTCAATGAGAATCTGGATATAGGTCAAGTAGTCAGCTTTGACTGGCATCACGCTTGAGCTATTTGGGCGTACGCAATTTTCTCACCCATCAATACTCTCTGGTCGATGGCTAGGCTATCCAAGGCCACTCCGAAATTCTTTGCATATAACATGACCACGGTCGAGCCCATGTTAAAGGTGCCCATATGCGCCCCTTTATCGAGCTGTATGTTGTGTTGCTGATAGTTATGTTGGATCGGATGATCAAGATGAGGAGGAGTGATCAATCCCGCCCAGACTGTTTCTATTGCCGCCACATTAACCGCCCCGACCATGACGGTAGCCATATAGCCATGACAAGTTTTGAATATACAGGCGACGCGTTCATTGCGCGCATATAGCTTGTCGATTGTTTTCGGTGCATAGGGTGCCACACTGAATAGGCGGCCAGGAACATAGACCATTTCAATCAATTGCGCAGCATAAGCCATGTGCACCCGATGATAATCACGTGGGGAGAGATATAGCGTACAAAAATTACCATTCTCAAAAGCAGCTCTGTTTTGACAGGCGGGAGTCAAAAATTCATCCACGCTAAAATATTTACCTTTAGCTTGGATGATCGTTGTTTGATCAATTACGCCAAACTGGCTGATGCGACCGTCGCAGGGCGCACTCAGCAGATTTTCGTCCTGTTCAATGGGGCGTGCCCCTGGCTCTAATTTGCGGGTAAAGAACGCATTGAAAGTGGTGTAGTCTGCCAAGTCTTTAACTTCGGCGTCATGCATTTCGACTTTGAAGAATTTAATAAATTGTTTGATCGCAAAGCGCACGAAAGGCCAGCGCTGACGCGTTGCCCAAAAGGTAATACGTGAGATCAGATGGTGTGGAAACAGCTGAAAGAGTAGACCTTTTATTGTCTCCCAGCGTGTGGCTGATGCCTGACTCATGGGGTGATGTGGCTTCGAATGGTAATAAAGTCGCCAGCGATGGTGCTGGCCTGATGCGGTGTATTGAAAACAGCACTGATCGCCGTGTTAGGTGCAATAAGATATACTGCACTGCTGTGGTCGACCAAATATTCGGTGCTGTGCTCATTGGCTTTATTAAGGGTAGCAATAATACCCATGTTTTTGAGGAAGACAGACAATGATTGATCGTAAGCTGAGGTGCCAATAATGCGGCTGTCAAAACCACTGATATAGTTATTAATATGTTCCGGGCTATCACGCTCCGGGTCCACGGAGACAAACACAATAGCGAGATCGTCAATATTTTGCTGTTGCTCGATCAACGCCAGACTGTGACTTAAGGTAGCCAGTGTGGTCGGACAGATATCAGGGCAATGCGTGAAACCAAAAAACCATAAGGTCCATTGATCACGGATGTTATCTTTTGTGAAGCTGCGCCCGTGATTATCTATGAACTCGAAATCAGGAATGGCAACTTGCTGATCATATAAATAAGTGGCATGTTGCAACTGTTCATCAAGCGCAATATCGCCTGGTGGTGATTGGAAATTAAATATGCCCAGACCAATGACTAATGCGATCAGTCCTGTGACGGCTAAGGCCAAATTTGATTTTGATGTGCTCATAGATTCTTAACTGTTAGTAGCGCAAATATAGTATGTCATCTGACTCAATTGAAATAACTGCCAGCACACTCAAACAGGCAATTTTCGAGAGCGAAGATCTTTTGCTGAAGCACGATCTACACTATGGGCAAGGCATGCATACAGCACTCGATGAGGCCGCATATCTTGTCAGCTTTGTGGCTGGATTGCCACCTGATTTTTGCCCAGACAAGGATAATATAGGCCTCAACGAGCAACAAAAACAACGTCTGCAAGAGTGCCTGCACAAACGCATTAAACAGCGTATACCGCTGGCTTACATACTGGGTGAGACCTGGCTGGCAGGAGTCAAGTTCAAGGTTAGTCCAGCCGTATTGATACCGCGCTCGCCAATTGCGCATCTAATTGCGCAACGCTGTTCACCATGGCAGCAAAACCAAGCAGTGCGGCGCATATTGGATTTATGCACGGGCAGTGGGTGTCTGGGCATTTTGGCTGCTCAGGCGTTTCCTGAGGCAAGTGTTGACATTAGTGACGTTGATCAGGCCGCTTTAAAAATAGCGGCAGACAATATCCAGATGCACACGCTTGCTGATCGAATGAACATTATATGTTCTGATGTTTACGCGCAGATTCCATACACTCAATATGATATTATTGTTGCTAATCCGCCCTACGTGCCTGTGTGCGAACAAGCCCAACTGCCTGCAGAATTTGCGCATGAACCACAACATGCATTATTTTCTGGTGATGATGGTCTGCGAATAGTCACCCAAGTGATCGCGGGTGCGACAACTTATCTACAGGAGCATGGCATTCTTGTTCTGGAAGTAGGGCAGTATGCCGATGTGTTGCAGGACCACTACCCGCATTATCCAATAATGTGGCATGAGCTGGAGGAGAGAGGCGAAGGCGTATGCGTGCTTACACGAGAGGATTGTCAGCAGCTGTTGATCTCTGCTCAGGGCGGTGGACACACATGCTAATTAACATTAATAAAAATGCTCATATACATAATCATCAGTGTCAATAAAGCGATAAACAATGGCGGGTAATACATTCGGAACTTTATTTAGCATGACGTCTTTTGGCGAGAGTCATGGTCCAGCAATCGGTGCGGTTGTCGACGGCTGTCCGCCGGGTATCCCTCTGTCAGAGGAGGACTTGCAACCGGATTTAGATCGTCGCAAACCGGGTCAATCCAAGTTTACAACTCAGCGCAGAGAGTCCGATACAGTTGAAATTTTGTCTGGTGTATTTGAAGGCAAGACGACGGGTACACCGATTGGTTTGTTGATCAGAAACGAAGATCAGCGCTCCAAAGATTATTCCAAGATCGCACAAACCTTTCGTCCCGGCCATGCAGACTATACCTATTTCAAAAAATATGGCATCAGAGATTATCGTGGTGGGGGACGTTCATCAGCGCGCGAGACAGCGATGCGAGTTGCCGCCGGTGCGATAGCAAAAAAATTCCTCAGATTGGAGTATGGTACTGAAATTCATGCCTGTGTCACTCAAATCGGTGATATCGTCGCCACCCAAATGGATTGGTCTCAAGTCGAACACAACCCATTCTTTTTCCCCGACTCAAGCTGTCTCCCTGACTTGGAAACATTGCTAGATCAATTACGTCGTGATGGTGATTCTATTGGCGCCAGATTGATGGTACAGGCTAGCCAAGTGCCAGTTGGATGGGGCGAACCAATTTTTGATCGTCTGGATGCAGATCTGGCCAAAGCAATGATGTCCATTAATGCCGTTAAGGCCGTCGAGATCGGTTCGGGTTTCGCATGTGTGACCCAACGCGGCAGTGAACATCGCGATAATATTGAAGTCCAGGGATTCGCCACCAATCACTCCGGTGGTACTTTGGGCGGCATCAGCTCAGGGCAAGATGTGTCGTTGTCCATTGCCTTGAAACCGACCTCCAGCATTCGCGTGCCCGGGCCTACGGTAAATGAACAGGGCGAGCAAACTGAAGTCGTCACAACGGGTCGCCATGATCCGTGTGTAGGAATACGTGCAGTCGCGATCGCAGAGGCTATGATGGCTCTGGTGTTGGCTGACCATGCGCTTAGGCATCGCGGGCAAAATGCAGGCGTCTCGACGACCTGTCCCGATATTCCCGCAACGCAATAATACTTTGAACACGCCCATGCCAGCGCAATCGCTCTACGATAAATTATGGAATGCTCATGTCGTGCATAGCCAGGATGACGGCACCAGTCTGATTTATATTGATCGCCACCTAGTCCACGAGGTGACATCACCGCAGGCATTTGAAAGTCTTAAACTGGCCGGCCGAACACCTTGGCGTAAATCATCTATCTTGGCAGTGCCTGATCATAATGTACCGACCAAGGATCGTGACCAGGAAATTGCCGACCCGGTATCGCGACGTCAATTGCAAGCGCTGGACGATAATTGTAATTACTTTGCCTTGAATAAGTTTGCCATGAACGACCCACGTCAGGGCATTGTGCATGTGATCGGTCCTGAGCAGGGTGCCAGTTTACCCGGCATGACGATTGTCTGTGGTGACTCGCACACATCCACGCACGGAGCGCTCGCGGCGCTCGCCTTTGGTATTGGTACTTCTGAAGTT
>DDIE01000005.1:8423-8627 GCA_002338385.1 Proteobacteria bacterium UBA1858
TGAAGTTGAACATGTGCTTGCTACGCAGTGCCTGCAGTTACAAAAAACAAAATCAATGCGGGTAGAGATTGATGGCCAAATGCCAGCAGGCGTGTATTCCAAGGATGTGATTCTAGCCCTGATCGCACACATCGGCACGGCTGGTGGCACTGGCTACACGATCGAATTTTGTGGCCAAGCCATCCGTGCGATGTCGATTGAAGC
>DDIE01000005.1:8943-9195 GCA_002338385.1 Proteobacteria bacterium UBA1858
CGCATGACGATATGCAATATGGCCATAGAGGCGGGTGCGCGCGCCGGCATCATGGCTGTTGATGAGCATACTTTGGAGTATGTCGCGGGTCGGCCATACTCACCGCAGGGTGCGTTATGGGATCAGGCTGAGACAGCCTGGCGCCAGTTGGTATCTGATGCAGACGCGGTGTTTGATCACAACGTCAGCCTGGATGCCAGTCAACTCGTGCCGCAGGTCAGCTGGGGAACCTCACCTGAAATGGTAGTGGGT
>DDIE01000005.1:9512-9676 GCA_002338385.1 Proteobacteria bacterium UBA1858
TTAATGAGTGTGTGCCTGATCCTGAGCAAGAAGCCAGTGCTGCCAAGGCGCAAGGCATGCGCAACGCCCTTGCGTACATGGATCTAGTGCCCGGCACAGCGATTCAGGATATTGCTGTGGATAAAGTTTTTATTGGTTCATGTACTAATTCCAGAATTGAAGAT
>DDIE01000005.1:9974-17557 GCA_002338385.1 Proteobacteria bacterium UBA1858
ACTAATTCCAGAATTGAAGATTTACGCTTGGCCGCACAAGTGGTTGCTGGTCATAGCGTTGCGCGTAACATCAAGTTGGCTATGGTGGTACCTGGCTCAGGATTGGTCAAACAACAGGCTGAACAAGAGGGCCTGGATCAAGTCTTTAAACAAGCAGGATTCGAGTGGCGTGATCCTGGTTGTTCGATGTGTCTGGGCATGAATGCAGATCAATTAGCAGCAGGCGAGCGTTGTGCATCCACTTCCAATCGTAACTTCGAGGGGCGTCAGGGGCAGGGTGGACGAACGCATCTGGTCAGTCCGGCATCGGCGGCCGCGGCTGCAATTGCGGGTCATTTTGCGGATGCTCGAAAATATTTAGCTTAGGACGGAGACATGCAAGCTTTTACCCAATTGACTTCTAAGGTGATTCCACTGGATCGATCTAATGTCGATACTGATGCGATCATCCCCAAACAATATTTGAAATCCATCCGCAAGAGTGGCTTTGGTCCCAACTTATTCGATGACTGGCGTTATTTAGATCCTGGCATGCCTGATCAAGACTGCAGTCAACGGCGTATTAATCCCGATTTCATTTTGAATAATGACCAGTATAAAGACGCTCAAATTCTCTTAGGGCGTGATAATTTCGGCTGTGGATCCTCGCGTGAACATGCTGTTTGGGCGATGTCGGATTATGGTCTGAAAGCGGTCATCGCTGCTAGTTTCGCTGATATTTTTTTCAGTAACTGCTACAAAAATGGTTTACTCCCAATTGTTTTGAGTAAGCAGGATATCGCCACACTGTTTACTCATTGCCAGCGTGATGCAGGGTTGACTGTGGCGATTGATCTCGCCAGTCAGACAGTTGTTGCCGATGAGGGATTCCAGGCGCAGTTTGAGATTGATGCATTCCGCAAGCATTGTTTACTCAATGGCCTGGATGAGATTGATCTGACCTTGCAACATGCCGAGCAAATACGTGCCTATGAGGCGCAATTAAAAAATCAATCACCCTGGTTATTCAGTCAGGACTAATCACTACACTCAATGGCTATGTCTAAAGTTCTTATATTACCTGGTGACGGTATTGGACAGGAAATTGTTCAGCAAGCAGTGCGTGTACTGGAGTGCCTGCAGAAGAGTGGTGTAGCGCTCGAAATGCAGCACGGCCTGATCGGTGGTGCGGCTTATGATGAATATAAATCACCACTACCAGAACAGACGCTAGCCATGGCACGAGAGGCAGATGCGATCCTGTTGGGCGCAGTGGGTGGGCCTCAATATGATCAGGTGGCCAGACATTTGCGACCCGAACAGGGTTTATTAGACATTCGTGGGCAACTTAATTTATTTGCCAATTTGCGTCCTGCCCTGCTCTACACACAGCTGGCTCAGGCCTCCTCACTCAAGCCTGAACTTGTTGCAGATCTTGATTTACTGATTGTTCGTGAACTCACTGGCGGTATTTATTTCGGTCAACCACGCGCCAGTGAAACACAGGATAATGTGCGCCGTGCATACAATACTATGGTGTATGACGAAAATGAGATTCGTAGGATTGCACATGTAGCCTTCCAAGCCGCACGCAAACGTGATCTGCGTCTGTGTTCAGTTGATAAAGCTAATGTTCTGGAAGTGTCCCTGTTGTGGCGTCAGATTATGCAAGAAGTGCATGCTGAATATACGGATGTGGAACTGTCTCATATGTATGTCGATAATGCTGCGATGCAATTAATACGGGCACCAAAACAGTTTGATGTGATGGTGACGTCGAATTTATTTGGCGATATCCTGTCAGATGCTGCCGCCATGTTAACCGGATCGATAGGCATGCTGCCATCGGCGTCCTTAAATGAAGATCATAAAGGTATGTATGAGCCGATTCATGGTTCTGCACCTGATATTGCCGGTCAAGATCGTGCTAATCCACTGGCCACTATCCTGTCGGTCGCGATGATGTTGCGTTATTCTCTGGGCCATCAAGACGCGGCAGATATGATCGAACAGGCTGTCATTAATACACTACAGGATGGTATGCGCACGCAAGATATTGCGCACTCCGATGAGGCCGTGATCGGTACCATACAAATGGGTGCAGCCGTGATTGAGCGACTAGATAAGCTGTTGTCTCAGTAGTGCTCACCGATCTCAGCTTAACTTAAGGAAACGCGTTATGACTAACAAATACGATGTTGCCCTAGTCGGTGCTACAGGCGCTGTGGGTGAGGTCATGCTCGCCATGCTGGCAGAGCGTCAATTCCCGATCAATAATATTTATCCACTGGCCAGTGCGCGTTCAGTAGGCAAGCAAGTCGCCTATGGTAATCAACACATTGAAGTGCAAGATTTAGCCACCTTTGATTTTGCCAAAGCGCAAATTGGTTTATTTTCTGCGGGTGGCTCAATATCAGACATATACGCGCCCAAAGCAGCAGCAGCAGGTTGTATTGTGATCGACAATACGTCACGGTTTCGCTACGAAGATAAGGTGCCATTAGTGGTTCCGGAGGTTAATCCTGAAGCGATTACGGAGTACAAACATACAGGCATTATTGCTAACCCAAACTGCTCAACTATCCAGATGGTGGTGGCGCTGAAACCGATTTACGATGCGGTAGGTATATCGCGGGTCAACGTTGCAACCTATCAAGCTGTATCGGGAACAGGCAAAGAAGCCATTGCCGAGACTGAATTACAAACGCGTGCGCTGATGGCCGGCGAGGCAGTCTCATGTGACGTATACCCTAAGCAAATTGCGTTTAACGCCTTACCTCATATCGATGTCTTTATGGATAATGGTTACACCAAAGAAGAAATGAAAATGGTCTGGGAGACCTGCAAAATTATGGCTGACGATACTATACAAGTAAATCCAACCGCAGTAAGGATTCCAGTTTTGTATGGTCATTCAGAGGCCGTCCACCTAGAAACTAAGCAGCCACTGAGTGCAGAGGAGGCGACACGCTTGTTAGCAAACGCACCAGGTATAGTGGTCATGGATGGACGCAGTGATGGCGCATATCCAACGGCAGTGACCGAGGCGGCCGGTAATGATGCCGTGTATGTGGGCCGTATTCGGAATGATATTTCCCATCCACTAGGGCTTAACATGTGGGTAGTGAGTGACAACTTACGCAAAGGAGCAGCGCTGAATAGTATTCAGATTGCTGAATATTTGATCAAGACTGATATATAATCTTTGTGGGCTGTTGTTCTAGCCTCAATTTCTCATGCACCCTGTCGTTCTAGGAGGTAACACCATGAACACAATGACACTTATGGTATGGGGACAAATCACAACTCGGTTGGCAAGAGTAGTCACACTATTAGGTTTACTGCTAGCGACATCTAGCAGTGCACTCGCGATCAATTTAGGCGATCTCAATATCACCTCGGGTAAACACACACCGTTTGCAGCAACAATACTGGTTAAAGATTATGATCCGGCGGAGATTGATCAGCTGCAAGTTTCCCTGGCCAGCCCAGAAATACATCGTCGTCTAGGCATCCCTCTAACCGCTGAGATAAACACACTGCAATTCTCACCACAGCTTTCTGCCGGTCTGCCCATCATTAAAATAAGTGCTGATGCCGTCATTCAGCAGGCTCAGGATAAGCTTGCTCTGGATGTCAGATGGCCGCAGGGAAAACTGATGATTATGTATGATCTGAACATTCCCCAGCCCAGTGCTGAGTGGGTGGCGTATCGGGCAGAGCAGGCTGATGCTGACACGCGCATGCAAGCCGCAGATATACAGACAGCCAAACATGCAAAGCCACTTTTGGCCAAGCAAACTGATACTCACCGAGATCACACCACAGTCACTATTCAAGACGGCATCACGCTGTGGAAAATCGCCTCTAACGCCGTGCCCAACGAAGACGTCAGTGTTAATCAAGTGATGCTAGCGATACTCGCGCTGAATCCGAATAGTTTTGAATTTAACAACGTCAATAGTTTGCAGGCAAGAACTGAACTGAAAATCCCCAATCATTTAGATTTTGCATATTCCAAAAAAGAGGCTGAGCTGGAAATTAAGCGCCAACATGAGGAATGGAGGCGAGTACAAGATACTGTAAAAAAGCCCGCTAGCGCTTTTGCTTCTGAGACATACTCAGAAGCAACGGCGCGCCTATCACAAAGCGACTCTGGAACTATGTCAGATCCTGACTTAGGCCAGCAGCAGTCGCAGCCAACAACGGCTCACGCTGAGCTCACATCCGAATCAGCCAATGAAGTCGAGCACGATGCTGTTGAGGAAATTGAACTATCAGCAGCAGCCACAGATCGTCAGCAGTCATATCTGCAAGCTCAAATCGAGCCGTTACCTGATTGGCAACAACTACCAGCAATCGCAGCACCTGAACTTTCACCAGCGGAGAATACGCTGGTTGACACAAACGTTAAAGATGATGGCGATGCTCAGCTTACCCGGGTTGACGTCACTGCCAGCATACCCAACGTCATCAGCCAAGGTTGGGCGCAAGTTCTGACGCAGATGAGTGACTTGGTCAGATCAACGCAATTTGCCAACTACCAGCAACAATCTAGTGATTACTGGCAACAGCATCAACAGCTGATCATATTGATGCTGATTATTCTAATGCTGCTATCGATCGGTTATAGATTGGGTCGTAACACACGTGATGAATCCCCTATTGCGCCAACTGATCAGTCCATCAGTCCCTTAACTGCACGCGAAGCAATACTGTCTGAAATTAATGCAAGTCGGGATTTTAGTATTCAAGCTGAAGCAGTGGCTGCCGGCAGTCCAGCATCATATGAGGGCGATTTCGCTCTCGACTCGCCGTCACCCACAACCCAACGCGGTATCCTTGATGAGGTTGATATCTATCTTTCATATGGTCTCTATCTGGAAGCACTCGATTTACTCAATGCCGCCGTCGCGCAATCACCTCAACATGTGGGTTATTTACTCAAACTTGCGGAAACTCACTGTCTGGCAGACAATCCTGAGGCTTTTTTAAAGCAAGCTGACAAGCTGTCTGAGTTGGTAACGCGTGATTCTCTAGCCTGGAAGAAACTCACCGAGCTGGCTGAGAAGATTGTACCCGAGCATGTTTTGTTTAGCTCACCCAAACAACCCCAAGCGGACGATTTGCAACAGTTCCCTGCGGATGAATTTGAACTGGAAAATTTAACTCAGTCAGATAATCCGCAGGCGCCAGCGAGTGCCCCAGCAGATGCTACTTATGCTGACGAACTTGATCATGAGGATAATGCGACCAAACTGGATCTGGCGAAGATTTATATAGATATGGAAGATCACGAGGCTGCACGTGACATCCTGCTGACTGTGCTGAAAGAAGGTACACCCACGCAGCGTGCAGAAGCCCACAGACTGAGTTTGGAAATTACCTGAGTCAGTCAGAGCAAGCATTGCCCACTAATAAGCGTTAAGATATTAGCTTGAATAACTCAGCAGTATTCGCACGGATTCGGGACATATGAAATTTGCACTCGTTATTGAATACGATGGCACCGATTTTTCGGGTTGGCAGCGTCAGTCCCATGTGCTCACCATACAAGAGGTTGTTGAACAGGCAATCAGTCAAGTGGCTGATCATGAGATCGGGGTGGCCTGCGCGGGCAGAACCGACACTGGCGTTCATGCACTCGCCCAAGTGGTTCATTTTGAGACCAATGCTGAGCGCGAACTGAGGTCGTGGCTGCTTGGTATTAACTCTAATTTACCACCCTCAGTAGTGGTGAAAAATGTAATTCCTGTGGCGTATGATTTTCATGCACGATTTTCAGCACAAGCACGCACCTACCGCTATCTGGTGTTAAATCAGGCGGTGCGGCCGGCCCTGTTGGCCCATCGTGTCACTTGGGAACGGGTGCACCTTGAGGTCGAACGCATGCACGAGGCGGCGCAATACTTAATTGGAGAACATGACTTTACAAGTTTTCGCGCGCTTGCTTGTCAGGCTAAGCATCCGGTGAGGCAGATACACTCTCTGCAGGTGGAGCGGCAGGGCAGCTTGATTGCTATGGAGGTCAAGGCGAATGGATTTCTCCATCATATGGTGAGGAATTTAGCCGGTGTACTCATGAGTATCGGTCGTGGCGAGCATCCGGTAAGTTGGTGCAAACAGGTGCTGGATCAGAAAAATCGTGCCTGTGCGGGTATCACCGCACCTGCCCAAGGTCTATATTTCATGGCAGTAGAATATGATCCAAAATATCAGATAAACGAGTTTGGAGTTCTTTAGTATGGCAACCAGGGTTAAATTTTGTGGCATCACACGTGAGCAAGATCTATGCTATGCCGCCGATTTGGGTGTGCATGCTATCGGTTTCGTGTTCTGTCCAGAGAGCCCGCGTGTAGTTGATGTACAACAAGCGCATGCGCTGAGTCGCCTATGTCCGCCATTTATTTCACGCGTTGGGCTATTCATGAATCAGGATGCGAGTACAATCCAGAAGGTTATGCAGCAAGTAGAGTTGGATATGCTGCAGTTCCACGGGCAAGAAGAGGAGCGGTTTTGCGCCTCCTTTAACATGCCCTATATCAAGAGTGTTGCCATGGGTGGCGATGCTGCTGCGATCACACAGCACTATCAAACAGCCACAGCTCTGCTCCTTGATAGTAATGAATTAGGTCAGGCGGGTGGCTCAGGTAAGTTATTCGATTGGGACAAGATACCCCAAGATATGGAACAATTAGTCATACTCGCAGGTGGTTTAAATCCTGCTAATGTGGCCGAGGCAGTTATCAATGTGCGTCCCTACGCCGTTGACGTGAGTAGTGGAATAGAATCGTCTAAGGGTATTAAGGATCAACAAAAAATGAAAAAATTCATACAAGCGGTGCGAGTTGCAGATGAGTGCTAAACAACAAGAAATAGAAGAAAACATAGCCATGGTGCCAGATAAGAATGGCCATTTCGGAATTTACGGCGGGCGTTTCGTGGCGGAGACCTTAATGACGCCTCTGAGAGACTTAGAACAAGCCTATAATGAATCCAAGACTGATCCCGCTTTTCAGAGAGAGTTCTATGACGATTTAGCCAACTATGTCGGTCGTCCCAGTCCGTTATATCACGCCAAGCGCCTCAGTGAATTATGGGGTGGTGCCCAGATTTATCTGAAAAGAGAAGATCTCAATCACACCGGTGCGCATAAGATTAATAACACTATCGGCCAGGCACTGTTGGCAAAACGGATGGGCAAAACACGTATTATTGCCGAGACAGGTGCGGGTCAGCATGGGGTTGCCAGTGCCACTATTGCGGCACGCCTCGGACTCGAGTGTATCGTTTACATGGGAGCTGAGGACATTCAGCGACAAGCGCCGAATGTCTATCGTATGCGTTTGCTTGGCGCAACCGTGGTGCCCGTGACCTCTGGCTCTAAAACACTCAAAGACGCGCTTAATGAAGCATTACGTGATTGGGTGACTAATGTCGATAACACCTTCTACATCATCGGCACTGTGGCAGGACCACATCCTTATCCCATGTTGGTGCGAGACTTTCAAACGGTTATCGGGCGTGAAGCCAGACAACAGAGTCTAGATCAGATCGGTAAACTGCCTGATGCTTTGATTGCCTGTGTAGGCGGTGGCTCCAAT
>DDIE01000066.1:0-1943 GCA_002338385.1 Proteobacteria bacterium UBA1858
CTCTCTCTCCGCCAACTCAGATTATTCTGTGAGCCATTTCTTGGTCATGAAAACATCCAAACGTAAAGCTTATCAATCACTCTTAGCACTGAAGAAAGCCAATCTAGTCAGATTAGTTCTGCTCCTGCCCAAGCCTGTTCAGATGTTCGCCGAATATTTGATCAGACATAGAATCTACCAGCTCGTGATTGATGCATATGTGCCAGGGTCAGTTGAGACATCACTGCGCTGGACTCAGTCCCTCTCGTCCAATCAATTGCAACGAATCCCTGCCAGCTTGGAGATGTTAGAGGCTGAGTTCAGCCACAAGAATCTGCGGCTTCTACCGGCGCGCATGATTAAGCCAGTAAGACGGAAAGTGCTTGAATTTTATTATCAGTTTGGAGTGCAGGCACTTCGACAGCGCGACTATGAGCGTGCTTTAGAATATTCTACCAAGGCTATCAAATTTGCACCCTATAATGCGAGGTTCTGGACCATTAGAAGACGTGCACTGTTCGGCCTGGGGCGCGGTACCTGTGTGAGTCGATACATCAACTATCTGGCGAGCGTGGTCACAACACAGAATTGGATACAAGCTAAATTAATTGAGCGTATCGTCATTTGTGGTTATCCGCAAACGGCTCTGAGTAGAATAGTTGCCCAGCCCCACCTGCTCGGACGCAGCAAGATACGTGCACTTCAGGTACGTTGCTACACGACGCTTCGGCAGTTCGGTCGAGTGCAAAATTTACTGGATAAAGACACCTGTCAACATTTGCCGAGAGGGCAGGTAGACTTGGCACGTGACGGAGTGTCTATGCTGAAGTCCTGTAATATCAATGTGAACAGCAACGATACGAGTATCGAGTTTGCTGAATATCTTCTGGCGCAATGTGCCAACAAACCCCTCTTAACTGATGCGTTTTGCCCGCGTAGCGTAATGATACTCACGCACTCGATGGGCATTGGTGGTAGTGAGCGACAGACAAAAAATATAATCGACGCGCTCATTACATCGCATAAGACCGACAAAGTGTTCTTGCTGGTTAAGGAAGAACCAAAAGATTCATATGCGCTAGCCAACTATGGTGAGCGCTTAGTTCAATTTAATGTTTTCAATCTTAGCCATGAGCCGTTTAACGGGCTTGACAATGATCAGGTGCATGAGGTGATGAGACGCTATTGTCGTGCTGCAGGTTTGCGCGACTTAGCCCCAATTGTTAACGCACTAGCACAGTACCGTCCCGAGGTTGTGCATATCCGTAATGGGATGCATGCTGAGGGTGCACTTGCCGCTTTGATCGCCGGAGTTCCCAGGGTTATTGTACATTTTGGATCAATGACTCGTGAGCAACAAGGGCTGGCCACTGAGCTAGAAAAATGTCGCTTCAGACAGATAGAGGAAATATTAAGTGTGTGTGCCAAGCATCCAGTGTTCGGCAAGCGATTGCTGCTGAGCTCGAACAGTCGCGCTGCTGCCCAGAGCTGGGGCAGGGCTTGTGATTTGGCAGACGAACGCTGTCACGTCATTCCCAATATCATCGATCATGTTGCTCTTGGTATGAGTCATCCACCACCGTTTAATTGCGCAAAAAAAGCGTTCGTTATCGGCGGCGTGTTCCGCTTTGCATCAGTTAAAGATCCAAAGTTATGGATCGACACGGCACACAGAGTGATAGCGCAAAGACCCGAGACGCACTTCATATTGGTTGGGGATGGCCCAATGTTGGCACAAATACAGAGAATGATTGACTCCAAGGGACTGCGCCAACACTTTGAAGTTGCTGGGTCTGTGACCCAAGGGCTGGCAGAATATCTAGCCAGGATGGATATTTTCTTGCTCTCTACACGCACTGAGAGTATGCCAAACGCAGTCCTTGAGGCGCAGCTCATGGGGCTTCCAGTGATAGCCCCAGATGTGGGAGGCATGCGTGAGGCATTGGCGGCAGCCAATACTGGCG
>DDIE01000066.1:2251-7350 GCA_002338385.1 Proteobacteria bacterium UBA1858
CAGCCAATACTGGCATGATTACCACGCGTAACGCATCTGATCTTGCCAAGGCCGTGATCACAGCCATGGACGATCCCGTGTGGCGACAGGAAGTGCGTGAACGGGCTCCAGCATTAATCAAAACTCGATTTTCGATTGATGCCGCTGTGAGCGAATTATTGCAGGCATACAACTGGGAGTAATTAGGATGAATGTCGCATGTATAGATAATTGAGATCAGGCAGGTCGTATAGGTATTGCTATCCGCTGCATTTTGTAAATATTGAACTTAACAGTTAATATGAACTCTGATTAAGGCAGTTAATATGGATTACGATGCTGGACAACAAACATGTTAAATAAACCGGAGCATACCAAGCAACTTTACGCAAACAGTATGCTGTGTGCGTGGCTGATGTTAGCGCTAGTGTTGTTGCCGTTAAACGCATGGAGCGCTAACCATACTGCGCTCTCAGATCAGTCGGATCATACTGCTGCAGCTAGCCAAACTGAAAACTCTGCGGATGTCACGCCGTGTCATACTGAGGCCCCTGAATCGATAGTCATTCAATACTCAGACGGTCAAGAAAAAGAGCACGACTGCTGTACGGGATCGTCCATGATGATCTATTGTGATGGCTGTGGCCCTGACTGCGCGTATGCAAAGTACCCTATCAATTATCAATCCTATGACAATGAACTCAGTATGTTGCAAAGCCCCGGGGTTGAGACCACCGCCGAGCTGCCCATTCCTCAGAACCCAACACCTCCCTTCCGACCGCCCAACGCATAACTCTAAATCTACCCATAGTGTTACGTACTGAGCTAGCTGAATCGTCTCAGTATATCCTTCGATGCTGAATGTTCTCACTTCGTCTATAAACGGAGGTTGAGGGCAAAGATATGAGTTTAAGTTATGCAAAATATACACACAGAGTCGTTCTTCCTCGATGCCAAGTCTTACTGGTGTCGCTGGTCAAAAGTCATGGCCATACTATTTTTTACAGTGAGTCCGCCGGCTTATGCGCTGAGCTTACAGGAGGCAGAGGCGCTTACCCTAAACAATGACTTTCTTGCGCAATCGCAGTTAACTCGTCAGCGCGCACTGAATGAATCTGCGGTTGCTGATGGCCAACTCAATGATCCACAAATGACGCTTGGACTATTTAATGCTCCCCTGGATAAATTTGACTTGGACAGCGAGCCTAATACTCAATTCAGACTGGGTGTTAATCAGTCTTTTCCACGTGGTGATACTCTGGAATTTCGCGCCCAGCAGACCCAATGGTCCGGTCAGGAGCGCTACTATCAGGCTCAAGATCAACTGGCACAGTCACTGCGCAGTACACGTGAGCACTTTTTGGATGTCTACTATGCCGTTGGTGCACAAATAATTATTGATCAAAGCCATCAGTATTTTTCCCAGCTAGTGGATATTGCGGAGTCCTTTTATCGTGTTGGACGAGTCAACCAACAAGATGTTCTACGCGCTCAGTTGGAACTATCACGCTTACATGAGCGTGTCATTATTCAGCAAAAAAATGAACACATTGCACGAGCCGCCTTAAGTCGTTGGTTGGATATGCGCGCTTATGAGGAGCTGCAACAAGATTTTCCGCAGCTTGATCAGATTAGTCCAGAACAATCGATCATTGATCATTTGATATTGCATCCCATGGTGAGAGCGAGCGATTCAACGATCGCTTATTTCCAGCAGGGAGTCGCCATTGCCAAAGAACAATACAAGCCGGGCTGGACCTTAGGCATCGAGTATCGTAAGCGTTTTGGTGATGAGTTCAATGGCACTGAGCGTGATGATCAAATGGCTGCATTAGTGAAGGTTGATTTACCACTGTTTACCGATAAACGACAAGACCGAAGACTATCCTCCAGCCAATATCAGGTATCCGCAGTCAAGGATGTGCGTGCTGATCAGCTACACGTCTTGAGACAAGCTGTCTTACGTGAATATAGTACATATTCAAAACTGGCAGAACAAAGTCACCTCTACACAACTCGCTTATTACCCGATGCGCAAGCAAATTCAAATGCTTCACTCAAGGCTTATCAGAGTGGAGTAGTAGAATTTACCACCCTGGCCAGAGCACGAATCACGCAACTTGATATTCAATTAGAAGCATTACGAATCAAAACTGAACAAGCCAAAGCGCAAGCACGTATTCTTTATCTCATGACCAAGGAGCAAGCATGAAATTATCACTCTACACGCTTATGTGTTTTTTGCTGCTGACTAGTTTTCAGACCCTATCCACTGCACTAGCAGACGAGCATCAAGACATACTCTATTGGGTTGCCCCCATGGACCCTAATTTTCGTAAAGACGGTCCGGGCAAATCTCCAATGGGCATGGATCTTGTTCCGGTTTATGCTAACCAAACCAACAGTAACTCGGCTGAGGTGACGATCACACCAGAAGTTATTCAGAACTTAGGTGTGCGTACGACTATAGTTGAGCGCACCAGTCTGGCACGGAAAATAGCAACAGTCGGATCAGTGCAATATGATGAATCAAAAATGGCTCATATTCATCTGCGCACGCAGGGATGGATTGAGCAGTTACAGATGCGGGCAGAAGGCGAGCGCGTGCAGAAAGATGACTTTCTTTTTAGTTTGTATTCGCCAGAATTAATCAATGCTCAGGAAGAATTGCTCAGCGCGCTCATGCTCGGTAATAAATCACTCATTAAAGCCTCGCAAGATCGTTTGATTGCACTCGGTGTGCCTGATCCAGATATCCAGACACTGAAAAAAACACGTCAATTACTGCAAACGATTTCGTACTTTGCACCGCAAGATGGTGTTGTCGCGAATCTGATGGTACGAGAGGGTATGTTTGTTAAACCGGAGAATCAAATCGCAACGCTGGCTGATTTATCTTCGATATGGGTGCTGGCAGAAGTGTTTGAACGTGACAGTGCCTGGGTGCAGACAGGTCTGGCTGCTGAAGTAAAATTCGGCTATCTGCCAGGCTACCAATTCAAAGGGGTGGTGGAATATATCTACCCAGATTTAGACCCGGTAACCCGAGCATTAACGGTGCGCCTGAAATTCAAAAATAGTGATGAATTACTTAAGCCAAATATGTTTGGCGAGGTATCTATTCATGCCCATGCCAAGAGTAACATCATCATCATTCCGAGTCAGGCACTCATACGCACCGGCAATAATGAGCGTGTCATCGTGGCGCAAGGTGACGGGCGTTTTGAGGCACGTGATGTCATCGCAGGTATGGAAAGTGACAATAAGGTCGAAATTAAATCTGGCCTCGAGGCGGGGGAAGAGATTGTCATTTCAGGACAGTTTTTAATAGATTCAGAAGCGAGCTCACAGGCAAGTTTTATGCGTATGTCTGGGACACCAGAAGACCATGATCATGAGCATATATCGGGTGTAGAGATAGATGATGTGATTATCGGTCACGGGGTCGTCACAGCAATTGATCAGGATAATGGCATCATCAGAATAGATCATCAGCCCATTGCAGAGCTGGCTTGGCCATCAATGGAAATGAATTTTACCCTCACTGCCAAGCTCAAAGAGACACTGCCTGAGGAAATGATTCATGTCCATGATCACATCCAATTTGAGATGAAAAAAGTGGACATGAAATATCATATTGATTCTGTGTCGGTCATACACCAGCACGGAGGACATTAGCATGCTAGCGGCGATCATCGATTGGTCCCTCAAAAATAGGACTATAGTCATTGCGTTAGCACTCTTGTTGGCGGGCTGGGCTGTCTATGCCATTAAAAATATAACACTTGATGCCATCCCTGATCTGTCAGAAGTGCAGGTGATTATTAAGACCAGCTATCCAGGGCAAGCGCCACAGGTTGTTGAAGATCAAGTCACTTATCCGCTTACCACAGCTATGTTATCTGTACCTAAAGCCGTCAATGTGCGTGGCTATTCTTTTTTTGGCGATTCCTATGTCTATATCATTTTTGATGACGCTACCGATCTGTATTGGGCACGTTCAAGAGTTTTAGAATACCTCAGTCAGGTAGCACCTAGTTTGCCGAGCGCAGCTAAACCACAGCTGGGACCAGATGCGACAGGTGTTGGCTGGATTTATGAGTATGCATTGGCCGATAGAACAGGTCAGCATGACCTTGCGCAATTACGCACAATTCAGGATTGGTATTTAAAGTTTGAACTTCAGACCGTGGCGGGTGTTTCCGAAGTAGCAACCATTGGCGGGATGGTTAAGCAGTATCAAGTGGTGGTCAATCCGAATAGCTTACGTGCGCATGGCATTCCATTATCCAAGGTGCGATCAGCAGTCAGTCGTGCTAATCAGGAAACAGGTGGATCTGTGATCGAAATGGCAGAGGCTGAATATATGGTTCGAGCGACAGGTTATATCGCTGGTATCGCTGACCTAGAAAATATTCCGCTGGGACTGAATGCACGTGGTACCCCTATTTTATTGGCTGATGTCGCTGACATACGACTTGGTCCGCAACTGCGAAGAGGTATCGCTGAGCTCGATGGCGAGGGCGAGGTGGTTGGTGGTGTGGTGGTGATGCGTTATGGTGAAAACGCCATGCAAACTATTCAGGCGGTAGAACAGCGGTTAGCAACTTTACGCCAGGGTCTACCAGATGGAGTCGAAATTATCACGACCTATAATCGCGCCTCATTAATTGAACGTTCGATTGCAACATTACAAGAGAAACTGCTACAAGAATTTATAGTTGTCATCCTTATTTGTGTACTATTTTTATTTCATTTTCGTTCGGCACTAGTGATTGTCTTATCCCTACCGCTTGGTATCGGATGTGCATTTATAGTGATGTACCACATGGGTATCAATGCCAACATTATGTCACTTGCTGGCATTGCTATTGCGATTGGCGCAATGGTAGATGCAGCTATCGTGATGGTTGAAAATGCGCATAAACATATAAGTAAACTAGATGGTCAACCTTTTGATCGCTGGCAGATAGCAGCACTGTCGGCAAAAGAGGTGGGGCCACCTATATTTTTCTCATTAATGATCATTACATTGAGTTTTTTGCCGGTTTTCGCTCTCGAGGCGCAAGAGGGCAAGCTGTTTGGCCCACTTGCTTACACGAAGACATTTGCTATGGCGG
>DDIE01000066.1:7673-14289 GCA_002338385.1 Proteobacteria bacterium UBA1858
CCGCCGCTCTATTGGCCATCACACTAGTGCCAGTATTAATGGGAATATTTCTTCGTGGACGCATCGTGCCAGAACAGAATAATCCAGTGAATAAACTCCTCATCGCCGCCTATCGTCCGATAATCAATCTTGTCCTAAAAGCACCCAAAACAGTGCTGTTCGTGATTGTTATTGCAGTGATGATTGGTTTAAGTCCGATTACAAAATTAGGCAGTGAGTTTATGCCTGATCTTGATGAAGGCGATCTCATGTATATGCCGACGACCTATCCGTCGATATCGATTGGTAAAGCGCAACAGCTATTACAACAGACAGATCGGCTGATTCGCACCGTTCCTGAAGTTGAGCGAGTGTTTGGCAAAATGGGACGCGCGGAAACAGCCACCGATCCGGCGCCACTTACCATGATAGAGACCGTGATTAAGCTAAAACCCAGAGATCAATGGCGCCCCGGGCTGAGCATGGCTGATCTGAAAAAAGAGTTTAATCAATTGATACAGTTTCCTGGCCTCACCAATGCATGGGTAATGCCGATCAAGACACGTATTGATATGTTATCGACCGGTATCAAAACACCGGTCGGGATCAAGATTGCGGGTGCAGACTTAGATGTCATACAACAAATCGGTGCCGAAGTGGAGCAGGTGCTTAAAGATATTGAGGGGACTTCTTCAGCCTATTCTGAACGTGTGGCCAGTGGGCGCTACATTGTGATTGATATTGACCGTCAAGCGGCTGCGCGTTATGCCTTAGACATTGCTGAAATACAGGAGATTGTGAGTATTGCAGTGGGAGGAATGCAGGTGGCAATGACGACCGAGGGGTTAGAGCGTTACCCAATCAATATTCGTTATCCAAAAGATTGGCGCGATTCACATATCCAACTGCAACACTTGCCTATAGTGACACCTGCGGGTGCCCAGATACAGCTGCGCGAAGTTGCAGATGTGCGCATAGAAATGGGCCCAGCCATGATCAAAACAGAAAATGCACGCTTGAATGGCTGGATTTTTGTTGATATCGAAGGGCGTGATTTGGGCTCATATGTCAAGCAAGCGCAGCAAGTTGTGGCTGACAGCATTGACCTACCTGCAGGATATACACTCTCATGGTCAGGTCAGTATGAATATCTTCAACGTGCCAAGGAAAAACTGAAGCTTGTTGTGCCATTGACACTGGTAATTATTATACTACTCTTATATCTCAACTTTAAGAGCTTCACCGAAGTGATGATTGTGCTCGGTACACTGCCTATGGCGCTGGTGGGGGGTGTATTGCTTCTTTATTTTCTGCAATATGAGTTATCGGTGGCCGTGGGTATCGGTTTTATTGCACTGGCTGGTGTCAGTGTAGAAATAGGCATTGTGATGTTGGTATATCTTAATCTGGCTCTGGCACAACAAAAAGAATATGCCGCTAAGGTCAACAAACCACTGACGAGTAATGATCTCAAGCAAGCAATTGTGAGTGGTGCCTTAAAGCGCATCAGACCAATCATGATGACTGTATCTACCATTCTGTTTGGTTTATTGACAGTTATGCTGGCAACTGGAACGGGCTCAGAAGTGATGCGTAGAATTGCTACGCCGATGGTGGGGGGGATTGTCAGTGTTACCATCCTGACGTTGATTGTTATTCCTGCAATCTTCCTGTTGATTCACTCCGCACGATTGAATAAATCGGATTCAAATCCAGCAGCATGAGGCGCTCATAAGGTGCGTGTGACAGTGTCAATGGCTAATCTTTGCGCATGCTGTATGACTGCATAGCACTCATCGACAAGCATAATTTTGTCAGTTAGCATAATCAGTCCAGTCAATAATGCACGAAATGATTATTGTCCCATAGCATCATCATTGCTGATGAATTTTTGATTGTGACGTGGTTGGGAGGTTGGTGTGTCAAATAGTGTCGATGAGCAAGTGCTGCTGAAGAAAGTGCGACATTCGAAATTCTTCGATGGTGACTGGTATGTCGCTAAATATGCAGAAGTTGAAGCAAGTGGCCTCACCCCTGAATGCCACTATTTACGTTATGGTGCAGAGTTATTATTTGATCCCGGGCCATATTTTTCGACCCGATATTATTTTGCGATGCATCCTCATTTGCGGCGCAAAAATATCAATCCACTAATTCATTATGCGCGCCAAACTAAAAGAGGTTATCGACAAGAAAATACACTTAAAGCGGCCAATGAAATTGCACTATCAGGGCAGCATAGTCGGGCAATCAAATTGGCAGCGCGAGACTTGCCAGAAAAATATGCGCATAGTATGAATATACTCAAGGCTAATCGTGCACTCAGCCAAGGTTCACAATCTCAGTGGTTATACTATCTCAACAAATATCTGCAGGCTGTAAACACATCCAGTATTGCACTTAACGGTGAAGGTGGGCTAGTTCATCAACTTTCTCCCAAACAATCAAAACAAGTCAGTGGCGGTCCGCTAGTGACGGTATTAATGGCTGTATATAACGCAAGTGAAACACTGGAGATGGCAGTAAATTCAGTACTTAATCAAAGCTGGCAAGCACTGGAATTATTGATCGTTGATGATGCCAGTGAAGATGATAGCTGGATAATTCTTAATCGGTTGGCGCGCACAGATAGGCGTATTAAGATATCTAGGAACGCTCATAACGTAGGCTGCTATGTGTCAAAAAACCTGGCCTCTA
This sequence comes from Proteobacteria bacterium UBA1858, assembly GCA_002338385.1. Classification (GTDB taxonomy): domain Bacteria; phylum Pseudomonadota; class Gammaproteobacteria; order UBA4575; family UBA4575; genus UBA1858. The sequence continues at coordinate 10,350 of DDIE01000066.1, forward strand.
AAGAAGCTCAGGGCGCCTATATTACAAGTTTTGATGCGGATGACTGGGCTCACCCAGACTGGTTGCATAGTGCCATGCAATACATGTCAGCAGATAAACAATCACTTCCCGTGACTTCGTCATTAAAAATCAAAATGACCTTATCTGGGAGAATTATCAATCTCTGTAAGGTGGGATCAAACTTTTCACAAGATGGTGTGAGTCATCGGACATGCGCAGCCACTATATTTGAGCGTAAATTTTTCCAACAGGTACTTGGCGGTTGGGACAGTGTCCGTTGTGCTGCTGATACTGAGCTCATTGCTCGTTGCGAGACCTTACTCAGCTCACAGCTACGTGTATTGAACTTTATAAGTAGTCTGGTCTTCATGCGTCCTGATTCGTTAACTAGTCATCCAGAATATGGTGTTATTGATGGAAAACGATCAGCAATACGCAATGAATATCGCGAAAACTTTGTGCGTTGGCAACAGAGCTTGGAGGCTGAAGCGGCTTTTTTTATGCCTTTTCCGCATAGCAACAGAAATTTCAAAGCGCCAGCGGCTATGTTGCCAGACGCAGCTGCGGTCAAACATGTGGTTGAGGCTGGCTTTAAGTCCTAATATATGTCATTCAGAATCTTTCTCTTTGCTATGTCGAGACAGTATTTGCTGAATTTTATGATAGTCCTGCTGACGAATATTAATATGTTCCAGGGTGGGGTTTTGCATTAACACTGATCGTGCAAGACTAGAAATATTATGAATAAAGAAATCACAGCGTGATAGTAATAAATGTTCTACCAAGACATCCTCGCCACTTTGTGCCGCTAGCTCGCGATCCTGCGTAAGAAAGTAAGGCATGATTTCACCAGTAGGTCCGACCCCGGAGTTGATCTTCTCACTTGAACTTTTCCTGATCGCAGGATAATCGACACACAAGTTTGGATAGCGTCTTTTTAATGCATGAATATATGCCTCATCATCACTGGCTATAAATAACTTAATATTTTTCGAGGTAAGCTTGCGGGCTGTTGCCACTGATCTGTCAATTATTTCAAAATATTCTTCAAGTATGACTACTTGTTTGCGCAGTTCGTGGTCAATTGCGTCAGTACCACGAATGTGCACACCGATAACATAGCAAGACGCTAAATCTGCGCGCCAGAAATTCTCAACCTTTGCTTTAATATAGTCTCGAATATGGATATTTCTCTTGATCAGCTTATAGATTGTTTTACGCACCTGCTTATTTGGATCAGCCAAAAATGGTATAGACACGTCTGCTGTCGAGTTCTCGATAGTCGGTGAATAATCATTAAGCACATGATTGTTATCAAAAAATGATAATTTTTCATCCTCATTCATCATCAATATATGACTTTCAGAGAAAAGTGTATCTAAGGGTTGAAAGTAGTACTCCCAAACGTTCTTCTTACCACGGTAGCCTCTAGCTGTGTGGTAACAGCAGTGCTCACCAAAAAAAACAATTGGGATTAAATTAAGCTTCTTTGCCAGTGAGAGCGAGTTGATCACTTGGTGATATAATGAAAACAATCCCACATCGCGTTCTTGTATAATCATAAACTGAGACGGTTTTTTTCGACCAAACATTGTGCAATCTACAAGCCTTATATGTGAATGATTATGCGGGATTTTAGGGGCGATACAGCAGTCATGGCGCCACTCTTGAATATCCCATTTTAAACAATAATCGATTTGAGAATTTCGTTAAGTCATGCGCTATCTAATTATTACTATTAATCATTCACATGCTGGTTTGTTCGCTTATGTAAACTTTGCCATGAATCAAATCATTTACGCAGAGACGCATCACTTAATCCCAGTTGTGTATTTTGGACCAAAGTCTGGTACTGGTGACAACGCATACTATCATGCTCAACGAGGTGACAATATGTGGGAATATTACTTTACACCTGTTGCGGGTCTGGCATATGAGGAACTGCAGAATTATATCAATGATGACTCTTGCGATATTACTGAAAAAGACTGCATGACGCTAACAACAGGGCAGTTATGGCAGCTACATTGCAACGATCCAAAGAGTATTTATCCTTATCCACACGGTATGCATGAACATGCCCCCATTGATGAGTGCTGGTATCAACAGCAGCGTGCAAAAGCATATCGAATCATGCAGGAATACATTCATGTCAAACCCGCTATTGGCGATAAAGTAGACGCATTTCATGATGCACATTTTAAAAATCATAAGGTGTTAGGCATACACATGCGGGGGACGGATAAAGGCACTGCACATGCCAGACCTGCGTTGATGCGTGTTGTACAGCCAGAAGAGTATTTCCAGCATATTGATCGCTATATGCTCGCCAATGGCTCAGGCAAAATATTTGTGGCCACTGATCAAATCCAGTTTCTGCAAAAAATGATTGACCGCTATGGTGAGCAAGTCATTGCATATGAGTGTATTCGTTCAAATAGTTATCGTAGTGTATTTGAAAAAAAAGATGGTCAAGGTTATCTAAAAGGAGAGCAAGTGCTCATTGATGCATTATTGTTGTCGCGCTGTGACTTCCTAATAAAATGCACCTCAGCAGTTGGTGAATTTGCCCTATACTTCAATCCAGAGCTTAAATGTATCGACCTTAATCATATCAATTATGATGAGCGCTTATTTACACAATTCATGGTCAACTGCAAAAGATGGTGTTATCTCAAGTTTTTAAAGTACTTCAGTTGAGTGCTCTGTTGATACCCAGCGTAAATAATAATTCATGACACACACCAAGTATTTCCATTTTCTCCATGCGCGATCGGGTTTTGGTGATCGGATCGTCGATCTTTGGGCAGCTAAGACAGTGGTTTCCTTGCTAGATCCAGCAGCAAAACTTTATATATTGTGGGATAACAAAGGTATTAATTTCGGCTATGGTAATACCCGTTATAAAGCATCGTTATTTAACATTAAAGGCTGCAGTTTGGCAGTTAAAAAAAAGCATAAATTACACATGCCAGCCTCGTATGAATTCGATGCCCATCACAAAGAGGCAATAGGAAAAGTCTCTTTATCATCCGCCAGGCAGCAAATTATCCTGCGAGATGGTCAAGAATGGGGCAACTCGTATGCCAGTCGCATTCATGCAAGTCTGGAGTTTTATGGTTGTGACAACACCCTCTCTTTGGATCAGGTGGTACAGTGTTATCAGCGCGTCGCAAGGAGCACACAGTGTGTATGGCATATGAATATATTCATACCTCTGGATATCGCTACACGCGTGGGTATTCATGTGCGACGTGGTGACAAGCTTGTCGCGGTAGAGAAGGACTACACGATGTCCTCACGCACATGGGTAACGATCGAAAAAAGGGCTCGCCAGCAAATTGATCTTTTCATAGAGCGTAAACAACCTTTATTCATTTGCTCAGAAGACATACCCTACCGGAATCAGCTCGTCAGAGATATTCGTAGCCGAGGAGGGGATGTACAAGTGATCGATTTGCCATCGCGCTTATCCAGTGTCCACGGCTATGCCGCATTATGTGATTTCTTCGCGTTAACAAGATGTCAGCGAATAGTCCAAATGACGAAGTACTCTACATTTTCAATTGCTGCTGCAATCGCCGGGCACAAAGCGATATTAAATTTTTCTCCAGAGGGAGGTATTTCCGGTAACCGATTATATCGTTGGCAGCATATGCTTGCAGGACTTGAATTTAAATCAGCTTCTGAGTGACGACTTGACGCCTAATAGCCATGCTTGTGCATGGTGCGAGGCTATCCGCAGTGGCCTGAAGTTCGGTGAGTGTTCGCGAGATGAAATTTTTGTGACATTTGATGAACTGACTGTATTCGCTTATCCGACAGTATTATCCTGAGCAATGATTTAACACAGAAACATAGTGGTAATATGTCCGCAAAAAAATTCAATGTCTTATTTTTATGCACGGGTAATTCTGCACGCAGTATTATTGCCGAGGCA
>DDIE01000079.1 GCA_002338385.1 Proteobacteria bacterium UBA1858
GCATCAAGTTGCTCTTCGCGTTCAAGCCATAGCGTCTCCCCCACTGTTTGCATGATGCTCTGAGCACGTGTTTTGTCTTCTGTGCTGGTGTCTGCGGCGGTATATAAGCCAGTCATACCCAGACCAATCTCGGCAGGTGTGTTAGGCATTGCACGAACCAGCGCCACCTGTGCTGGCAGCCAACTGTTCAATGCCGAGCAGGGCACGCCGGCAGCCACTGACAAGTAAAGACATTCCTGAGTGCTAGCTTCAGTTGCTAGAGAGTAGCAGATATTTTCTAAATCATGTGGCTTGACGGCTAGAATTATTATTTTAGGTGAGTGCTGCATTTGCTTGATCGTTTGCACTATCTGAGCGTTTGGGAAACGTGTCTGAAGATCTGCATGGCGGGCAGGATTATGATCACACAGCAGCAGTTTGGGGGCCTGGCTGGAGCGCGTCAGACCCTGAGCAATTGCGCACCCCATATTACCTGTGCCGATAATTAATACTGTTTCGTCTTGCATATCCGGATTCCTGTACCAAGTTTACTCTTGCGGATAGTTTCTGGGACCAAATAGTGCTGTGCCTATCCTTACCATCGTAGCACCTGCCGCAATTGCCGCTTGGTAATCATTGCTCATCCCCATGGAAAGGGTGGTCGCTTGCGGTGCATCCAACTGTAATGACGCTAATAATAACCTAAGTTTAGTGAAGGTTTCGTACTGCGCAGAAAAACCCTGTTGGGCACTGGGAATAGCCATCAATCCTGCCAGATTGAGACGTGGTAGCTGTTTCACACACTCTGCCAACTCCGATAATTGATGCGGATAAATGCCTGACTTGGTCGCCTCATCGTCAATATTAATCTGCAGGCAAACATTTAAAGCAGGCAGGTGATCTGGTCTTTGTTGATTGAGTCGCTCGGCGATGACCGCTCTATCAATGCTATGCACCCAAGCAAAATGTTCAGCAATCAGACGTGTCTTATTTTTTTGAATGGGGCCTATGAAATGCCAGACAATGTCTAGATCGGATAAAGCCGTAATTTTAGTGACCGCTTCTTGGACATAATTTTCACCAAAATCTTTTTGTCCGTATTGATGAATGCTACGTAATTGTTCAGGCGGACGTGTCTTACTGACTGCGATCAGTGTCACTGGTGGCTGGTGGGACTGACTGGATGCTGCCAATTGTGCACGGACAGTTAACAGATTGCGTTGCAGATCTTCAGAGCTGATATTTGTGGACATGTCTGTTGGTCGTTTCTATCGGTGTGCTTATCGAGAAATAACAGTTTCAGTGTGACTATTTGCATACTATCCCAAGCCTAGTTAATTCGGTAATAACGTGTGTATTTGTATAACTCACAGGAGTGTGCAGACCACAGTTTATACTTTATTGAACCAGGAGTCGTATGGATATTTCACAGTTACTGGCTTTTTGCGTTGATAACAGGGCCTCAGATTTACATCTTTCCGCTGGATTACCACCTATGCTGCGTATTGATGGAGAAGTTCAGCAGATAAGCGCACCAGAGATGGCGCACAAAGACGTGCACGGCATGATATATGACATCATGAATGATCAGCAGCGCAAAGAGTATGAGCAAAATTTAGAAACTGATTTTTCATTTGAAATTTCCGGGTTAGCGCGCTTTCGCGTCAATGCTTACACTCAGAATCGAGGCGCGGCTGCGGTTTTCAGAACTATCCCGAGTACAATACTCAGCCTGGAGAGTCTTAATTGCCCGCCTATTTTTTCCCAGTTAGCACGCTTACACCGTGGTCTGGTATTAGTGACCGGTCCAACTGGTTCGGGTAAGTCCACCACCTTAGCGGCGATGGTCGATCACAAAAACCAGCATGAGTACGGCCATATACTGACCATAGAAGATCCAATTGAATTTGTCCATCAGACTAAAAAAAGTCTTATCAATCAGCGTGAAGTTCACCGCGATACGCATGGTTTCAGTCACGCACTTCGGTCAGCGCTGCGAGAAGATCCAGATACTATTCTAGTGGGTGAGTTGCGCGATTTGGAAACCATCAGTCTTGCCCTGACAGCCGCGGAAACAGGTCATCTGGTCTTTGCTACTTTGCATACCAGCTCAGCAGCAAAGACGATAGACCGAATTATTGATGTCTTTCCTGCTACTGAAAAAGCGATGGTGCGATCAATGCTGTCAGAATCATTACGCGCGGTGATATCACAGACCTTATGTAAGAAGATCGGTGGCGGACGAGTTGCTGCACATGAAATCATGGTGGCCACTGCGGCCATTAGGAATCTGATTCGTGAAGATAAGATTGCGCAAATGTACTCCGCTATCCAGACCGGTCAAAGTGTAGGTATGCAAACGCTGGATCAATGTCTGCAAGATATTCATAGGCAGGGTTTGATAACTAAGGAAGAGGCCAGCATGCGGGCCGCAAATAAAAATAATTTCAGCTGAACAGATAGATAATGAAAAAAGAAATTAGAGATCGATATATTCTTGAGCTGTTGGATAGCATGATTCAACAGGGTGGCACAGATTTATTTATTACAGCCGGTGCGTGCCCATCAATTAAAGTGGATGGTCGTCTGCAATCGATAGCCACAGATGAACTCTCAAGTATGCAGGCAAATGCGTTGGTTAAGTCGATTATGAATGATCATCAACTGAATGAGTTTGAGGCAAATAAGGAATGTAACTTCGCAATTAACCTCCCAGCTAAGCCGCGTTTCAGAGTGAATGCATTTAGACAGCGTAACCATAGCGGGATGGTGTGCCGCATTATTCATTCCGATATTCCCAGTTTGGATCAGTTGCGCCTGCCCCAAGTATTCAAGGATATTGCAATGGCATCCCGCGGTTTGGTGTTAGTCGTTGGCGGCACTGGTAGTGGTAAGAGTACCTCCATGGCGGCAATGGTTGGGCATAGGAATAAAAATAGTCATGGCCATATTGTTACGATTGAAGATCCAATCGAATTCGTGCATCAACATCAGGGCTGCATAGTGACCCAACGCGAGGTGGGCGTGGATACAGACTCCTATGCGTGCGCGCTGAAAAATACTCTGCGACAAGCCCCCGATGTCATTATGCTTGGTGAGATTCGTGATCGCGAGAGTATGGAATATGCGCTGACATTTGCTGAGACTGGTCATTTATGCATGGCGACTTTACATGCCAATAGTGCTGATCAGGCGATCGAGAGAATCATTAATTTTTTCCCGCAAGAGCGGCGCATGCAATTATTAATGGACATTTCGATGAACCTACGAGCGTCTATCTCACAACGCTTGTTGGCTGCGAAAAATAGCAGCGGACGCGTGCCTGCGATAGAGATATTATTGAATACCCCACTGGTAGCTGAACTTATTTTCAAGGGCGAAATAACTAAACTAAAGAGTTTAATGGCTGCTTCACAAGAATTGGGTATGCAGACATTTGATCAGAGTTTGTTGGCGTTGATTAAGGATAATGCAGTCAGTGTTGAGGACGGTTTGCGCCATGCTGATTCACTCAATGATCTTAGGCTTAAGCTTAAGTTGGAAGGCAAATCAGATCTGACTCAGGGGACTGAGGGTTGGACGGTAGCGAATCACATGCCTGCAGGTCTGGTGGAGCGCAGCTAGCTGCGTTGGCACAGGTAGCAAAATAATTTAATAAACACTGCTGGCGTCAAATATTGGTCCATCCACACAAACCCGTTTCATATGGGCTGTGCCACTGGCATCAGTAATTTTTACTGTGCAGCCCGCACAGCCACCAACCGCACAAGCCATATATTCTTCCAGTGACAGCTGACACGCCAGCTCATATTGTTGGCTGAATTGCGCCACTGCCCGCAACATAGGCTCTGGGCCACAGGCAAACACTTCCACCTGAGCGCGTTGCTCAGCAGTCAGTTGCTGCACCCAACATGCTGCTAACTGATGAATATAGCCCGCATAAAATCCAGCATAACCCTGTTTGCTACACAGGCGTGTGTGCACACCCAAAGTATCCAACTCGGTCATCACTGCACAGCTTGATGAGGGTATACCTGGAAGAGTTTTTTCGGTGCTATGAGTGGCAAAAGGAAACGCAATTTCTGAGCCCATCAGTACCATAGGTGAGACTTCACGCTGAGCGTGTAAGACTTCGGCAAAAAATACGATGGGGGGTATGCCGACACCACCTCCGAGCAAAAGAGGCAGTGACTTATCAGAGGATAATTTAAAAGCATTACCAATAGGGCCTAAACTGTGAAGCTGATCACCGACATTGACCTGGCTGAGTGCGCCAGTGCCGGTGCCGACAGTTTTGTATAAAATATCAATAGTACCTGCGGAAGGATTTGCACGCAGTACTGAAAAGGGTCGTTTCAGAGCATAGCGATCGCTGCTACAGCTAAGATGAATAAAATTGCCAGGCTGCACACGCGCAGCACACTCTGGTACTCGCAAGCGAATTAGGAATTGATTATCTGGTAGGCGATAGTGCTCAGTCACCTGAGCAATTTCTGGATAGATTGTGGCGGCTGTCATTTTTTTAGTTGATATACCAGTTCACCCGCGACGAAAGTATGGGTCGTACGTCCTGTCAGGGTTTGATTAAGATAAGGTGTGTTTTTACCCTCGCTCTGGAGCGTGTCTGCACTCAATTGCCATTCTTGCTGGGGGTCAAAAATACAAATATCGGCAGGACTGTCGACACTCAAACTGCCTGCATTCAAATTCAATAGTTGGGCAGGTTTGCAGGTCACGAGAGCAATGACATCGATTAAGGGTAGCCCTGTTTGCGCACTCAGTTTTAGCGTCAGTGGCAGTAATGTCTCCAGTGCGGATATACCGGGTTCAGTAGCAGGGAAAGGTGCCAGTTTGGCGTCCGGCTCGTGCGGTTGGTGATCGGAACAAATACTCATGACGACGTTATTCAGCAGTCGCTTACGCAGTCCGAGTACATCATTAGGGCTACGCAGTGGGGGTATGACGTGATAGTTACTGTCAAAACTAGTAATGTCCTGATCACTTAAAAATAGCTGATGCATACAAATATCTGCACTAATGGGTGCGCCGTCGAAGTGGGCGCGCTCCAGCATATGGAGCGTGCGTTCTGTAGCTACGCGACAGAAATGCACTCTGACATCCGTTTCTTCTATTAAAGCCAAGCAGGTACTGGCAGCCGCTGTTTCAGCGGCTGTAGGAATGCCAGGTAAACCCATACGCGTGGCATTAGCACCTTCATGCATACAACCATTTGCTGCCAGGGCATGATCCATAGGATGGAAGAAGACGGTGAGATCTTGACTGGCCGCATATTCCATAGCGCGACGCAGCACCAAATTATTACTCATGGGATGCAGCACATTGCTGACGCCGACCACACCGGCTTGTTTTAATGCGGCCATTTCACTCAAGTATTCGCCACCGAGTTGTCTCGTTAGTGCAGCAATGACATACACATGGCAATAACCTGAGAAATGACTGCGTTGTTGGATAAGTTCGACTTCAGCAGGTGAGTCGACGACTGGGTTGGTGTCGGGCAAACACACCATTGAGGTGATACCACCGCTGACACCGGCAAAGGTTTCTGAAGCGATAGTCGCCTTTTGCTCTTGTCCGGGCTCACGTAAATGGGTAGCAATATCAACCATGCCGGGAATTAATACGTTGCCATCGGCAGGATAAGTTTTGTCTGCTTTCCAGCCCGGAGGTGCTGCACCGACAGCAGCTATTTTTTTATCTGCAATGTAGACATTATTGACGCCATCTACGCGGTTGGCCGGATCAATCACATGCGCATTACAGATTTCTATTTTCATCATTCGCTCCCGGCGAGGATAGACATAATGGCCATCCGCACGGCAATGCCATTGGAGACTTGCTGTAAAATGACTGATTGAATACCGTCAGCAACCTCTGAGCTAATCTCAACACCTCGATTGATCGGGCCGGGATGCATCACTGTTGCATCCTTAGCCGCCAGGGCTAAGCGCTCGGGTGTTAAACCAAATAGATTGAAGTACTCATGCTCGCTGGGAAGTAATGCCCCCTGCATGCGCTCTTTTTGCAGGCGTAACATAATAATGATGTCGACATTATCCAGACCCTCCTCCATGTTCTGGAAGGCCTGCACACCGAGTGTCTCGACACAGGCAGGTAATAATGTATTGGGTGCAATTACGCGAATGTCTTGAGTCCCTAGAGTGCGCAGGGCATGGATTTGTGATCGCGCTACCCGCGAGTGAAGTAGATCGCCAACAATAGCGACTTTGAGATTTTCAAAATTATCTTTAATACGTCGAATCGTAAACACATCCAGCATGGCTTGGGTGGGATGGGCGTGGCGACCATCGCCGGCATTAATAACACTGATACCAGGTGCGACATGCTTAGAAATGAACTCAGCTGCACCACTGTCCTGATGCCGAATGACAAACATGTCAACATTCATCGCTTCTATATTGCGCAAGGTATCCAGCAGACTCTCACCCTTGACAGTGGCAGAGGCATTGATATTGATATTCAGTACATCAGCTGACAGGCGCTTGGCTGCAAGTTCGAATGTTGTTCGTGTACGGGTGCTGGCTTCAAAGAATAAATTAACGATGGTCTTTCCGCGCAACAACGGCACTTTTTTCACGTGCCCGCCATCAATGTTATAAAATGACTCGGCAGCATCCAGAATAGTCGTCAACTGATCTTTGGAGAGTGATTCAGTTGTTAAGAAATGCTGCATCATGGACGGCGTCAGTCGGTCGTTATGATCTCAAGTGCTAGGGGTGTCGGACCAGTTAATTTAACATGCTGTTTACTAGGGAGTTCAACCACATCACCAACCATTTGCGCGGCGATGGGTAACTCTCGTCCACCGCGATCAATTAATACAGCCAGGCTCACACTGGCGGGTCGACCGTAATCGAATAATTCATTCATTGCGGCACGCACTGTGCGTCCAGTATGTAAAATATCGTCGACCAGAATAATGTGATGATCGGTAATATCAAGAGGAAGCTGAGAAGGCTTCACTTGCGGGTTCAGTCCTAAACGACTGAAATCGTCGCGATAAAAAGATATGTCCAGGATACCAATCGAACTGGACAGCTGGAGTGCTTGATGTAAGTGTTCAGCAATCCAGATACCACCAGTGTGGATACCTACTATAAGGGGTTCCTCCTCCGCTGGGAGGTGCGCGAGATAGGCTTTAGTTTGGCTGGTTAATGTCGCCAGCAATGCTTCGATATCAGTGTTCATTGGGGTAGATTAACACTCATCCATGATTCCAACAAAATTGCGGCGGCAATTCTATCAATTTCTTTCTTATCTATCTTGTTTTTTGACTGCTGACGCTTAATTTTGAGCTGAAAATAGGCCTCGTCAGAGGTTAATGTCTCATCATGGGTGTGCACAGGTAAGTTAAAACGTTGTTCCAACTCTCCGCAGAAAGCGCGAATTTTTTTGCGTAACGACTTATTTTGCGCACTATCATCCGGCAGACCGACAATTATTTCTTGCGGCATCCATTCAGACATTAATTTTTCGATCGCCAGCCAATCCATTTGTCCCAGCGGATGACATAGGGTGCTGATGGGTCTAGCAGTGCGCGTCACCGTAAGACTTATGGCGACACCAGTGCGGCGCTCACCGAAGTCGAAGGCCATGAACAGTTTGTCCATTAAGCATGACCTACATCAGAATTTAATAAATTCAGATCAATGCCAAGCAATTCCCCTGCCAGCAGCCATTGT
>DDIE01000024.1 GCA_002338385.1 Proteobacteria bacterium UBA1858
TTCGGAAATGTTTTAGCTGCAGGCGGCCACTAAGGCTCATATCGGCTGCGTGATAACAACAAAAAAGGCTCCGCAAGGAGCCTTTTTTGATGCGCTTACTAGCCGTTTGCTAGAAGTCAGTAATCACTACATTGTTGAGTGTGTTGGCTTTAATCTCATCTGCAGTGGGTAATAGTGAGGCTGCGATCAGTGCCTGTCCACAGTTACTCTTTTTACTGCGAATTGCTGCCAGCCAAGTCTTGATGTTAGTCCGTGAGTTGATCAGTTCGGGCATGGCCAGCTCAATTAAATGGCAACTGGCGGTCCAATGTAAATCTGCAATGGCGAAGTTTTTTCCGCCCAAGAATTTGTCATTAGCGAGCAGATCATTCAACTCATCCAGAGCGGGCGCTAATATTTCTTGCGCGGCAGTTATTTTGACTGTGTCATTGCTGGCCGTAACAATAGTCTCATCGATCAGGGTGGCGATGGTGGCACTCAATGCGCGTGACTTATCCATCAACATTTCTTGTTGCGCCGCTTGAGTGACGTTTTTCGGGATTAATGAAAAGCCTAGGCCACGCGCATTGATGTATTCTGTGATGGCTTTTGAACCGGCTGTAAAATAATCGTTTTCCTTGAGTGCTGGTGCTAAACCAAACTCAGAGACTGAACAGAATTCCTCTCCAGATAGCTCAGCCATAGTGACCGTGCCGCAGTTCATTTCCATACCTTGCTCAGCAGCTATCAAGATGCACTTCAAGGTCTCCGCACAGAAGGGTGCGCCTAGCAGTTGCAGCACATATTGTGTTTTTTTCATATCGCCTGAGAGACCGTATTCACCTTCGGTATCGGCAATTGCTCGTTGGTCAAATATATCCATGATGATTTCCTATATATTGGTTCTGGCTCAGCCTGGCTGAGCTAATTAGTCATTGCAGGTCTGGCTCAACTCACGTGGGCCATATAAGAGGCACGAACGTTGTCTGGGATAAGCCCTTCAACGCGTGTCAACCAAGCATCGATATGATCCAGACCCGACGGCAGCTTGCCGGCTTTTTTCAGGGTAAAAATACTGCCTGCAACGGGCGCATCGGCTTGCGTGAGAGGGCCGACTAAATATTCTTGGGTAGCCAGAATATCGTTCATGCGCTTGCTGACAGTGTCTATCTGGGTGTCTGTGTCTAGCAGTTGAGCACTCACTTCTATCCAACGATTCTGGTCGCCTAAATGGCGCGCCTTTTTGGGCTTAAGCGGGGCGCCTTCACCACGCACATCGAGGTAGGTTTGAATTGCATTCTCACCGGTCAATGTCAGAGGTCCGTGGGTCAGGGTGACGTTATCGGTCTCGTTGATTGTAATTTCTGCGGTGACGCCGCGCACGCCGGCAATCATTATGCACTTGGCGGTGCTTGCGTTGGCTGGACCGCTCAGTGTGAAGGTATCATTGACACCAGCAGCGGGAGTTTTTTCTTTCTTTTTGCCAAATCCAAATAGGCCCATAGTTTTTCTCCATTAGTTAAAGGGATAATTGTTTTATTGCGGCTTTGTAAGCCCTTTGTCTAACATTTAGTCCGTTTTAATTCAAAAATCAGTCCTGAATTGTTTTTTGTCATCCCCGCGTACTAGACAAACATCACATAAAACATGCCAGCTTGTTTTATCATCTTGGCCAGCAATGTGCACGTAAAGATGGGGCAAATAGAACCAATTGACAACCCCACAAAAAGAATAGTTTGATCTATTTCTGAGTTCGGCTAATGCTAGCAAAAAAATTGACCTGATCAAATTCATACCGATACTTATAATCTACCATACTGCATCGGATACTTAGGAGTTTAAGTGGCAAACCAGCAACGGGATCTCGCAGCTGACATGGGTAAATGGATGTTTGTTTTAGTATGGGTGATTGGTATTGCAATGCTGACCCAATTTTTTTCCAAAATACTGGACGACAAACGTAATCCTAACAAATCGCTGACTACGCTAGAAATGGAAGACGGCAGTAAACAAGTCGTACTGCGCGGCAGTCAACATGGCCATTACATCGCCAACGGCAAAATAAATCAGCAGGATGTTGTGTTTCTTGTTGATACGGGAGCCAGTTTAGTGTCGGTACCTGAGGGTGTCGCCACCCGAATTGGTCTGGTGAGGGGTGCGCCGATGTCTGTCATGACTGCCAACGGCAGCATCACAACCTATGCGACTCAACTTGACAGTGTCAGTCTGGGTGATATCACTGTCGAGAATGTGCGGGCAGGGATCAATCCCTATATGCAGGGGCAGGAGATTCTTTTGGGGATGTCATTTTTGCGCGATCTTTCAGTCACCCACGAGAACGGCATGCTCACGGTGCGCCAGTAACTGTCAGTCTTTAGTCGCTTGCACCAACACCCATGGCTTAATAACGACACACCAAACTTGTTGCTGAGTCTCATGCCAGCGCTTAGCTTGTGGATTGAACTCGCGTGTGAGTAACTCAGCGCTGATTAACTGTTCGATTACGTCGTCGTTATTCAGTGTCAGATGATAGGCAACATCCACTAGGTTAACGCTCTGATCAACCAGAATAATCTTGCCTTGGGCATAAAACTTTTCCAGTGCTGGCCAATCGATCAGCGCAGTTTGCGCCAGTATCTTGGCTTTTTCTTCTGCAATTAACTGGCTTAAGTCATCCGTCATGATCAGAGTGTTGCCTAGTAGGTCAAACCACAGTGCTGTGATTATGGCATGAAGTTATCTTTCAACTTTTTCGGTACAGCGATATTCTTGAGTTGCACATATTGCGGCAAGCCATTCTTGTAGGGTGGATAGTCCTCACCTCTGATCAATGGACTGAGGTAGGTGCGACAACGCTGGGTAATACCAAAACCATCCGGTGTGATATAGCTTTTAGGCATCATCTTCTCGACATTAGCGACCCGCGCCAGGCGCGCCTCACCGATTTTCCAACGATAGGGATGATTCGAAGTACGCACGATGGTAGGCATGATGGCAGTCTTGCCTTTGAGGGCAAACTCTACCGCCGCCTTGCCGACGGCATAGGCCTGGTCGACATCGGTTTTTGATGCAATATGACGCGCGGCACGCTGCAAATAGTCCGCGACTGCCCAGTGGTACTTATAGCCTGTTGCATCTTTGATCATCTGCGCCACCACCGGAGCGACCCCGCCCAACTGCTTATGGCCAAAAGCATCAACACTGCCAGCATCTGCCAGGAAGGTGCCATCTTTATAGCGGGCACCCTCGGACACCACGATAGCGCAATAGCCATAGTGTTTGACGCAGTGTTTAACCCGTTGCATGAAGACTTTTTTATTGAACGCGACTTCTGGGAATAAAATGATGTGTGGTGCATCGCTTTCATTTTCTGCCGCCAAGCCACCGGCAGCAGCAATCCAGCCAGCATGACGACCCATAACTTCCATGACAAAGACTTTAGTTGAGGTTTTGGCCATGGAGGCAACATCGAAGCCTGCTTCACGAATTGAGACGGCAACATATTTTGCGACAGAGCCGAAACCTGGGCAGTTATCCGTCAGGGGTAAATCGTTATCCACGGTCTTGGGTATACCGATGGCCTGAATTGGATAACCCATGCTCTTGCTGAGTTGTGACACCTTATTCGAGGTATCTTGAGAATCGCCACCCCCATTGTAGAAAAAGTAACCAATATTATGTGCTTTGAATACCGCTATCAGACGCTCATATTGAGCGCGACTCTCATCCAGGCTTTTTAATTTATAGCGACACGAGCCGAATGCGCCCGAGGGTGTGTGCTTGAGGGCAGCTATCGCGCGCGCAGTTTCTTTCGAGGTATCAATTAGATCCTCAGTCAGCGCACCAATAATCCCATTCCGACCGGCATATACTTTACCGATCTTGTCCTTGTGTTTGCGCGCTGTTTCAATAACACCGCAGGCAGTTGCATTAATCACTGAGGTGACGCCCCCGGATTGGGCGTAGAAGGCATTTTTTTTGCTCATAGTTTGTCCTTTTGCAGCACGGAAAAATTAAAAGTTGTGCATTCACACTCTGCTAATCGCGCTCACTTATTGCATCATAGCCTAAGTGATATGCGGCCTCACCTGAATACCAGCGTGCAGTTTAGGTAGATACGAATCGGCAGCTAAAATGATTTCACAAAGACGATTTGCTATGCGACTATCTGCAAGGCGTGAGCGCAAGCCCAGCAAAGCCATGCCAAACACAACCACGCGAACGTCACACATAACTAAAAATATATTGGGAGTATATAGCAATGCGGATAATCTTATTAGGTGGGCCAGGGGCTGGCAAAGGAACTCAGGCTAACCATATAAAAGACCATTTCGGCATTCCACAGATCTCCACTGGTGACATGTTGCGCGCGGCCGTCAAGCAAGGCACCAGTCTGGGATTGGCAGCGAAAAAAGTAATGGACGCAGGCGGTCTTGTGTCCGACGAAATAATACTTGGTCTAGTGCGCGAAAGAATCCAGCAACAAGATTGTGCGCAAGGATTTTTATTCGATGGTTTTCCACGAACATTGGCCCAGGCTGAGGCAATGAAAAATCAAGGCGTAAAAATTGATTACGTGGTTGAGATTGATGTCGATGATGCTGAAATTATCAAGCGCATGAGCGGGCGCTGGGTGCATCCAGCCTCAGGCCGGACCTATCATGTGATTTATAACCCACCGCATCAGGCGGGTCTGGATGATGACACCGGTGAGGCACTGGTCCAACGCGAAGACGATAAAGAGGACACCGTGCGCGAGCGTTTACGCGTCTATCATGAGTTAACTAAGCCCTTGTCAGACTACTACTCAAGCTGGTCGGCCAGACAGGAGCAGGATGCGCCTCGTTATGTGCGTGTTGATGGCATCGGTCAGGTTGATGACATTAAGCACAAAATATTTTCTGCTTTAGTTTAGCTGGCAATTATGGATGCATTCTTGGCCATAGCCGTTGTTTTATTAGTCGTCTGGTTATGGCTTGACGGCACTCGCTCCAGAGAATTTACCATCCGTTATTGCGTCTCTTTCTGTCAGCAGAATAAGGTTCAATTGCTTGATCAATCGATCCACATGAAAAAACTTTTTCCGGTGCGCAAACGTGGCCGCCTTGTATTGCGGCGTTTTTACGCCTTTGAATTCAGTATCAACGGTACAGACAGGTACAGTGGTGTAGCGGTTGAATGTCAAGATAAGATCGAATACCTGTCTCTGCTCCACCCTGAGGGTGAGATTATTCAAGGCCGAGCAGTAGCGGGCAGTGCTGGCATACCTAGAATTCGGGACTGATTTCGCGTTAAAGTTGGTTCATGTCACATCGCGTTAAACTTATCAATCAGCCCAGCAGTTTTACAGTTCATGCCAATGAAACTATTCTAGAGGCTGCTATCCGTGCTGGCGTAGCACTCAATTATGGCTGCAGTAACGGTACCTGTGGTCTCTGCCTGACGCGGATGGTCTCTGGTCAAGTAGAGGAGATTAAGTCACGTGAGTTTGCCGTGTCCGAGGCGCATAAGCTGCAAGGTTATGTGCTCACTTGTGTCAGTAGCCCGCGCCAGGATTGTGAGATCGAGGCAATCAATATCGAGCAGCCCGCTGATATTCCAGAACAGACCATTGAGGTCAAAGTGCGTAAGCTGGAACAGCTCTCCAGAGAAGTCCATCGATTAGTCGTGCAAACACCAAGAACAAAACGACTGCGTTTCCTTGCCGGGCAGTATGTAAAATTAGAGCTTGAAGCGTATGGCTCATGTGCTTTATCTATCGCCAGTTGCCCATGCGAGGATCGCCTGATTGAATTCCACATGCGCAGCTCATCGGCTGATACCGTTCCACAGGCAATAGTCAATACTCTGCACATAGGCGATCACATGTTGCTGCAAGGACCTCATGGCGGCTTTGTGTTGCAGGAGCAACTGCTGCGCCCGATCACTCTGTTTGCATTTGATATCGGTTTTGCGGCCATTAAAAGCTTGCTCGAACATATTACCGCGCAGGAGCAGGATGTTAATATTAGATTGATTTGGATGGCATGCAGTGAAGGTGGATTGTATCTGCATAACCTATGCCGTGCATGGACGGATGCATTGGATGGGTTTGCCTACACAGGCATCATCTTGCAACAGTCTCCTCAGGAATTGATCGCTCAGCCACAGCAGAGTTGTCAAATGGTAGAGACACACCTAGCGGCGGCCATGGCAAGTGAACACGATTTATCCAGCCATGACATCTATGTCTGTGCGCCAGCGCCTGTGGTCGACGTGTTTGCGAAAATTTGTGCAGGCAAGAACTACAATCATGAGCGATTTTTTGTCGAACCCGTTAGGGGTAGCTATGATCTTTCCTGTATGGTTATGGATGACTAGGCTTGCATAGCCCATCCATTCTATCTAATGTAAGCCGCTCACTGATGGACTGTGGCAACTGCCAACAGGTTTAACAAACACAAGCATACAAAGGTATAAAAATGTATTACCAAACAATGATTTCCGCGCAGGAGCTAAAAACCATAATCGACCATGACAATGTGCGTGTTTTTGACTGCCGCTTCAGCCTCAAAGATCCGCAAGGGGGGATTAATAGTTTTCGGGCAGGCCACATACCCAATGCCCAACATGCAGATATGGATACCCAGTTATCTGCCGCGATGACCGCTACCAGTGGACGCCATCCTTTGCCCGAAGCAGAGGTTTTTCTGCAACAAATCAAAGACTGGGGGATCAACAATGATACCCAAGTGATTGCCTATGATGATATGTCAGGTGCTTTTGCCGCCCGCTTGTGGTGGATGATGCGCTGGTTCGGACACGACAAAGTGGCCGTACTTGACGGCGGTTTGGAAAAATGGACTGATCAAGGGTATGCCTTGACCGATCAAGACATCAGCCTACCCGCTGGACAATTCAATGGTCAAGCCAACATGGAATGGTGCGTTGACATTGATACCGTGGCGCGGGAGCTAGCCGCGCAAACGATTACCCTAATTGATGCCCGCAGTGCCGATCGCTATAGCGCCAAAGATCAAACCACAGATCCTGTGCCTGGCCACATCCCGGGTGCCAGTAATTTACCTTTCGCAGGCAATCTCAACGCAGACGGCACCATGGCGCCACCGCAGGTAATACGTGCACGCTTTGAACAGACCATCAAAGATCAGCCGTTTAATAATGTCATCAATATGTGTGGTTCGGGCGTCACGGCCTGTCATAATTTATTGGCCCAAGCGGTTGCAGGTTTGCCACCGATGAAACTATTTGTCGGTTCGTGGAGCCAATGGATACGTGATAAATCACGTCCTGTAGCGACTGGCGAATAAACTCACCCCGTAAGCATCTAGCTAAGGATGCGGCAAGCAAGGAAGAAAGAGTGAAATACTGTAGTCAGTGTGGTTCAGATCGAATAAGTCAAAGTATTCCAGAGGGTGATAATCGCCTGCGTTATGTGTGCCCTGATTGTGGCACGATTTTTTATCAAAACCCCAAGATCGTGGCGGGGTGTATCGCGGAATGGCAGGGCAGTATTTTGCTGTGCAAGCGTGCCATTGATCCACGCTTGGGTACCTGGACGCTACCCGCGGGTTTCATGGAAAATAAAGAGACCGTGCAAGAGGCGGCTGCGCGCGAGACGGAGGAAGAGGCCAGTGCGCAAATACTCGATCAAAAACTGTATATGATTTATAACTTACCGCATATCAGTCAGGTCTATGTCATGTTTAGAGGCGAGGTCAAAGACGGTTTTGCGAGTCCAGGCATAGAGAGTTTGGATACTGCGTTTTTCGATGAATCCGACATACCCTGGGGTGAGCTATCGTTTCCTATTATTACCGAGGCACTGCAGCTCTATTTCGAGGATCGTAAACGTGGTCAGTTCTTAATGCATACTGGAGAAATTCGACGCACCTCACCTGAGTCTATTGAGACCACGCGTTACGCACCTTGAGCGCAACAAACAAAAAATTACTCAGCGTCATTGAGCTGGGTGGATACACAGACGTGATGTCTGTGTATCAAGAGTTTGCTTATCAGGTCACTCAGGAATACAGCGCACGCAAAGCCATTGCCTATCTGAAAAAAAATCAGGTCGATGTCATTGTGGCGGAATTCAACTATCAGCATACCTTCCGCGACCGCTTGAGTAATCTGGAGTCCATTATCGCCGCCGCTCAAAAAATACCCGATGTTCAATTCATTGTCTTGTATGAGCGCGAATTTGAGGAGTATCTGGACAAGCTCCGGGCACACTATAATTTCAGTGCTGAAATAGTATTCCCGGTAACCCCACAAAAAATGCGTTCAGCTTTAGTAGGTTTGAATTGTCAGGCATCCACATCCGGAATCAGCTGACTCTCTAATTTTTGGATGGTGTCCTTGATTAACAGTTTTCTCTTTTTCAAGCGCTTGAGTTGCACTTGATCGATATAGTTGGAACGGGACAGGGCGTGAATAGAGTCATCAAGATCCTTATGATCGACCCGCAGTTCCATGATCCGGAGCACAATTTCTCTATTCCTGTCCTCGGGTGACATCAGTCGTTTTGTTCACGTTTGGCACCACCTAGACAGGGGGGTGAGGAGCGCACCTCAGAATTTTTCTGCAGCCATTCTTGCGGGGTATAGGTGTGCATGGATAGCGCATGCACTGGGCCATCCAGCTCATCGCGGAGACATTTATTCACCAGTCGATGACGTGCAACTAACATCTTGCCCTCAAACAAGGCACTTACAATGGTCAGTTTAAAATGTGACTCCGAGCCTGGCGCAACATTATGCATATGACTCTCGTTGACCACATCCAAGTGTGCGGGCGTCATCGCATTATTAATTTTAGTTTCTATGGCAGTTTGTATCTTCATGGCAGTCTAGTTCAGGATTAAGATTTAATATCTAGGAAGCGTAGCGTATTCTGCATTGTGAATTGACACAAGTGGTGTTCATCATCGCCGCGGTGGTGAGCAACGTGCTGCGCTATATGCGGAAGAAAACTGGGTTCGTTGCGATTGTCTTTGGGTTTTGGTCGGTAACTGCGCGGCAACAGGTAGGGCGCATCAGTCTCAATCATCAGGCGATCTTGTGGAATCAAGCTTACCAGTTCATGTAAATGAGTGCCGCGACGTTCATCACATATCCAGCCTGTGATGCCAATATATAGATCCATCTCCAGATAGTGCTCCAGGGCCGCACGCTGACCGGTGAAACAATGCACGACACTGGTCACCAGTTCGGACTGATAGTCCTGCAAAATTGCATAAAAGTCTGCATGTGCATCACGCTCGTGCAAGAATAGTGGACGCTGTAACTCGATGGCTAATTCTATTTGCTGACGCAGAGCATGCTGCTGTTGTTCAGGGGTAGACAAATTGCGATGATAATCCAGACCCGCCTCACCAATCGCTTTTACCCGTGTCGATTGGGCCAGTTGGCGCAGGTTATCTTGAGTATCATGCTGCCAGTTTTTAGCTAGGTGCGGATGTACGCCTACAGTGGCATACATGCCGTGCTGATAACGCTCAGCGAGTTCAAGCGCCAAACGACTATCGTCCTGATCAGAACCTGTGACAAGAAAGTGGTCAACGCCGGCCGCTCGCGCACGGTCCAACACAGCTGTCTCATCGGGCCTGAATGTGCTGCTGGTGAAATTAAAACACAGATCAAATAGCGACATTTTCAGAGTCTTTTAAAGCCAAGCAGGATTTACAAAACTCTTGTTCATCGTCTTTTAAAATGATCTGACAGTCGGTGCACAAATTGAAGTGTTGTGGGCTGAGCTCTTTCGTGAGTGACACACGATCGTCGAAGACAAAACAATTGCCGTGCCAGTGGGCACCTTTAGTCTGGCGCAAATATTCAATAATACCGCCCTCCAGCTGATAAATATTGTCGAAACCTTGTTTCTCTAGGTAAGGGCCCGCTTTCTCACAGCGAATACCACCCGTACAGAAGGTCACAATCGGTTTATCTTTGGGTAATTGTTTAATGGCATCCGCTTTGGTCTGGAGTTTCCTGAAGCGGCGCAGATTGAGTTGTTCGGCGGTGGCAAAAGTGCCGAGCTGAAACTCAAAATCATTGCGCATATCCAACAGCACAAAATCACGCTCCTCATCCAGCCATTTTTGCAGCGCCTTGGGTGGCAGATACTGATGATTGAAATCACCCACTTTAATCGAGCTGTCCTCAATCGGTACCAGCTCGGTTTTAGTTTTGACGGTCATTTTGTGATACGGCATTTGGCTGCTGTACATTTCATGAAAACGTATTGTTTGAAAGGGTGTATGCTGTTGCAAGCGGCGCCGAAAAGTCTCAATGGAAAGAATGTTGCCTGCCAAACCCATGTTGACGCCCTCAGTCGCCACGTAAATAGAACCCAGAAGTTCCAGATCCGCACACATGCCTCTGAACAGAGCCACGGTCTTTTCTAGTTCTTGTATAGGGGTAAAGCGGTAACCGGCAATATTTATGTAAAAGGGCTGGTGGTTTATCATCTACGCGATCTATAAAAGTGATAACTTAGCGCCTTATCGGCATACATTACTCATAAATTAATAAGCGTAATAGTAACTCAATCAGTGCGCTCAAAACAGGTTCATAATGAAAGACGGTCAGCCAGCAGCAATTTATTTAAAAGACTATCAAGTGCCCAGTCATTTGATCAGTGCAGTGCAGCTCAAGTTCGAGCTATTTCCCGACAAAACATATGTGTATGCATGCCTCAAGATGCGTGTGAATCCCGCCAGCAGTGAAGCGCCTGGCGCGCTTACCTTGCAGGGTGAGCAACTGGAGCTGAAATCGATATCTGTGGATGGTCGCGCATTGGCAGCACATGAATACTGTGTCGATGAGTCCAGTCTCACGCTGTCATCGACGCCGGACGAATTTGAACTGGCAACGGTAGTCGCTATTGACCCAGCACAGAATACGGCCCTGGAGGGACTCTACTTGTCCTCAGGTAACTACTGTACCCAATGTGAGGCGGAGGGTTTTCGCAAGATTACCTACTATCTTGATCGTCCAGATGTGATGGCGGTGTTCACGGTGCGGATTGAGGCAGACAGTGACACTATGCCGGTGCTGCTCTCGAACGGAAATCGTATTCAGCAGGGCACATTAGCTGCTGGGCGTCATTACGTAGAGTGGCATGATCCTTACCCTAAGCCCTGTTATTTGTTTGCCTTGGTGGCAGGCGATCTGTCCTGTTGCCGAGATCAATACATTACGCGCAGCGGGCGCGAGGTGAGCATAGAAATCTACACGGAAGCGCACAATGCCGATAAATGTGATCACGCCGTCGCTTCGTTACAAAAAGCAATGCAGTGGGACGAGCAAACCTTTGACCTGGAATATGATCTCGACACGTACATGATCGTTGCGGTTGATGACTTCAATATGGGCGCGATGGAAAACAAAGGCCTCAATGTATTTAATTCCAAATGTGTATTGGCCAGTCCTGCCACGGCCACCGATGCCGACTACATGACTGTCGAGGCAGTGATTGCGCATGAGTACTTCCACAATTGGACGGGTAATCGAGTCACCTGCAGAGATTGGTTCCAGCTCAGTCTCAAGGAAGGACTGACCGTGTTCAGGGATCAAGAATTCACTTCCGATGTGACCTCGCGTGCAGTTAAGCGTATTCAGGATGTGCGTTATTTACGTGCTTATCAATTTGCTGAGGATGGCGGCCCTATGAGCCATCCTATTCGCCCAGATTCCTATGTTGAGATCAACAATTTCTATACCCTGACTGTCTATGAGAAAGGCGCGGAGGTGGTGCGCATGTATCAGACTTTACTGGGCAGAGATGGCTTTAAAAAAGGCTTGGCACGTTACTTTGAAAAACATGATGGACAGGCTGTCACGACTGATGATTTTGCCTTGGCTATGGCCGAGGCCAATGACTACGAGTTAGGTAATTTCCTTAACTGGTATTCACAGAGTGGAACGCCGACCCTGAAAGTCGACACCCAGTGGCATGCGGATACGCAGCAGTTTGTGCTAGACATAGAACAGCAAATCCCCCAGCACAAACAACAAACCGCCCCCCAACCTTATCTGATCCCGGTCAATATTGCCTTATTTGACCAGCACGGTGAGGCACTCGCCCTGCACCTGCAAGAGAGTACCGAGCATGCCTGCGACGCGATGTTACTGACCCTGACTGACCATCAGCAGAGATTTGTTTTTGAGCACATCACAACCCAGCCAGTCCCGTCTTTCTTACAGAACTTCTCGGCCCCGGTGAAACTGGAATATGCATACTCAGTCGACGACTTGACCCTGTTAATGGCACATGAAAAAGATACCTTCAACCGCTGGGATGCAGGCCAGCGCTTTGCCACTGAGTGGATGCTGGATGCGGTAGTCGCGCTGATGACGGGTGCCGCAGTGGCCGACGCCGAGGCCTATATCGAAGCACTCAAAATCACCATCGAGGATGCCTCGCTGGATGCTGCTTTTCTGGCTGAGATGTTGGTCCTGCCCTCTGAATCTTATTTAGCTGAGTTTATGCAGCCCGTTGAAGTGGACGCGATTCACCAGGCGCGACTAGGTCTGATGAAAAAAATTGCAGACGCTTTAGAGGCGCAGTTACTTGATCTATATCATCAACACCACGTCGCTGGCGAGTATCACTATACTGCCGAGTCGATGGGACGCCGGCGACTGGCTGCAGTTTGTCTCAGTTATCTATGCAGCTTAAATAAACAGGATTATTGGCAACTCGCGCACAAGCAATACTCGCAGGCGAATAATATGACCGAGAAGATGTCTGCTCTGGACGCTGTTAATGATAGTACTGATCCCATCAGAGCCGAGCTGATTGCTGATTTTGGCGCAGCCTGGCAACACGACTCACTGGTGATGGATAAGTGGTTGTCTTTGCAGGCGCGCTCGCGTCAAGAGGGCGTGATAGAAACGGTTAAGCAGTTACTTGACCATCCCTGTTTCTCGATCACCAATCCGAACAAGGTGCGCGCGCTGATTGGCGGTTTTTGCATGGCTAACCCGACCGCGTTCCATGCTAAATCAGGCGCGGGTTATGCGTTTTTAACTGAGCAGATTATTAAGCTTGATGCGATCAATCCGCAGGTGGCCTCACGCTTGGTCAAGCCATTAATTGATTGGCAGAAGTATGATCAGCAGCGCCAGACACTGATGCGGGCCTCTTTGCAGAAGGTCAAAGCGACAGCTGATTTGTCGCGCGATGTATTTGAGTTGGTTGATCGCAGTCTGGCCGCAGCCGATGATTGAGCGTGTGCTGACTAGAAATTATCCGTCGAGGTAAACAAGCCTACCCGTAGATCTTTGGCGTGATAAATCTCGCGATCATCCACGAGCATCACGCCGTCAGCAATACCCAACACAAGTTTGCGGGTAATGAGACGTTTCATATCGATTTCATAGCGTACTTTGCTGGCGCTCGGTAACACTTGACCAGTGAACTTTACTTCACCCACACCGAGTGCACGCCCGCGTCCCGGGTTATCACTCCAGGCCAGGAAAAAACCAACTAACTGCCACATGGCATCCAAGCCTAAACAGCCTGGCATAACCGGGTCACCTGGGAAATGGCAATCAAAAAACCATAAATCTGGAGAGATATCGAGTTCGGCAATCATCTTACCTTTACCATATTCACCACCATCACTATTGATGGTTGTGATGCGATCCATCATCAGCATATTGGGAGTGGGTAATTGTGCGTTGCCAGGGCCAAACATATCGCCGTGACCGCACGCGAGCAATTGTTCTTTAGAAAAACTGGATGGTCGTGTCATAGTGTCTATCAGATAGGGGTGGATGGGGCAGTGCTGAGTTGTCGGTTAAATTCGTGGTGTGTCGATGCGTGCGGTCATGGGGCGCCTTAATCGATCCAACTCCATACGAAGTTCGCCCATGGTTTGCACTATTACTGCGTTAATTTCTTGAATGACTTCAGTGTACCCTGTTACTGCCTTGCCGCCTACAATTAAACTGGTTCTGACACCAATCTTCCTTTTCAACTCGCGCAGAGTATTGGCTAGATGGGGGTCATCTGATGGCGAAGCAATACCCAGCGCAACGGTATACGATTGGGTCTGGTCACAGGCATAGGCAATCTCCTCAGCGGATAATTCTGTGCCCAAATAAATGGCATTCCAGCCATAAAAATTCGCCGCAACGGCCATCCGCAGAGCGATCAAATCATAGCGCTGACCAACAGGTGTGCTGACAATCAAATTGTGACGCGCGTCAGAGCTATTTTCTGAACTGGCCAGATTATACATATACGAGCGCACAGTAGCCGTGGCGACACGTTCGTGGCATTGGCGCAGATTGCCCCGCCGGCATTCATCACGCACATGAGATATCAGGGGACGGATGAGGTCTTCTAATAAGAAAGGTACACCCAGTGCTTTGTCTGCCTTAATCAGACAGGCTTTGAGATGACTCGAGTTCATCCCGGTGATGGCATCTAAACATTCCTCAAAATGTTCCATGACAGAACCTGTATTAGGTCGCTCGCTGGGTATAACCCGCGCCTGCGCCGCTGCGACTTCATCCGTTTCTATGAGAGAATACAAGGCGTCGACAGACAGATCAGCGATGTCACTGATACGGCGGCCTGCTGAGGTTGCACGTCTGAGTAAGGTGAGTTTTTCGACGTCAGTATCCGCGTACAGACGACGACCATTACTGGCACGTTGCGGCACCACTGTTTGATAGCGTCTTTCCCATGCGCGGATGACATCTGGGTTCAAACCTGTGCGCCGCGCGACGACTTGAATAGGGTGTTTAGCTTCAGTCATTGAAATTCTCGTTGATATTTATGCTTTGTTCGGTGTTTGTCAAAGCTTTTGTACTCTGATTGTCCAGAAATACAGAACAATTTTAGTACATTGTCATCCGAATGTACAAGACAAAACATCATCACTGCAGGTGATAACACTGGTTATCGCAATCGAGTTTGATACTATCAGCTGTAAGAAAAGTCCTTTCTTAATTCTTAATGGTTACTTAGGAGGTACCTATGAAGAAAATATTAATCAACGCGCGTTATTTTCTAGCGCCATTACTGATCCTAGCGT
>DDIE01000046.1:0-8174 GCA_002338385.1 Proteobacteria bacterium UBA1858
ATTTTGATATCGATTTTTGTATGGCTGGACGAGATCGTGTGATTGAGTATGTCGCTAGTCGCTACGGACGTGAAAAAGTCAGTCAAATCATCACCTATGGCACCATGGCTGCAAAAGCGGTGGTACGCGATGTTGGTCGGGTGCTTGGTCACCCTTACGGATTTGTTGATCGTATTGCGAAAATGATTCCGTTTGAAGTTGGTATGACGCTCGCTAAAGCGATTAAGAATGAAAAAGATTTTCGCCAGCTGATTGATGACGATGAGGACGTCAGCGCACTCATTGACATGGCGCTGCAACTGGAGGGGCTGGTCAGAAATGCGGGCAAGCATGCCGGTGGCGTAGTCATCGCACCTTCAAAATTGACTGACTTTACCCCCTTATTTTGTGAGGCAGGTGGCGCGAATGTAGTCACTCAACTGGATAAAGATGATGTCGAGGCAATAGGTCTGGTCAAATTTGACTTCCTAGGCTTGCGCACCTTGACGATTATCGATCGCACCCTACAGATGGCTAACCGCAGACGTCAACAAGAGGGCTTGGCCGATATCGATTTGAATGTCTTGCCGCTGGATGATGAGCCGACCTATGCGCTGTTACAAAATCAGCAAACCACCGCAGTGTTTCAGCTAGAGTCGGATGGCTTGAAAGAAATCCTCGGGCGCCTCAAACCAGATAAGTTTGAAGACGTGGTGGCGATGGTGGCACTTTATCGGCCGGGACCCCTGCAATCCGGCATGGTGGATGATTTTATTGATCGCAAGCATGGCGCCAAAGTGGAATATCCACACCCAGATCTTGAGTCAATCCTAACTGAAACCTATGGCGTCATTCTCTATCAAGAGCAGGTGATGCAGATCGCCCAAATACTGGCGGGCTATACCTTGGGTGGGGCTGATTTATTGCGCCGTGCGATGGGTAAAAAGAAACCTGAGGAGATGGCCAAACAACGCTCAATTTTTGTTGATGGTGCAGTCGCGCGCAATGTCGAGGAGGCTCAAGCGACTTACATTTTCGACCTAATGGAAAAATTCGCTGGTTACGGTTTTAATAAATCTCATTCGGTCGCGTATGCCATGTTGTCCTATCAGACGGCGTGGTTGAAAACCCATTATCCTGCTGAATTCATGGCGTCCGTGTTATCGGCGGATATGGATAACACGGATAAAGTGGTCCAACTGCGAGATGAATGTAAGAGTATGCAGATTGAGGTGATGCCGCCACATGTCAATCAATCAGATTATGCCTTCACCGTGATTGATAAAATGAAAATAGTCTATGGGCTGGGCGCTATCAAAGGCGTCGGTGAAGCAGCTATCGAAGCACTCATTAACGAGCGTCACGCTCAGGGTGATTATCAATCTTTGCATGATTTGTGTATGCGTCTGGAAACACAGAAGTTCAATCGTCGCAGTATGGAGGCATTGATTCGTTCAGGTGCGCTCGATAGTTTTGGCCAAACACGTGCCACTTTGATGCATCACTTACCGCGTGCCATGCAAACCGCGGAACAACATCATCGCAATAATACCTTGGGCCAAAATGATATGTTTGGAGGTGAGCAAACTATCGTGCGTGAGGGTACGATAGAACAAAAACCCGAGTGGGATAGTGACACGCTGTTGGCTGCTGAGCGCGAAACATTGGGTCTGTATTTCTCGGGTCATCCTGTGGATCAGTATTTCCCAGAGTTGATCAATATTGTGGGTAAATCGTTATGCGAACGCCTGACGATGCCGATCCCGAAAGTAGAAAATAATTATCGTAAGCAAGACATGAATACTGTGCGCGTAGCAGGTTTATTAATAGATATGCGCTTACGTAATAGTGCCTCAGGTCGAATTGCATTTCTTACTATTGATGACACCACCGAGCGCATGAATGTGGCGGTGTTTGCCGATACTTACAGCGCCTACAAGCAGCTGCTCGTTAAAGATCAGATTTTAGTTATCGAGGGTTCAGTCAGTCTCGATGAGCGCACTGGCAAGCCCAGCTTGCGTGCCAAGCAGGTAGCACGTTTAGAAGATGTGCGCGTGGAACAGGGCCGCGCAGTATTAATTAAACTGGCTGAGCCAAAACCAACGCTGGTGACAGAAATGCGCACCACCCTAAAACCTTATTTACAGGGTAAGTGTCAGGTGCACATTGCTTATTCATCCCAATCTGCACAAGCTCAGTTTCAACTTGGTCCAGAGTGGAATGTGACACCTGAGCGTGAATTACTCCGTCGCTTGCAAGCACTGGATGGGGTTGTATCAACCCATGTGATGTATTGACGGATAGCAATAACTTTCATGAAATCATCTGCAACAACGACTATAATAGCGAAAAAATTTAGAAGTCTGTTATGAACTCTGATTATCTGGAATTTGAACAACCGATCGCTGAATTAGAGGCAAAGATCGATGAACTGCGTCGTGTTGAGTCAGATAACGAGATGCAGCTGGGTGATGAGATTGCCAAACTACAAGCCAAATGCCAAAGCTTGACTGAATCAACCTTTAGCAATTTAACTGCTTGGCAAGTCGCCCAGATAGCACGCCATCCTAATCGGCCTTATACGCTCGATTACATCTCACAGTTATGCACAGATTTTGAGGAGCTGCATGGTGATCGCGCCTATGCTGATGATGCTGCGATTATCTGTGGTATAGCTCGGTTTGAAGGTCGTGCAGTGGCCATCATTGGGCATCAAAAAGGGCGTAACACGAAAGAAAATCTGCATCGAAATTTTGGTATGCCGCGACCCGAGGGTTATCGCAAGGCATTACGTATCATGGAAACCGCAGAAAAATTCCCCCTGCCGATTCTGACCTTCATCGATACACCCGGCGCCTATCCTGGCGTAGGTGCGGAAGAGCGTGGCCAAGCACAAGCCATTGCTAAAAATCTGTACCGTATGGCGGAGCTCAAAACACCGATTATCTCTACCGTCATCGGTGAAGGTGGCTCCGGTGGTGCCTTGGCAATTGGGGTATGTGACCATTTATCGATGTTGAGCTACAGTACTTATTCTGTCATCTCACCGGAGGGCTGTGCCTCTATCCTGTATAAAAATGCCGACAAGGCACAAGATGCGGCAGAATCAATGGGCATCACCTCCAAACGTCTCATGGAATTGCACTTGATTGACGAAATTATCGCTGAACCTCTCAATGGCGCACATCGCGATCTAGCCGCGACCTGTGCCAATCTCAAGGCTTCTCTATGCCAAAGTCTGGCGCGTTTGGGCAAGCTGGATACCCAACAACTGCTGACTAATCGGTATCAAAAACTAACCACCTATGGGGTATTCAAAGATTAGTTTTTGGCCTGCGCCAAGATGAAGGCTATCACTACAGCGCTGCACGCAGCGTTGACAACAATTGCTCCCCAACAGACTATCTATATTGCCTTCAGTGGCGGCCTAGATTCTAGTGTACTGCTGCATGCCAGTCATACCATTGCCCTGCGTCAGCAACGTCGCCTGCAAGCAATTCATGTCGATCATCAAATGCAAGCGGCGGCCACGCAGATGGCGCAGCACTGCCAACATATATGCGACCAACTTGGCGTGCAATTACATACTTGCCAAGTCAACATCGCAGAATATGTGCAGCTGGGGCCAGAGGGTGCAGCGCGTGAGGCGCGTTACCATGCCTTCAGCCAGTATCTGCAAGAGAATGATGTGCTGTTTACTGCCCATCACGCGGATGATCAAGTTGAGACCGTACTGTTGAGACTGTTGCGCGGCGCAGGCAGCCGCGGTTTGGTCGGTTGCTTGAGTGAGAGAACCTTGGGGGTGGGTCAGTTGCGGCGACCGTTACTGGCCATCCCGCGTGCACAACTGGAACACTACGCGCGTGTGCATAAGTTGAGCGTTTACCACGATGCCAGTAACGACGCACTCGAATTTGAGCGCAATTATCTGCGCCACAAAGTGATGCCGACGATTGTTGCACGTTGGCCACATGTCGGGACGAGCATTGCGCGTAGCAGTCAATGGCAGTTCGAGACTGCGCACTTATTAGATCGACTCGCGCAACAGGATTTGGCCAACTGCACGGACAATCCTCTGGCTATTGAACAATTGCCAGAGGATCAGGCCAGCTTAAAGAACGCTTTACGCTGGTGGATTCAGCGACAGGGTCTGGCGCTGCCCGGTGCGCGCGTGCTGCAGGAAATTGTCAGCCAACTATTACCTGCTGGAGATGATGCCATGGCCTGTGTACGCTGGCAGGATAACGAGCTCAGAAAATATCGGGCTAAAGTGTATGCGTTGCAGCGCTTAACGGCGCATGATGCCAGTATTTGTCTGGATTGGGATTTAACGCATGACCTCAACCTAGATGCCCTCAAGATGCGCTTGACACGTGCGCGACTTGAACAAGCAGGGCTGCAATTAACGGGCATTGATCGGCTGCAGGTCAGATTCAGACAAGGTGGCGAGTCGTTGCGCCCACGTGGGCGCGGTTGTGAAAAAACACTCAAGACATTATTTCAGGAGGCGGGCGTACCGCCGTGGTTAAGATCGCGTATCCCGCTGCTATATCACCAACAACAGCTTATTTATGTCTTTGGATACTGGATTCACGAGGGTTATTGATTGAGGCATACCGCCTGCTTTGCTATCCTGATTACCCATCCTGTACTCTGGAATTAATCAATGACACGATACATATTTATTACCGGCGGGGTGGTCTCTTCCTTAGGTAAAGGCATCGCCAGTGCCTCTCTGGGTGCAATTCTAGAGGCGCGCGGTCTGTCGATTACCATGATTAAACTGGATCCATATATCAATGTCGATCCTGGCACGATGAGTCCCTTCCAGCACGGCGAAGTCTATGTCACCGATGATGGGGCTGAAACGGATCTTGATCTGGGCCATTACGAGCGTTTTGTTCGCTTCCGATCGTCCAAAAATAATAATTTTACCACCGGTCAGATATACGAGAATGTGATCCGCAAAGAGCGTCGTGGTGACTATCTGGGGGGCACGGTACAGGTAATTCCCCATATTACCGATGAAATCAAACAGTCCGTGCGCAAAGGGTCCGAGGGCGTCGATGTGGCGCTGGTTGAAATTGGCGGCACCGTGGGTGATATCGAATCGCTGCCGTTCCTCGAAGCGATACGTCAAATGGGTGTCGAGTTGGGACGTAAGCATGTGATGTATATTCACCTTACGCTAGTGCCTTATATCAATGCATCAGGTGAAGTTAAAACTAAGCCTACCCAGCACTCAGTGAAAGAATTACGTTCGATTGGTATCCAGCCTGATATTCTGTTGTGTCGCAGTGATCGCGCATTGCCTGATAATGAGCGCCGCAAAATTGCTTTATTCACCAATGTCGAAGAACGTGCGGTCATTTCCTCTGTGGACATGAATAGTATCTATAAAATACCGCTGTGGCTGCATTCACAGGGACTGGATAACATTGTGTTGGAGAAATTTCAGCTGGAACTGCCGGTGGCTGATTTGACTGATTGGAAAGAGGTAGTGCATGCCATTGAATTCCCAGAGATTGAAATCAATGTCTATATGGTCGGCAAGTATGTGGAAATGACAGAGTCATATAAATCACTCAATGAAGCGCTTATTCATGCCGGCGCGAAGACCCAAACCCAAGTCAATATTACCTATCTAGATTCAGAAACACTTGAAACCAATGGGACTGAAATTCTTGCTCAAGCGGATGCTATTTTAGTGCCGGGCGGATTTGGCCATCGCGGCATTGAAGGTAAGATTTTGGCCGCTAAATATGCGCGTGAGAATCATATTCCATATCTTGGGATCTGCCTGGGCATGCAGGTAGCAGTGATTGACTATGCCCGCCATGTGGCTGGTTTAGAACAGGCGCACAGTACTGAATTTGATGAACATACCCCCGCGCCTGTGATCGCGTTGATCACCGAATGGCAGCAGAGTGATGGCCGTGTCGAAAAACGCTCAAAACTGACGGATCTGGGTGGTTCGATGCGCTTGGGTGCGCAGCAATGTCAATTAGCCGAGCATTCGCTGGCAGAGAAAATGTACGCTCAGGCGACTATTTTTGAGCGCCATCGTCATCGCTATGAATTCAATAACAATTATCTGCAGCAGTTGGCAGAGGCTGGCCTGGCCTTTACCGGTAAATCTATTGATGACAAGTTGGTTGAGGTGGTGGAGATCAAGGCGCATCCATGGTTCCTGGGCTGTCAGTTCCATCCGGAATTCACCTCTACCCCGCGCGATGGTCACCCATTGTTCTCTGGCTTTGTTAACGCCGCCCGAAAATTACGTGAACAACAAGTGGAGATCACCTCAAATGTTGAGGTCTTGGGCGAGGTTGAGCCCGTCATGCAAAAAGATCAAGCATGAAACTCTGTCACTTTGAGGTCGGTCAAGATCAGCCGTTTTTCTTGATCGCGGGTCCCTGTGTGATCGAGAGTCTGACCTTGGCGCAGGATACCGCAGGGCAATTGCAAGAAATCTGCAGCCAGCTACATATCCCGCTCATTTATAAATCGTCCTTTGATAAGGCTAATCGTACGTCTGCAAGCAGCTTTCGTGGGCCTGGGCTGGAACAGGGTTTGCAGATACTAGCCACCATCAAGCAGCAATTTGGCTTGCCAATTCTGACTGATGTGCATGAAGATACGCCGCTGGACGAGGTCAAAGAGGTCGTTGATGTTCTTCAAACGCCAGCTTTTTTGTGTCGCCAGACGAACTATATTCAGCGCGTTGCGGCAACCGGACTGCCGGTTAACATTAAAAAAGGACAATTTTTGTCCCCCTGGGACATGCAACATGTGGTGAGCAAGGCTAAATCCACGGGAAATGAACACATTATGGTGTGTGAGCGCGGTGTATCATTTGGATATGGTAACCTAGTGTCCGATATGCGCTCGCTGGCAATCATGCAGGATACCGGATGTCCAGTAGTGTTTGATGCGACACATTCGGTACAATTGCCGGGCGGGGAAGGCGCATGCTCAGGGGGACAAAGAGAATTTGTGCCGGTGCTGGCACGTGCAGCGATGGCGGTAGGCATTGCTGGGTTGTTTATCGAAACCCATCCAAATCCTGCTCAAGCTAAGAGTGATGGCCCCAACTCTTGGCCACTGGATCAAGTGGCAGAGCTATTAAGCGTGCTGCGTGAACTTGATCAAATAGCAAAATCTTCACCTCTGATGCGTTAGCTTCAGGGAGTGTTTTAGGTGCTCAATACTATATAAATACAGTTATGTCAGATATTAAAAATATACATGCACGAGAAATTATAGACTCACGCGGTAACCCCACGGTAGAAGCAGAGATTACTCTGACGTGCGGCGCGTTTGGGCGGGCGGCAGTGCCCTCCGGTGCCTCTACGGGTGCGCTGGAAGCGCTGGAAATGCGCGATGGCGAGCAACAACGTTTTCTCGGTAAAGGTGTGTCCAAAGCGGTCAATATTGTCAACACCACCATCAATACCGCGCTGCAGGGTATGGACGCTACCGAGCAGGCGCAACTGGATCAAACCATGCTCGATCTGGATGGCACGGACAATAAATCCAAACTGGGTGCGAATGCGATTCTGGCGGTATCTCTGGCCGCGGCCAAGGCGGCGGCAGCCCATCGTCAGCAGCCATTGTATGAATATCTTGCCACTGGTGAGGGTTTCATTATGCCTGTGCCAATGATGAATATTATCAATGGTGGCGCCCATGCGCACAAAGGTGCTGACATACAAGAATTCATGGTCGTTCCGCACGGTGTTGATAGTTTCAAGCAAGCGGTGCAATGTGGCGCAGAAATTTTTCATGCCCTGAAATCAATCCTCAAGAAAATGGGCTTGAATACGGCTGTGGGAGACGAGGGCGGCTTTGCCCCAACTCTGAATGCCAATGAGCAAGCTATTGAAGTTATTCTGCAAGCGATCGAGATGGCAGGGTATAAGGTGGGGGATCAAGTCAGTATTGGCCTCGATTGTGCCAGTTCTGAATTTTATAAAGACGGTAAGTATCACTTGGAATCTGAGGGTAAAGTGTATGCTATGCCTGCCTTCGTAGACTACCTGACCGATCTGATTAAGCGCTACCCGATTATTACGGTTGAAGATGGTTTGGCGGAAGACGACTGGGACGGCTGGTCACAATTAACAGCCGCGGTGGGTGACAAAATACAACTGGTGGGTGATGACCTGTTTGTGACCAACACCAAGCGCCTGCAG
>DDIE01000046.1:8447-8569 GCA_002338385.1 Proteobacteria bacterium UBA1858
GGTGGGTGATGACCTGTTTGTGACTAACACCGCAATCCTGGCTAAGGGCATTGAGATGGGCGTGGCCAACTCGATTCTGATTAAGCTCAACCAGATAGGTACTCTGACAGAAACCTTGGCCG
>DDIE01000046.1:8888-9409 GCA_002338385.1 Proteobacteria bacterium UBA1858
CATAAAAATGGCGCATGATGCCAATTATACGGCGGTTATTTCTCACCGCTCAGGCGAGACGGAAGATGTCACGATTGCCGATTTGGCGGTTGCCACAGGTGCGGGTCAAATCAAGACCGGCTCGATGTCGCGTTCAGACCGGGTGGCTAAATATAATCAGTTGATTCGGATTGAAGAAGCGCTGGGTGAGCAAGCCACTTATCCAGGTAAAAAAGTGTTCAAGCAGTAATGCCTGCCCGGCTATGGCGCGTTCCAAGTTAAAGCCATGAAAGTGTTTATCTTGCTCCTGTTTGTGCTGTTCGTTTGGTTGCAGTATCAGCTTTGGATAGACAAGGACGGGTTACGTAAATTGCAGCATTTAAAACAAGACGTCGCGGCACAAATAGACACCAATCAAGAAATTATTGAGCGCAATAAAGTATTGGCAGCCGAGGTGGAAGATCTGAAATCTGGTCAGGCGGCGATCGAGGAGCGTGCCCGCAAAGATCTGGGTATGATTCGCCAGGGTGAAGTTTTTTTTC
>DDIE01000072.1 GCA_002338385.1 Proteobacteria bacterium UBA1858
TTCAGACATCCATGGGAATGGATTACTCACGTTTTGATATTGCTCAGACAAACCAATTTGTGAGAAGCGACGATTAGCAATAAATTTGAGGTATTCCTCAAACATATTGGCATTTAAGCCCAGGATGCCGCGTGGCATGGTGTCACGTGCGTATTGGATTTCCAGCTCGACCGCATTGGTAATGAGCGCAATGATTTCTTGCTGGAATTCTGCCGTCCAGAGATGCGGGTTTTCAACTTTAATCTGGTTGATGACATCGATACCAAAGTTCATGTGCATAGATTCATCACGCAGAATGTATTGGAACTGTTCTGCCACACCGGTCATCTTGTTACGGCGACCCATAGATAGAATCTGGACGAAGCCAACATAGAAGAAGATGCCTTCGAACACCACGTAAAAGGCGATCAAGTCACGCAACAAGCGTTGGTCCATTTCAGCAGTACCAGTGGCAAAGTCTGGATCACCTAGGCTTTGAGTGTATGGCAGGGCCCACTCTGCTTTACGCGCCACTGCGGGGACCTCACGGTACATATTGAATACTTCACCTTCGTCTAAGCCTAGTGATTCGATGCAATACTGATAGGCGTGGGTATGCACTGCTTCCTCAAATGCCTGACGTAATAAATACTGACGACACTCAGGATTGGTAATGTGCTTATACACGGCCAGAACCAAGTTATTGGCTACTAATGAATCCGCAGTTGAGAAAAAACCAAGGTTACGCTTGATCACGATGCGTTCATCTTCGGTCAGACCATCGGCACTCTTCCAGAGGGCAATGTCTGCCGTCATATTGATTTCTTGCGGCATCCAGTGATTGGCACAGCCATCCTGATATTTTGACCAGGCCCATTCGTATTTGAAGGGGACGAGCTGGTTGAGATCAGCGCGACAGTTGATGATTTTTTTATCATCGACGCGGATACGCGCTGCGCCCATCTCAATGCTTTCTAGACCGGTCGCACCGAGGTCTTCTGCACTGTCGGATGTGCTATCGGTGGACGCTGGCGCCGGGCTTACTGCCGCAATCGTCGGCGCTGGTTCAGGGACTGCATTATTGATGATAGGATCAGCAGCCGGTGTGTTCGCAGTGCCTGTGTCTGCGAGTGGATCATCCCAATTAAACATATGTATTTACTCCTAAATTATCTATCTCTAATAAAATTCGGTGACTGCTATTGGCAAGCCTCACAGTCGGGGTCTAATAATGAACATGCTTTCGGTGCGGCGTTATCGTGCGCCTGCGTAGACTCTGTCTGAACGGCATTCAGCTTACTCTCAGCATGGCTTTCCATGGTGCTCTTCTCGACATGGGTGGCGCCGATCGAGCGCAAGTAGTAAGTCGTCTTAAGCCCACGGACCCAGGCTAACTTGTAGAGGTTATCCATTTTTTGGCCAGAGGGTTCAGACATATACAGGTTGAGCGACTGAGCTTGATCAATCCATTTTTGGCGACGTGAAGCCGCTTCAATTAACCAGCGTGGGTCGATCTCAAAGGCGGTGCGATAGCGCTCTTTGATGTCGTTAGGAACACGATCAATGTTTTGCACGCTGCCGTCATAGTATTTGAGATCGTTGACCATAACGTTATCCCATAGATCAAGCCGCTTGAGGTCGGCGATCAGGTATGGGTTAGCAACGGTGAACTCCCCTGACAAATTCGATTTCACGAATAAGTTTTGATAGGTCGGCTCAATGCTCTGAGTGACACCACAAATATTGGAAATAGTAGCCGTTGGGGCGATGGCCATAGTATTGGAATTACGCATACCCACTTGCTTAATACGCTCACGTAGAGGTTCCCAATCCAGTGCAGCAGAACGGTCGACATTGAGGAAGCCATCGCGCTCCTGCGCCAGCAATTCTATGGAATCAATCGGTAGGATACCCTGTGACCATAATGAGCCTTGGTAGCTCTGATAAGTGCCACGCTCTTCTGCTAGATTAGTTGATGCCTGAATGGAGTAATAGCTGATTGCTTCCATGGAGGTGTCGGCAAACTTCACCGCATCTTCACTAGCATAGGGCGTATTGAGCTTATATAGCGCGTCCTGGAAGCCCATCATACCGATCCCAATTGGACGATGGCGCAAGTTGGAGGCACGCGCAGTGGCGACGCTGTAGTAATTGTAGTCAATGACATTATCCAGCATACGAATAGCCGTATTTATAGTGCGCTCCAATTTCTTCATGTCGATGCCGTCTGCCGTGGTGTGCGTGGCCAGATTGACTGAACCTAGGTTACACACCGCGATCTCAGCATCTGAAGTATTAAGCGTGATCTCTGTACATAGGTTAGATGAGTGCACTGTACCCACATGACCTTGAGGCGAACGGATGTTGCATGGATCTTTAAAGGTAATCCAAGGATGCCCCGTCTCGAACAACATGCCTAACATTTTGCGCCATAGGTCTGTAGCGGGCATGGTTTTGAAGTTTTTGATCTCGCCTGCGGCTGCCATCTGCTCATATTCGGTATAGCGCTGTTCAAAGGCTGCGCCATACAAATCATGCAGATCTGGGGCGTCGTTGGGTGAGAATAACGTCCAGTCTTGTTCCTGGCTGACACGCTTCATGAATAAGTCTGGAATCCAGTTCGCGGTATTCATATCATGCGTGCGACGCCGGTCATCTCCGGTGTTTTTGCGCAGGTCTAGAAATTCCTCAACATCCAGGTGCCAAGTTTCTAAGTAAGCACACATCGCCCCCTTACGCTTGCCGCCCTGATTGACTGCAACTGCGGTATCGTTGGCAACTTTAAGAAATGGCACAACCCCCTGAGATTTACCGTTAGTGCCTTTAATATGAGAGCCCATAGCACGCACACGGGTCCAGTCGTTGCCTAAGCCACCGGCAAATTTGGACAACATAGCGTCATCTTTAATAGCGTCGAAAATACCATGTAAGTCATCCGGCACTGTTGTCAGATAGCAAGAGGACAGCTGCGGGCGCAAGGTGCCGGCGTTAAACAGGGTTGGCGTAGAACTCATAAAGTCGAACGAGCTTAGCAGACGATAGAATTCAATAGTGCGTTTCTCACGCTCGATTTCGTTGATAGCCAAGCCCATGGCAACACGCATAAAGAAGGCTTGCGGGAGTTCGATACGGACATCATCGGTATGAATAAAATAGCGATCATATAAGGTCTGCAGGCCAAGATAAGTGAACTGGTAGTCTCGTTCTGGCAACAAGGCCGCGCCGAGTACATCAAGATCGTATTCCGTCGCTAACTTGTCATCAATCAGCTCCAGCTGAGCCGCTTGTTTAATGTAGCTTTTGAAATAGTCACTGTACGCAACACTCATTTCTTCCTGGGTGGCGACGACAGTCTTGCCGTTGAGGTGAGACAGTGCTTCGCTGCGAATGGTATCGAGCAGCAGGCGTGCAGCCACATAGGTATAGTTGACTTCTTTTTCGATCATGGTGCGCGCACTCATAGTCAGTGCCTGAGCAACATCAGCCTGAGGAACACCGTCATATAAGTTACGCAGGGTCTCATCGATGATCGGTTGCGCCTCAACATCATCCAGGTCACCGCAGGCATCTGTGACCACGGTGTGCAAACGCTGAATATCCAATGGCTGGAGCTGGCCGGCGGCATTGGTCACCTGCATCACTGGAGTGGTGCTGTCTGGCTGCGCGTGTTGCTCGCTGTGGGCCCGTTCTCGGGCTCGCTCTTCACGGTACAAGACATAGTCACGCGCGACTTTATGGTAGCCAGCACGCATCAGTGACAGCTCTACCGCATCCTGAATATCTTCAATGTGAAAGGTGCCACCGTTGGGTCGGTTACGCGTTAATGCACTCTCAACTTTAGTGGTTATATCTGTGACTGCTTCGTGCACCCGGCTTGAGGCCGCAGCCTCGCCGCCCTCGACAGCAAGAAAAGCTTTGGTGACAGCAACTTTGATTTTGTCGCGGTCGAAACTGGTGACTTTGCCGTTGCGGCGAATAACGCGGTACTGCCCTGGTGCAGTTGTTTGCAGCTCATGCTCATGCGGGGCCTCTGTATATGGCACCGATGAACCGTTTTCATAACTTGGCGTAATATTGTCTGATTGCATTAATTTACTCTCTCAGGATTGGCTTATTCTGTTTTAGTGTATTTTTTATCCGACTGAGCGAACGTATAATTATCTTCCCCTGTTCACTCAAACACTATAAGTTGAGGTAGGGAGAGTCGTCAACCCCAATATGTTGTGGAAATGGCGGTGTACGGGCCGGGTGTAAGCTGTGCATAAAATGTGTGCAAACTGCACCATAATGAAAATTATGTTTATATTCCTGCACTTACAGCTGGGGATGAAAATCAGCCGGGTAAGCGCTGAGCTATCCGCCACATCAGGGTGCTAAATTTTGCGTCACAGGCCTCATTTCAGGGCCGTTGCGAAACAGGGACAGATCATGAAAGGAATACACGCAAGAACCGAAGAACCTCACAAAGCGCGCTCAGACTGGCGCAATTTATGTGGTCTGTTTCCCTACTTGTGGGAATATCGCGGTCGCATCCTGGTGGCTCTTATGTGCCTGATGCTCGCGAAAGTGGCGACTGTGAGCGTGCCAGTGCTGCTCAAACATATCGTTGATAGTCTGGATACGGACCAACTGGTGCTGCAATTGCCGCTCAGTCTGTTATTAGGCTATGGCGCTTTGCGGCTGGCTACCGCGTTATTTAATGAATTACGGGATGTATTATTTGCCCGCGCTCGTTTTCATGCCATCCGGCGCCTGTCGACAGATGTTTTGGCCCATCTCCACCGCCTGTCGTTGCGTTTTCATCTGGATCGCCGCACTGGCACAGTGACGCGCGATTTGGAACGTGGTAC
This sequence comes from Proteobacteria bacterium UBA1858, assembly GCA_002338385.1. Classification (GTDB taxonomy): domain Bacteria; phylum Pseudomonadota; class Gammaproteobacteria; order UBA4575; family UBA4575; genus UBA1858. The sequence goes on from DDIE01000072.1 coordinate 4,830, forward strand.
CCAGAGCTTAAGCTCGCTGGCGAATTACTTCATATTCATAGTCATTCCTACCGTCTTTGAAATTCTTCTCGTGATAGGGATTTTGTTCGGTGCATATACCGTCCAGTTTAGCCTAGTGACTTTGCTGACTATTGCGGTCTATGTGGTGTTTACGGTGATGTTCAGCAATTGGCGCATGCATTATCGGCATCTGGCCAATAAGTTAGATTCTCAGGCGCATGCTAGAGCAGTCGATAGCTTGCTCAATTATGAGACGGTGAAGTATTTCAATAATGAGCGTTTTGAGGTGGATCGCTATGCGGAAACGTTGACGGAATGGGAGCACGCCACCATCAAAAGCACATTTACTATGTCGCTGCTCAATTTTGGTCAAGCCGCGATCATCGCCGTCGGTGTCAGTATGATCATGATACTCGCCGCCCAGGGAGTGGTCGCAGGGGACATGACGATTGGTGATCTAGTTTTAGTTAATGCACTCATGTTGCAATTATTCCTCCCCATGAACATGCTCGGCATTGTCTATCGGCAGATCACCTACGCGCTGGCCGATATGGATCAATTGTCAAAATTGCTGGAGGAGACACCTGATGTGCGCGACCCAGCCGACGCGGCTGAGCTGCAGGTTGCGCAATGTGCGATTGATTTTAACCAAGTGGGTTTTGCTTATCAGCCAGAGCGACAGATACTCAAAGATATTAACCTCACCATTAAGCCCGGTGAAAAGGTGGCGGTGGTGGGGCCTTCTGGTTCAGGTAAATCGACACTGGCACGCTTGCTGTTTCGTTTTTATGATGTCACCGACGGGGTTATTGCAATTGACGGGCAAAATATTGCCAGTGCCAGTCAGGATAGTCTGAGACGCCACATTGGTATGGTGCCGCAAGATACCATGCTGTTTAATGAATCGATCCGCTTCAATATCCAATACGGTAATCCCGCCGCAAACGAGGATGAGTTTATGCAAGCATTACAACTGGCTAATCTGGAAAAGTTAGTCAGTGATTTACCTGCCGGATTGGACACCATAGTGGGCGAACGCGGGTTAAAGCTGTCGGGTGGTGAAGTACAGCGTGTCGCCATTGCCAGAGCGATTCTCAAACGACCCAAGATCATCGTCTTTGACGAGGCCACATCCAGTCTCGATTCGGAGACAGAGAGCTTGGTGATGCAAGCCATCCAAAAGGTCACTCAGCAGGTCACCTCACTGATGATTGCGCATCGTCTTTCTACTATAGTGGACGCTGATCGTATTTATGTCCTCGACAAGGGTCAAATAATGGAACATGGGACGCACGCTGAATTGCTCCAGCATAATCAGCTATACTCCCACTTATGGGAGCTACAACAATCCGATACGAGCTGATTTTTATACCTTATTTTGATGTTTGTATCACTAACTGAGAGACGTATGGATGGATGAAAAACTCGACATGATGGATAGCAGTGGTTGTGCTAGTAGCGAACCATTTGCATTGCGTGTTTTGGGGGACAGTATGGAGCCTGAATTCAAAGACGGCTGTATCATAATCATTGATCCCTCAGGCAACGCTCGGCACGGAAATTATGTGATTGCCGAACTGGATGGCGAGTATATTTTTCGCCAATTTATTCAACAAGAGGATAAGTATCTCCTGAAAGCCATCAATCAGGGGTATCCCGATGTGGCCTTGGAGGATGCGTCAGCCGTGCGCGGGGTGGTGACGCAGCGCGCAGGCGCACGCCGCAAGTACCATAAGCACTATGATTAGGCAGGCGCTATTTACTGTAGCTGTTGAAGAAGCGCACGTATAGGAAGAACACCAGCAGATAGAGAGCAACCAGTGATACGATCTGACCGGTGCTGAAGTCAGGGATATTAATAGTAACCACGCTGGCGATAATTACAGCTACCAGTGCGAAGCGATTGCGTTGCCAAGGTCTCATACATTGCTCACTTTGAGGTTAAAAAACACCAGCTAGGATAAAGCCCAGCAATATTAGGGCGACAGTCAAGCCTGCGCAAATCATTAAATATTTCATAATAATTTTTGTACAGGACGGCTAGTCGGCCTTTGCCGCCAAAAAGGCTTCGGCGGTATCACCATCGACCACCTTGGCCGCGCTGTCGACGAGAGGCTGATCAAAATCGTTCCACCCGCGGAGGCCCGTTTTAAGCGAATAAGCGTGTTCAAATCCCAGCTGCTGAAGACTGTATGTAGCCATGCAACTGCGCTTGCCTGAGCGGCAAATAACGATCACTTGATGGCTACGCGCGGTGACCAGCTGCGGATGAGTCTCATCATAGCCAGGTTCGCTGGCGGCTTCTAAGATACCTCGGGGCACATTGATGGAACCAGCAATATGCATGCTGTTGAATTCATCGGCTTCACGCACATCGAGCAATAATAAAGACTCTTTATTGGCTATTTTTTCGGCCACATCCCAGGGCATCAGCTCATTTATCTGCGCGGCGGTTTGCGCCACCATCTGATCAAAGGTTATCACGTTCATGTCCCCGCTCGATTATTTCTTATTGGCGCGTAAACCCTGTTCCACCGCGATCACAGCCGCTTCTACCCGAGAGTGTATATTCAGTTTTCTGAGGATCGCTTTGACGTGTAGCTTCACGGTACCATCAGAGATACCCAGGTTGCGTGCAATCACTTTATTACTTTGGCCTTCGGCCAACAGGCTGAGAATTTCTGACTCACGCGGTGTCAAATCGTCAATCGGGCTGGGTTCTGTTTCTAAAATTGGTTCACCTTTCACAACTCGCGCCAGAATCTGGGTCAGGTTGGGGGCCACTACCGTTTCACCGCGGACGATCTCGCGCAAGGCAGCAACCACATCATCGGGTTCCATATCTTTCAACAGGTAACCCTTGGCACCATTGCGCAGCGCTTCAACTAAATCCCGTTCATCATTACTCGTGGTCAGCATGGCGACTGGTGATTCAAACTTAATTAGCTGCAGTTGTTTGAGGACTTCCAGACCAGTAATGTTGGGCATACGCATATCCAACAAGACAATGTCAGGCTTGAGTTCCTGGGCCAGTCGAATGCCTTCATGACCGTCCCCTAGTGAGCCTACAACATCTATATTATGTCGATCTAATAGCCCTTTTAGGCCATCACGAAATAGAGTGTGGTCATCAATGATCAATACGCGTAAATTCGAGCTCATTATTTTTGGACCCCGTTTCTGTGTCTGTTTCTGGATTATGACTGAACTCTAGCACGATACGAGTGCCTTCCCCTGGTTCACTCTCCACGTGTAGTTTACCACCAAAGCGCATGGCGCGATCACGCATTATAGAAAGGCCAATATGTTCACCACTATGATAGCTGGTTTTTGGTTCAGCAAAGCCCACCCCATCATCTTCGATCAGAACAATGAAGTCATAACCATTACCGCTCATCATGATGCGTGCATTTTCAGCATCACTGTGTTTGCGTATATTACTCAACGACTCTTGGATGATACGCAGGACATGAAATTCTGTTTCGGCAGGCAAGTTTGATTCTGGCCACTCGTTTTGAAAAAACACTTGAATGTCGGTGTTTACCTGACGAAATCTATCTATCGTGTTTTGCACCGAGGAAATCAGACTGGCGAGCACGGTAGGTGAGCGGAAGTGGGCAATTAACTCACGTATTTCAGTGTGCGCTTCGTTAATCGAGGCCTGTATCTTTTCTAGCTCAGTCCATACTTGGGCCTCATCACCTTGATGGATTGTCTCGTCCAACACGCGCACCTGAAAACGGATACTGGTGAGAGTTTGGGCTAATGAATCATGCAGCTCGTTTGCGATATGCGTTCGCTCACGCATGATGGACAGTGAGGTGGTTTCTTCATCGAGGTTGGATTTTTCAATGGCCGCACCTAACTGACGACCAATACTGGTGAATAACTCTTCATAGTCATCAAACGTGTCTAAGGTGTTGGTGGATAGATAAAAGTGATACACACCGAGTAATTTTTCCTGATACTGTAAAGGCACAATTAAAATATTCAGATAGTCACCTGCGAAATATTTTTCACACAAAAAAGGATCACATTGGATCAGCTGAATATTGAGTGAACCATCCTTATTCGTTTGATTATCCAGACACAAGGCGGCATGTTGACTAATCAGCGGCTCAGCAAGATTGATATGCGTAAGGGGTTCAACATCTGTTTGATCTTTGACCAGATAGGCGCAAGAGGAATTGGCATTAACCAGCTCGGTAAGGGTGTGTAAAAACTCGCTCAACAGTGTATCAACACTGCGCGACAGATTGATGCTGCTGGCTATGTCATAGAGTATTGAGAGTGAGCGGGTTTTATTGGCTATGTGATTGGTGTGGCGTTGTACTTGTAATTCAGCATCACTAGAAAGTGACTGTAACATCTCGCCAATAAAATGAAGATTACTAAAGATGGTCGTGTATTCTGCCTTGGGCAATTGTTCGATCTGGGCATCGAGGGTGCCGCCACGGATCATCTCCGTCCATGTTTTGATGTGCTCAGTAGGCTTGATGTAGGTCACCCAGAGCAGACTCACACTGAGCAGAATAATGGCAATGCCCAGCAGCACCAGTGGCAGCGTATAGCTGCTCGCGATAAGGGTGCTGCCGGAAATGATTAGACAGCCAATTACTAGCCCAACAAAGCATGCAGTGGAGGTTTTTTTAAGCCAAGTGCTCATCGCTGCTGATTAATGAAGTAGCACTACTTATTTTTCGGTTATAGGAGTGTAATTTGGATCATTTGGGTTTAAAAACACAAAATGGAACTGCTTAGGTTCTAACTCTGCATAGTCCAGCGTTGTCCCTTTGAGAAGTTCAAAGCTGGTCTTGGCGACGACAATCTCAACGTCATTTGAAATGAAGTGCATATCCTCACCCTGTGCGTTCCCTACATCATCGAATCCCATCCCATAGTGGAATGAGCCATCAGGCTTTTTGCTGACCGCTATGCGCAGCGGTAGGTTATCGGTTTGTGATTCTATGGCTGCTTTTTTTATTTTTTCAGCAGCAAGTTGGCTGATGGTGATGTCGTCCATGGTGCAGTGATTTGTGTATGAGCGCGCATTATAACGCGCTTAAGCGATTGATGCTTGTGCAACAAATTGCAGAAAGCGATTTATCCAAGGGTTCTGCTCGGTGTGGCGCTGATGGGCATAACAGGCAAGCGTATTCGCGATACGCAGTCCGTCGCGCTGTTGTTGAATACCGCAGCCGCGCGTGATCGTGAAATTGAAGGCGGTATCCTGTGCCAGCCCTTGCAGATGTGAATAATGAAATTCATGGGCGTGGATAGTCGCGCTTGATGGCTCGGGCCAGATCGAGTCGGGGTTCTCATTGAACTGGGTGTAGCCGCGCCCCTGTGGACTATTATTCATATGACAATCTGCATCGATCAGTCCAACCATGCTGCGATTATGATCTTTAAAATGAATACTATTACATAAATACATGAGGCCGCCGCATTCAGCATAAGCGGGCATGCCCGCCGTTAGCTTGCGCTGGATATCGCTGCGTAGTGAGGTATTTGCATGCAGAGCGTCGAGGTGTTTTTCAGGAAAGCCACCGCCGATAAAAACACCATCAGCAGCCGGTAGCTGATGGTCAGACAGCGTATCGAATGGAATAAGGGTGGCACCAAGTTCACTAAAAGTATTCAGATCATCGGCATAGTAAAAGCCAAAAGCACGATCCTTTGCATAGGCAATACGCACCGGGTATTGGATGGCCGGAATGCTCGCAACAGTCTGCTTGAATTGCGTGTCGGGTAGCGGTGAGGCAAGTGCGAGCAATAGCTCGAGATCAATCTGCTCTGTGATACGTTGCCCTAAGGCCTGTATTCTTTGTTGCGCCTGTGGATCTTCATTGCTGGGCATCAAGCCAAGATAGCGCTCCTCTAACAGCAGCTCGGAATCCTTATACATCACTCCAAGGATAGCTAAGTCAGTGTAGGTCTCGACGATCTGGCGAAGTTTTCTTTCATGGCGTTGGCCGCCGACAAAGTTGAGTATCACGCCTTTAATTTTTACGGCCGGATCAAATTGCTGATAGCCCAACAATAAGGGTGCAATTCCCCGGATAGTGCCGCGGCAGTCCAAAACTAGTACCACACTGCTATCCAGTAGCTTAGCTAAGGCTGCATTGCTGTTTGAGCCATCCATGGCGAGACCATCATACAAACCTTTGTTGGCCTCTATAATCGAGATATCACAGGGCTCACTTTTAGCTCCGAAAAGCTGCAGGATTTCCTGTTCGGATTGGGTCCAAAAGTCGAGGTTGTAACAGCTGCGTTGAGCGGCTGCACTCAGCCACATAGGATCAATATAATCCGGCCCTTTTTTAAATGGTTGGATGGTTTTACCTTGGGCGTGCAGGGCCGCACATATACCAGTACTGACAATTGTTTTGCCAGCTGATTTATTCGCGGCGGATATCAGGATCTGACCCATATTGTGTGAGTATTTCGGTTAAGATAGGCGCCTAAGCCTACATCATTTACTTGATGTTGAGCACTATCCATTAATCACTATCCTATTGATCAGGCAAAATGCACTGGCTTAAATTATGGTAAAGCAAAACAATATGGCGCCCAAAGTTGGCATGGTCAGCCTAGGTTGTCCTAAAGCACTGGTGGATTCTGAGCGTATCATTACTCAGTTGCGCAGTGAGGGTTATCAGATTGCACCTGACTATGAAGGGGCTGATGCCGTTATTGTCAACACCTGTGGATTTATAGATTCAGCCAAACAAGAGTCTCTGGATGCCATCACTGAGGCGTTGGATGAAAATGGCAAGGTGATTGTGACCGGCTGTATGGGAGTCAATCCTGAAGATATAGAGGCCATGCCGAGTGCCGTACTGAGTATTTCTGGGCCACAGGATGTGGATACTGTGATGGCGGCAGTAAGGCGTGCGTTGCCACTCCAATATGATCCATTTACGGAATTGTTACCGCCTCAGGGGATTAAACTTACACCGCGTCATTATGCCTATCTAAAAATATCTGAGGGTTGTAATCACAAATGCAGTTTCTGCATTATTCCCTCCATGCGCGGTAAATTGCGCAGCCGCTACTTAGCAGATATTTTGCAAGAGGCGGAGGCACTGGCGGCTGCCGGGGTTAAAGAGTTATTAATAATCTCGCAAGATACCAGTGCTTACGGTATCGATATTAAGCATGAATCACAGTTGTGGCGAGGTGCAGTGTATAACAACTCACTGCTGGATTTGTGTCGAGCATTGGCTGAGCTGGGTATCTGGGTAAGGCTGCATTATGTCTATCCTTACCCGCATGTTGAGCACATTATTCCACTCATGAGTGAAGGCAAGTTATTGCCTTATATTGATGTGCCTTTTCAGCACGCCAGTTATCAGGTTTTAAAAGCCATGCGCCGACCCGCATCCAGTGACAATACTTTGGCTCAAATTGAGCGCTGGCGCAGTCTATGTCCTGAATTAGTCATACGCAGTACATTCATTGTTGGGTTTCCAGGTGAGTCCGAGCAGGATTTTGAACTGTTATTATCCTTTTTGCGCGATGCTCAGCTTGATCGGGTCGGCTGTTTTCAATACTCAGCTGTTGAAGGTGCCACTGCTAATCAATTAGCCAATCCTGTACCAGAGCAACTTAAGCAAGAGCGCTGGGATCGTTTCATGCAGTTACAGCAGGAAATCAGTGAGGATAAACTCGAGCAAAAAGTCGGTCAGACCTTAACCATACTGATTGATGAGATTGATCACGAGCGCGCGCTGGGTAGAAGTTATGCTGATGCGCCGGAGATAGATGGCTGTGTGCAAGTATTGGGTGAGCATAACTTGCACGTGGGTGATATGGTTGATGTATGCATTGAGGACGCCACCGAGTACGACTTGATTGCTACGCTCGCTGATTAATAGCTTTGCTTAGTGGCTACCATTCCCGATTGTAGCTAAGTCTTGAATCTTTGTTTATATGTCCCGCTTGGCAGTGCTGGATCTTGACTGCAGGATTTAGGCGTATATGATATGTATATACATTTGTACTTATTGGGGATTGTATTAAATGACTAGGTCGAATCAAAAAAAACACAAAGATGGACAATTAGTGATCCGTATCAATAAAGGCGTCCGTGATGAGTTTATCAACATGTGCGATGGCATGGATACGACAGCGGCCAGAGAGATTCGCCGTTTCATCAATGAATTCATGATTGAAAGACGAAACTCGTAAAATTTATTCCTTTCCTAGCGGTCATTTTCCCCTAATCGTGAGCCTTGATCAGTTATAATAGCAGCCAAATTTTGATCGCCTGATTGACTCGGGACGGTCGTGACTGTCAATTGACACTGGAGAGATTGCTCATGAGTAAGATACCAGCCACATTAATCCCTGGTGATGGCATTGGGCCTGAAATCGTCCAAGCCACCCTCATGGTACTTGATGCCTTGCACGCCCCTTTTGAGTGGGAGCAGCAATTAGCTGGTGTCGCTGCTGAACAGTCAACCGGTGATCCATTACCTCAGCCAACTATTGACAGTATTCGCAAAACTAAATTGGCGTTGAAAGGCCCTCTGACGACTCCGGTGGGGAGTGGTTTTCGCTCAATAAATGTGCGCTTACGAGAGGAATTTGAATTATTCGCCAATGTTAGACCTGCGCGTAGCTTTTTAGTTGGCGGGCGTTTTGAAAACGTTGATCTGGTATTAATCCGCGAGAATCTGGAAGGACTTTATGTCGGTGTGGAGCACTACATACCGATCAATGATGATCCTAGAGCGGTTGCAGAAGCATCTGGAATTATTACTCGCTTTGGCTGTACCCGGTTTGCAGAATTTGCCTTTAACTGGGCAATAAAGAACAACCGCAAAAAAGTTACAATTGTGCACAAGGCGAATATTTTAAAAAAATTGACAGGCTTATTTCTAGAAACAGCAACAGAGCTGGGTAAAAAATATCATGGTCAGATCGAAGTAGAAGAGCGTATTGTCGATAACTGTGCTATGCAGCTAGTGCTTAATCCAAACCAATTTGATGTGCTAATTACGACTAATATGTTTGGTGATATTTTGTCAGATGAAATTGCTGGTTTAGTTGGCGGGCTTGGCTTAGCCCCCTCAGCAAATATTGGCAAAGAGGCCTCCATATTTGAGGCTGTGCATGGCTCGGCACCAGATATTGCGGGCCAGCAGTTGGCGAATCCCACGGCTTTGATGTTAGCCGCCGCATTGATGCTCGATCACGTCGGTGAACAAGAGAAAGCAACCACCTTACGTGAAGCTCTGGATGCTCAACTTCGCAGTGGTGAGGGTTTGACAGTTGATTTGGGTGGTACCACATCAACCACTGAGTTCGCGCAGAATATAATTCAGCGTTTCAGCTAGAGCGTCCGGCGTAGCTTAGTTATGGTTGCATCAGTGTCGCCTAATTATCGTCAGGAAATTAAATTCATCCTGTCCTTTGTTGTTATCTATGCATTTTTTCAGTGGATTTATTTCCAAGTACCTTGGCAGGTCATGCGAGATATTATCTATTACTATGGCATCGTCAGTATTGCAGCTGAAATAGTCAATCCTTTTACTCAAGAGTTAGTCATTGCGGCACAAAATAAATTGAGCTCAACAAAAGCTATTTTGGAGATTGTGCGCGGCTGCGATGGATCAGGCAGTATGTTTTTACTCGCTGCTGCTATGTTGGCATTTAGCTGTAGTCTTAGACATAAACTGACGGGTTTGATTACAGGTATTATTTTGCTGTACGCAATCAATATGGTGCGTATTATCGGGTTGTACTTTATTGTCGCCTATCAAGGCGAGTGGTTTCTGCCGGTGCATACTTTTTTTGCCCCAACCTTAGTGATACTGGTGAGCGCACTTTTTTTTATCTGGTGGGTAAGAAGGGCGTCTCCGCGAGTACATAATAATTAGGCTCAACAGCTATCGCAATTGGCTGGGTAATTTAACCTAGAACCCATGAATAGTCATTCACCAGTTGCTCGCGCAATTCCTCGACCTGCGCTCGCGAGCGCCCACGTGTACCTTTTTCGAATGCGATATTTTCAATCATACTAGTGGGAGTGCCACCAATAATAATCAGTCGATCAGCTAAAAAAAGTGCTTCGCGTAAATTGTGAGCAACAAACAAGCCCATCATATTCCTTGCCTGTAATTGCTTGAGCAGTAACGTTCTCAATGTATCAGCGGTGAGTTCATCAAGCGATACAAATGGTTCATCCATTAACAACAGCGGCGCCTGAGCAGCGAAGGCGCGCGCTAAAGCAACTCGTCTGGCCATACCTAACGATAACTTCCTGGGATATTTGTTTTTAATTTCACGTAGGCCTAAGGAGGCTAATAATTTATCCAGAGCCTCATCATCAGCCGCCAGGGTTGGATTAATTAAACCAATATTTTGTTTGATAGTGTGCCAGGGCAGCAAGGTGGGGTCTTGGAATACATAGGAGACGGGCTTATCAGTCATTTTCTTGATTGCACATGCAAGTGTCAAACCTTCTTCATAACTACCACCTGTATCGATGACCGCGACACAGTGCTGACCTATGATAAATCCAATGTTGGCGATATTATCAGCCTCGAAGCCAACGGCGTGTTGCCCTAGTCGCAGAAAAACATCCTCTTCTAGTTTGACTAAATTGGCTTTACTATGACATTCAGAGAGGGCTGGACTCAATAGACTGGCACACAAGTAACATACAAATAGTATGGTTTTAGCTGTCATGATGGCCTTTATAGAGTGATTTATTTGGCATAAGTTAACAATTAAATCGATTAATTAATAGCCTGAGCGTGTTGATCTGTGGACTCACTTTTTACGTCGGGTATGAATGCTTTGAGGGGAAAGTATGCTCAAGTCAAACCAATCAATCTTTATGCTTACACTGAGAGTGCTGGCGACCTGGATGCTGGTATCCATTGTGATACTGCTGGTGGGTGAGTGGTTACTTGAGCTCATGCTGCCATATTTTGGTTCGATCATGAATATGCTGGCGCAGCATCATGCCAGTGTGCTCACTATTACTGAAATTGACAACGCCAGAATGATTCAGGTCACGGCTACCCTCACGCAGCCAGTGTATATTAGTGAAATACCGGTCGCGCCTGCTGGCTATCAGTTAGCCGCAGCCACTAACATTGCACATAGCTATGTACCGATTGTGATTCTATATACCGCCCTGATTGCCTGGAGTGTGCATTCCACCGGCGAGCGAATTGTTCTATTACTTCTGGGGGTCCCAACAATTATTATTATTCTGGGCTTAATGGTGCCACCACTATTATTAGGGCATATCGAATCAGCCTTGTTGCAGGCGGCTCAGAATATGGCGCAGGATTATCTTGAGCCACCATTCATTATGCGGTGGGTAATATTCTCTGAGACCGGTGGCCGCTGGCTGTTTCCGATCGTTGGTGCCTGGTCGTGTAAACTTGCTGCTCGTGCATTGACAGCACAATGATTCACATAGTGTTGATATTGTAGAGCTGGTCGAGCTTAATCGTACGACCCTGTGGATCAACAATATATGCGTGCTTTCTGGTGAGTTCTTGCACTGAGTTGACCCCACAAGACAGCGCGATCGAGTTCACCTCATGCACCATATTATCGACATAATTTCGGACACGCTGCGCTTTGTTCTCAGGATCAAGTCCTTGTTGGAGCTTCTTGTTGTGGGTGGTGATACCTGTAGGGCAGGTGTTCTTGTTGCACTGTAGAGCTTGAATGCAGCCAATGGAGAACATGAAACCCCGCGCGGTAGTGATAAAGTCGGCACCTGTGGCCAGCGCCCAAGCGACGTCTATAGGCGTACTAAGTTTACCTGAGGCAATAACCTTGATGCGCTCACGCAGGTCATTCTGGCTGAGTGCATTAACCAATATTGGCAGACTTTGTTTGATTGGCAGTCCAACATTATCAATCAAACTCATAGGCGCGGCACCCGTACCACCGTCACCGCTATCCAAAGCAATAAAGTCTGGTGCACTTGTTTGACCACGCTGATCAATTGCGTCGAATAACTCTTGCAACCAGTCGACTGTACCCAACACTATCTTGAATCCGACCGGTTTGCCTGTGTGTTGCCGAATGAGTTCAATCATATCCAATAATTCAGTAATCGAGTTAATATCAGTATGTCGATTGGGACTAATAGAATCAGTATGAATTGGAATGCCACGAATAGTGGCTATCTCTTGATTGACCTTGGCGGCGGGTAGAATTCCACCTTTGCCAGGTTTCGCGCCCTGAGATAATTTGATTTCAAACATTTTTACTTGCTCATGAGAGGCGACTGTGGCGAGTTTTGCTAGATCAAGCTTGCCCTCTGGATCACGTACACCGTATTTAGCGGTACCGATTTGGAACACAATATCTGCCCCGCCGGCAAGATGATAGGACGATAAACCACCCTCGCCAGTATTCATCCAACAGCCTGCCATACGTGCGCCATTGGATAATGCCAGCACCGCTGGTTTAGATATTGCACCGTAGCTCATACCAGAAATATTGAAAATCGAAGAGCAAACATAGGGGATTCGACAGCTGCTGCCAATGGTGACGCTACGTGGCTCGGAAATATCATTTTTCATTTTCGGGAATGGACAATTACCAAAAATAATGGTGCCTGGTTTTGATAAATCCCGTGTTGAGCCAAAAGCAACTGTTGTATCGACGTTTTTTGCTGCTCGATATACCCAACTTCTCTCGGCGCGATTAAAGGGTAATTCTTCTCGATCCATAGCAAAAAAATATTGGCGAAAGAATTCACCAAGGTGTTCAAAAAAGTAGCGCAGATGACCAATAACTGGATAGTTGCGGCGTATCGCTTGTTTGGTTTGAGTGATGTCGATGACATACACAACAGCAATGAGCATAAAGGCAAATCCAACCAGAAAAATAAACAGAAAGGATGAGATTTGGGTAATGGTTAATGCGATCTGTGAGAGCTCAATCATTGGTATATGGTGGTCCCCAAATAACAGTTATGTAGATAGAGAGTAAGGCTAATTCAGCATGATGTAAATGTGATGTATTGGATGGACAGACTGATCGGTTTTAAGCTACTCATCGATAGTTTCGGTCTTGCGCTTGAATTCACATAGATCATTAATAATGCAGGCTGGGCATTTCGGGGTGCGTGCAATACATGTATAACGACCAAGCAGAATTAACCAGTGATGGGCGTCACGCTTAAATTCCTCCGGAACTAACCTCACCAGACGCTTCTCAACTTCCAATACCGTTTTACCCGGCGCAATTGCAGTGCGATTAGAGACCCGGAAGATATGCGTATCTACGGCTATCGTGGGATGTCCAAAGGCAGTGTTCAAAATCACATTAGCGGTTTTACGACCAACCCCGGGTAACGCTTCTAAAGCGGCACGATCCTCCGGTACCTGACTGGCGTAATCATCCATCAATATCTTGCAGGTTTTGATAACGTTTTTGGCTTTAGTATTAAATAAGCCTATGGTCTGGATATATTTTTTAAGCGTCTTTTCACCCAACTGATAAATAGCCGTGGGTGTGTTTGCAATTGCAAACAGAGGTCCAGTAGCCTTATTCACGCTGATATCAGTCGCTTGGGCGGATAAAATGACGGCAATAAGTAACTCGAACTCACTTTGATAGTTAAGTTCGGTCGTTGGCTGTGGATTATGCTCACGCAAGCGGGAGAAGATTTCTGTGCGTTTAGATTTATTCATGAGTCAAAAGACTTCTTTTTGAGCTGTTGTAATTGATCAGCCAGATTTTTTTTCTTAGTGTCCATGAGTTGCTTGTTGTACGCGTGACGCTGTTGAGTGCGGATCGCTTTAATTTCTGCGCGCTGCTTGCAGGCTAGCAGAAAATCTTTCCTTGCATGCTCAAACTGCGCAGTTCTTTCACTGGGGAAATGGTTATTTTTCACCAGCTTGATGCAATCAACTGGGCACGGTGCAATGCATAAATTACAGCCTGTACAATAAGCACTGATCACGCTGTGTAGTTTCTGCGAACATCCCAAGATGGCATCGAATGGACAGGCTTTGATGCAGAGTGTGCAACCAATACAGCGCGTTTCATCTATGACTGCGAGTGAACGACTATACGGACTTGGCATAATAGCTACTTAACGCGCATGCCTGCTTGCGCACCCTGATCGGGATGAATAAGGAATAAACCACTATCAGTGCCACTGGCGGCAAGCACCATTCCCTCAGATAGGCCAAAGCGCATTTTACGTGCGGCTAGATTAGCCACCATAACGACTAGCTTGCCCTCTAGTTGTTCGGGGGAATACGCGCTTTTGATGCCGGCAAAAACATTTTTTTGCAAATTGCCAGTGGCTTCGCCCAGATCCAAGGTCAGCTGTAAAAGTTTATCGGCTCCCTCAACATGCTGCGCCTGAGCAATACGCGCAACGCGCAAATCCAATTTTGCGAAATCGTCAATCGTGATTTCTGCACTCAGCGGATCACTTGCAGTCGGACTAGGTGTGTTTGTTACTGTCATACTTTCTGCCACGATATTATCCAATGCATCTTTTTCTATCCGTGTAATCAAGGGTTTAAACTTTTCAATTTTGTGTCCCGAGGGGAAGGCTTGACCACTGGCCAGATCTTGCCAACTTATCTGGGTGTTAAGAAAGACCTCTGATTTGGCTGCCAGTTCAGGCATGACCGGCTTCAAGTAGCCAATCAGCAAGCGGAACATATTGATACCAAAGCTACACACTTGGTGTACTTCAAGTTGTTTATTGCTGTCTTTAATTTTTTCCCAAGGTTTATATTGATCAATAATTTGATTGGTATGATCAGCAATATTCATGATCACACGCATGGCTTCAGAGTATTTTCTTTGCTCATAGAGGGCTTTCAATTCGGTATTTTTGTCGCTGGCCTGCTGCAAGGCTAGTTCACCCTCTGGAATAAAATCAGCTAATAGTTCAGCATCGAACTTTTTATAGATAAAGCCGGCACACCGACTTGCAATATTAACTAGCTTGCCAACCACATCACTATTCACGCGTTGCTGAAAGTCTTCCAGATTCAAGTCGATATCATTTACACCGGCACCGAGCTTGGCGGCAAAATAGTAACGTAAGTATTCCGGCT
>DDIE01000052.1:0-649 GCA_002338385.1 Proteobacteria bacterium UBA1858
AGAAGACACTATCAGTTCATAAATATCATGTCTGAGCAGTTAGTGAGGCGCAGCATACGTAGTTTTGTAATTCGTGAAGGCCGCTTTACTGAGGCACAAAAACGCGCATTTGAGATGTATTGGCCGGCATACGGTATCGATACTGATCCGCGCAGGCTTATCAACCTGCAACATTATTTCAAAACAACCCAGCCACTGGTCATGGATGTGGGCTTCGGTGCGGGTGATTCTTTGATTTCACTGGCTCAACAAAGACCGGATTACAATTTCCTTGGGATTGAAGTCTACCGGCCAGGCATCGGCGCGGTACTGCAAAAAATACATGCGCTAGAAATTGAAAATATTCGCATTATGAACACCGATGTTCTGGATTTGCTCACCCATAATATCGCCAGTGACAGTTGCGCGGGTGCAACGATCTGGTTTCCAGATCCCTGGCCGAAACAAAAGCACAGCAAGCGACGCTTGATCCAAAAGGAATTTTTAGTGGCTATCTCCAAGGCACTTAAACCCGACGCGATTTTGCATCTGGCCAGTGACTGGCAGCCGTATGTGAAATTTATGCAGAAACAGGCCACTCAGCTGCAAGAGGTCCTGCAGACACTTCAATGTGAGCACAATCCATTAGGCTTGCAACGACCCGCAACCC
>DDIE01000052.1:886-24428 GCA_002338385.1 Proteobacteria bacterium UBA1858
AAACAGGCTGCGCAGCTGCAAGAGGTCCTGCAGCCACTTCAATGTGAACTCAATCCATTAGGCTTACAACGACCCGCGACTCGCTTTGAGCAGAGGGGACTGCGGCGCGGTCATCAGGTCTCAGATCTGTTATATAAAGTGTGTAAGTGAGACAGAACAGCTATTTTGTCGATGCTGCAGTGCACAGTGGACATTTGTCTGCCTCATCGCAACGCTCTAATTTACTCAGTGCAAAACGAATAGCCTGATGCTCAGTGTGCAAGAAATGATCCAGCCATGGTTCACTTGCAAAGCCCGTGCGCAGGAAGATATCCATCACTTGTTTCTTGGTGCGACAGAATAAGAACTCTATATCAAGACTATTGAGGCGCACTGCTAACTGGTGCAACATTTCCTCACCAGTGGCATCGATTTCGTTGATACCCTCGGCATCGATGATGATGAATTTCAAGTCTGGCTTTGAGGCCACCCGCTCCAATACTTTTTCTTCAAAGTAACCGGTGTTGGCAAAGAACAGTGGCCCATCAAATCTGATAATTGACATCTTTGGACAGGTTTGCAAAATATTGGCCTCAGCATCAGCTAGGGTCCCGTCTTGGCGCATCGACAATATCGCGATGCGAGGACGCATGGTGCGATATATATACAAGGCCATAGAGAGAATGACGCCCACTAGGATGCTCAGTTCTAAATGAGGTGCCAGTGCAAGCGTAAGAATAAAGGTGATGACGGCGACCACAGCGTCATGCTTTTGTACCCGCCAAGCATATTTTATAGGTTTGAATTTAATTAGGTTGAAGACCGCTAACATGATAACCGCGGCCAGCGTAGGTTGCGGCAAGTGATATAACAATGGTGTCAGGAACAATAGCGTAAGCATGACAACCAAGCCGCTGGCTATCGCGGCGAAACCAGTTTTAGCCCCGGCACTTAAGTTGATAGCCGAGCGTGAGAACGAGCCTGATACTGCGTAGCCCTGAAATAAACTGGCGGTGATATTCGCCAGTCCCTGCCCGACTAAGCCCTGATTGGGATCTAGCCGCTGACGTGTTTGAGCGGCAATTGCTTTCGCCACTGAAATAGCTTCAGTAAAACCAATCAGGCCAATGGTAATAGCGCTGATGAGCAGTTGCGAGGCAATCTCCAGATCGATATCCGGAATCACCAATGCAGGTAAGCCTTGCGGCACTGTACCGACAACTTTACCGCCGGACTGTTCAAATTTAAGCAGCCACGAGGCCACTGTAGTGATGGCAACAGCAGCGAGCACGCCAGGAATCTTGGGGGCGAATTTTTTTAAGAGAAGCATGATTGCAATCGCACCAAGACCGAATGCCAGAGTCGGCATATGAGTGTGATGCATAGCGGCTTGCAATATACTTAAGACGGTTTCGTAATGGTGTTCGGCGCGCTCGACAGTGACGCCAAAAATTTTACCTAGCTGTGAGGTGGCAATAATAATAGCAGCGCCGTTAGTAAAACCTACCACTACTGGATGCGACAGAAAATCTACAAAAAAGCCCAGTTGTAACAAGCCAAGAGAGAGTTGAAAGACGCCTACCATGAGCGCCAGCATAATGGCATAGGCGGCATAGTGAGCAGGATCTGTTGCGATTGGCGCTAGTGCTGATGCGGTCAATAATGAAACGACCGCCACTGGCCCGGTATGCACCTGACGTGAGGAACCAAACAAGGAAGCGATCATGACCGGTAAGAACGATGCATATAAACCATAGTAAGGCGGCAGTCCGGCCAGTTGGGCGTATGCCATCGACTGTGGAACCAACACCAGCGCAACTGAAATACCTGCGATTAGATCGGCACGAAGTACCGCGGGATCCTTTAATTCATGTAGCCATGCACGAAATGGCAAGATACGTTGAATTAAGCGTTGAGTGATAACGTTTAATGAATTCAATGGGCGTCCTTTGTGGCAAGACTGTTGTTATAGGCTGCCAGGGCTATGAGCCATTGAGCCTGTTTGTTATGGCTGCGAATATTAGCATATTCTTAAATGATATGGGCCCAGCAGTCGCGCCTGGGAGTGAGATTCTGGTAGTTTTTTAGTTCTGCAGGTCGATATCCTGACGAGTGGATTTGAGCCATCTGGCATACGCCGCGCGCATCTGTTCAGCCGATAAGTCTTGTGTCTCTATGACCTTACCAATGCGCAATTGAATGGTGCCGGGAGTTTTAAGGAAGCCATTGCGTGGCCACAGTCTGCCGGAATCATGCGCCACCGGGAGAATGTTGACCTTCGCTTGCTTGGCTAATACAAAGCCACCCGCTTTGAGGGCGCGCTCCTCGCCATAGGGAATACGTGTGCCTTCGGGAAAGATTAAAATATAACGACCCAGATTGATTTTTTCACGCCCATCTTTTATCAACTGACGTAGCGCTTTTTTACCCTGACTGCGATTCAGTGCTATTGGTTGGGTAGAGGCAATACCCCAACCAAAAAAGGGCACGTATAGCAGCTCTTTTTTTATCACCCAAGTCAAGGTTGGAAAAATAGAGGGATAGGCCAGCGTTTCCCAAGTGGACTGATGATTCGACATGATGACGCATGGCTGGTCAGGGATATTTTCCAGACCATGGATTTCATATTTTATGCCACATATGATGCGCGCACAGCTGACATTGAACGTGCACCACCCCGACACAATGGCAAAGCAAATATGATAGGGAAATAGGCGGGCAATGATGCATGGGATGACCCACAAGCAGGTAGCTACAGTCATCACGACGGTAAAAATAGCAGAGCGCAACACTTGCAACATTAATGGTTATCCTTGAGCAGATAATTGACGGCTGTGTGCAGATTAGCATATACCGCCACACGCTCTGGAACATCGCCCGCCTGCACCGCCGCCGCACCATTTCCTGTTTGTACCAGCACCGGTATAGCCTGGGCAGTCAGCGCGGCTTTGACGTCCTTGAGGCTATCACCAATAAAAGGAGTACGAGATAGATTGAGGCTGGCCCGTGCGGCAATGTCGAACAGCAAACCGGGATTGGGCTTGCGATCAGGTCCATCCAGATAAGGACAAAAAAAGAAACCATGCACATGACCACCATGGCTTGCCACCTGTTGGTGTAGTTTTCTATGGATGGCAAACAGGGTATCGTGGTCAAACAGTCGATTAGCTAAACCTGACTGATTGCTGGCAATAAAGACTTTCACCCCGGCTCGTGTCAGGCGCGCTATTGCCTCGACACTTCCCTCTATGGCCTGCCACTCGCGAGGATGTTTTACATAATTAGTCTGCGCATGATTTATCACACCATCTCGATCAAGAATTACCGCTTGCATAATGGCCTGATGCTGAAATTAGGTATCAGTTCTGGATTAACGAAATATCAGCAGCAGTTTTGAAAGCCTGGCTGACTTTGCTTAAAAGAGCGATTCGATTGTTGCGCATGGCTAGATTCTCATCCATGACCATCACGTCCTCGAAAAACTGATCAATACTCGGGCTTAACTGCGCTAAGGCAGTCAGCGCGTCGCCATATTTATGAGCTGCAAACAAGGGTGCAACTTCAGCTTCTAACTGAGTTATTTGCTGATAAAGTTGTTTTTCAGCGGCGGCAGAAAATAGGCCTGTATCAATTGTCAGGGACTCTGGATGAGCTGTTTTCTTGAGGATATTAGCAATGCGTTTATTAGCCGCAGCTAAGCTTGTTGCTTCAGCGAGTGACTGGAATGAGCGCACGGCTAAGATACGCGCATTAAAATCGATAAGTCGAGTAGGCTGTACCGCACGCACCGCGGCAAAAATATCCTGACCGATATTTTGATCCTGATAATATCCGCGCAGACGCTCCATAATATAGTCAAATACTTCTGCTGCCGCAGACTCGGTTGCTAGGCGGTCCTGCAGCAGACTAGCGGAGCAGTTCAGCATGGTTAGTAGATCAAAGTCACATTCACCTTCTATCGATAAACGTATCACTGCTATGGCTGCCCGTCTTAAAGCATAGGGGTCCTTGACGCCTGTTGGTTTTTTACCAGTAGCAAAAATACCGATCAAGGTGTCAATACGATCACATATGGCGAGTACTTTACCGGCGCTGGTGGCAGGTAACTGACTGCCCGCTTGCAGTGGCTGGTAATGTTCTTGAATTGCCGCAGCAACCTGCGAGTCTTCATTATCATGCAAGGCATAATAACGGCCCATGACGCCCTGCAATTTTGGGAATTCATTGACCATGCCAGTGAGTAAATCATTTTTACACAGCAGCGCAGCACGCATTGCATGCTGGTGATTGATGTTGAGCATGCTACATAACTGCTCAGAGAGTTGCGTCAGGCGTTCGACTTTGGCAGCCACCGAACCTAATTGTTTCTCAAAGAGAATACCTTCTAAATCTGCACCGCGGTCTATCAGGCGAGTCTCCTTATCGCGCTGCCAGAAGAAATCTGCGTCTTCAAAGCGCGGTTTAATAACGCGCTCATTACCCCGCTTGATAGTATCTGGCGTATGACTCTCAATGTTGGCCACGGTAATGAATAAAGGCAGCAGTGCTCCGGTAGTTTTGTCAAATAATGGAAAATAACGCTGTGCGTCCTGCATGGTCACAACCAATGCCTCTTGCGGGATCTGCAAAAAGTGTTGGGAAAACTGACCGACCATTGCAACGGGCCATTCAACCAGGTTAGTCACCTCGGCCAATAGGGCCTGTGGATAATCCAGGGCGGCGTTGTGCTGGTCTGCGCAGCGCGCTAACTGGGCTTCGATCGTGGCCTTGCGAACATTGAAATCAGCCAACACATAAGCAGCATTTAAATCACTGACATAATTATCTGCATGGGCTAGACGGATGGCTTTAGGTGCGTGAAAACGATGCCCATATGTGTCACCGCCAGCTGCGATATTCTTGACCGTGCATGGTACGACTTCACTGCCATACATGACCAACAGCCAATGTATGGGACGCACAAATTCGATCTCACTGTCACCCCAGCGCATCGGTCTGGGGATGGGTAGCCGTTTGAGACTTTGCTCAATAAAGTCCTGCAGGACAGCATGAATATGTCGCCCTTCCTGTTGGCATTCAAAAAGCAGCCAAGCCCCTTTGTCAGTTTCCTGAGTTTGTAGTGCATCAATTGCAACCCCACATGATTGCGCAAAGCCTAAGGCCGCCTTGGTTGGTTTGCCATCTGCATCATAGGCAGCTTTCACTGCTGGACCTTTGCGCACTATTTGCTGGGGTGCTTGCTGGGCACGTAATTCTTTGATTTGGATGGCCAGTCGTCGCGGTGTGACAAATGCGATGCAACTGGCAAAACTAAACTCTGCCTGAGTCAATAATTCGGACATCGCCTCCGCAAAGCTATCGCTTAACGCTTTAGCCGCATGTGGGGGCAATTCCTCTGTGCCTAACTCAATCAGAAGTGTATCTGTGTGCATGCTATGTGTTTACTTGTCGGTTGACTTCAGCAGGGGAAAATCGAGGTCCTGTCTGGCTTGAAGATAGGCGTTTGCTATCGCTCGAGCCAATGTGCGGATGCGTAGAATATACTGTTGTCTTTCAGTCACTGAGATCACCTGGCGTGCATCCAGCAGATTGAATACATGGGATGCTTGCAAGATTTGCTCATAGGCCGGGAGTGCGAGTGTATGTTCCAAGAGTCGATTGCATTCTTGTTCGGCGGCATCGAACGCTGCAAATAAATTGTCGGTATCAGCATATTCAAAATTGTAACTTGATTGTTCAACTTCGTTTTGATGAAACACATCACCATAACTGAGCGCAAAGGAAGAATCAGAATTCCAATCTAAATCGTAAATATTATCTTTGCCTTGGAGATACATAGCTAGCCGCTCTAGGCCATAGGTAATTTCACCACTGACAGGTTGACAGTTAATCCCGCCCACTTGTTGAAAGTAAGTAAACTGGGAAACCTCCATGCCGTTCAGCCATACCTCCCAGCCCAGCCCCCACGCGCCCAGAGTTGGTGACTCCCAGTTGTCTTCTACGAAACGAATATCATGTTCTAGCGGATCTATTCCCAAGTGCTTCAGAGAATCCAGATAAAGCGCCTGAATATTCGCCGGTGAAGGTTTCAGAACGACCTGGAATTGGTAGTAGTGCTGACATCGATTAGGGTTATCACCATAGCGTCCATCAGTCGGTCGGCGGCAAGGTTGGGCGTAAGCTGCACGCCATGGCTCAGGACCAATTGAGCGTAAGAAGGTTGCGGGATGAAAAGTTCCGGCGCCCATTTCTTTATCATAGGGCTGCATGAGCGCACATCCCTGATCTGCCCAAAATTGTTGCAGTGTCAGGATAAGTGATTGAAAGCTGATGGACTCAGACACGATGGTAGTCTTTAATATTAGTGGCGCTGATTGTAACGCGAAGTGGTAAATAAATGAGCTTTATTTTATAAAATTTCTGCTCTGACCAGCCTGCTGACAGGCGTGCTATTGATTGTGTACAGTCACTATGATCCAGTACCAACCGTACCGTAATGGTGCCGAAGTTTTTACGCTGAGGTGGTATCATTCAATGCATGTGAGTCAGCCAGGCAAAAATTGCATCAATACAGTGCAGCCTGCTTACGCTACGCACCAATATGGTGCTATTGTCCTCAGAGCACATGGGTTGGGCCTTGTTAAGTGGTTGTTTTCATACAGCTTATGTCTGGCACACATCATGCAAAGTGGTAATTTGCATATCGCGGTTAATTAATTAAAAAATAAATAGGAGCATTTCGATGTCCGCAGCTGATGTACTAAAAATGATAAAAGATAATGACGCTCGTTTCGTAGATTTCAGATTTACTGATACGCGCGGCAAAGAACAGCATGTCACCGTGCCTGCTCACACCGTTGATGAAGGTATTTTTGAGTCCGGCAAGATGTTTGACGGATCCTCCATCGCCGGCTGGAAGGGGATTAACGAGTCCGACATGGTTTTGATGCCAGAGCCGTCAACTGCAGTGATGGATCCATTCTTCAGTGATCCTACGCTAGTGTTGCGTTGCGATATTTTAGAGCCCTCTACTATGCAAGGGTATGAGCGCGACCCTCGCTCAGTGGCAAAACGTGCCGAGGAATACCTCAAGGCCTCGGGTATCGGTGATACCGCATACTTTGGCCCCGAGCCAGAATTTTTTGTGTTTGATGATGTCCGCTGGAGCAATGAAATGGGTGGTGCATCTTTTGCAATTGATTCTGATGAGGCTGCTTGGAACACTAATAAAGTATACGAGGAAGGCAATATTGGCCATCGTCCGGGTGTTAAGGGGGGTTATTTCCCAGTGCCACCAGTTGACTCTCTGCAAGATGTGCGAGCTGCCATGTGTATGGTGCTGGAAGAGATGGGCGTTGAAACTGAAGTGCATCACCACGAGGTTGGCACTGCGGGTCAATGTGAGATTGGTACTAAGTTCAATACACTGACAGTGCGTGCTGACCATAATCAGATTCTGAAATATGTGGTACTCAATGTCGCACATAATTACGGTAAGACAGCCACTTTTATGCCTAAGCCTCTAGTTGGCGATAACGGTAACGGTATGCACGTTCACCAATCTTTGTTCAAAGATGGTGAAAACCTATTTGCTGGTGATAAGTATGGCAACTTATCCGACACTGCTCTCTATTATATTGGCGGTATACTCAAGCATGCTCAAGCGATTAACGCATTTTCAAATGGATCGACAAACAGCTACAAGCGTTTAGTGCCAGGTTTTGAAGCCCCTGTCATGCGTGCTTATTCAGCACGAAATCGTTCGGCTTCAATTCGTATTCCTTTTGAGTCTAATCCTAAGGCACGCCGCATCGAGGTTCGATTCGGTGACGCCGCTGCTAATCCTTACCTGACATTTGCAGCCATGATGATGGCAGGCCTGGACGGTATTAAGAATCAAATTGATCCGGGCGCACCACAAGATAAGGACTTATATGATCTGCCTCCAGAAGAAGATGCCGCAATTCCAAAGGTTGCTTCATCCCTAGAGCAGGCCTTAGAAGCACTCGACAATGATCGTGAGTTCCTGAAAGCAGGTGGTGTCTTTAGTGATGATGCCATTGATGGCTACATAGCGCTTAAGATGGAAGAAGTAACAGCACTCCGTCAGGCAGCGCATCCAATTGAGTTTGAGATGTACTACAGCTGCTAACGATCTCTGTACTCCACTCATGTGACTAAACGCCCCGCTCAGGGGCGTTTTTTGTGTGTGCGTACGCTTAATGCTGTACAACAGACCTGACAAAATTGAGAGGTCATGATGCACACCCTGTTATTTACGATCTTATTGCTAATTACATTGCCGGCGCGCGCGGAGATCTACCAACAGCAAGGCCCTGAGGGTACGAGCTATACCGATCGACCTAACCCATCTGATCCAGCGGTAGTGCTGAAAGCGGATGATCTACCGGCAATTAATACCATAGCGATCCAGGCAACAGGCGTTGAGGCGGCCACAGAGAATCGACCAGCACAAGCTAAGGTATATTCTGAACTGGCAATCAAAGTGCCTGTGCATGACGCTATAATACGTGATAATGCGGGCAATGTGCTGGTAAATGTGACTATCGTGCCAGATATCCACATAAAGCACGGTCATCAGCTGGTGCTCTATATGGATCACCAGCCGATCGCACACAGTGCCAGCCCAATCATCCAGCTGACCAATCTGGATCGAGGTAGTCACACCCTTCAGGCGCAGATCCAATCCGCCCAAGGAAAAGTGATCCAAGAGTCAGCTCAGATTCTATTTCATTTACAACGCTATCATCTAGGACAGTAGCGCACACGGCCATATTGCACTATATTAGTGCAATATGGCCCAAAATAATCCCTCTCAAGCCTCATTCAATGCGCAGAATCGGCGCGCGCGTGCTGAGACACGCTATTTTTGTGTGCAGCACCGATCTGGTTCATTTCTTGCTAGTTAAAGTTATGAACACAGAATTATTTGCCATGATCCTTGATTATCAGACCACATCGATCCTGATTCTCAATGCTAATTTTCAAGTTGAATATATGAATCCTGCAGCAGAAGAACTTTTTAGCGTGAGTCAACAGCGCGCGGCTGACGACTCGATCTCATCATTGATGGGGGCTGAGAATGCACAGTTGCTCAATCGGCTGCACGAGAACTTTGATGATCAGGGCGCATGGACTGAGCGTGAACACATACTCAAATTGACCCAGGACAAGGAAGTCACAATTAACTGTACAGTGAACCAAATTACACTAGCTGATCAGAAAAAGGTCCTGATCGAGATCATACCGCTGGATAGGCATTTAAAAATAATCAAAGAAGGCCACGTCCTTAAAGAGCATCAGGCAACACGCACCATGTTGCGCGGGATGGCCCATGAAATAAAAAATCCGCTAGGTGGTTTGCGTGGCGCCGCCCAACTTCTGGAAGGCGAGCTGGAAGATAGAGAGCTGACTGAATACACAGAAATCATCATTAAGGAAGCTGACCGCCTGCATAAACTGGTTGATCGTATGCTGGGGCCAAACAATGTGCCAAATAAAGCTGCACATAATATCCATGAGGTACTGCATCATGTTTACCGTGTACTTTCGACCAAGAGCAATGACAAAGTTAACTTCCGGATTGATTACGATCCGAGTATTCCTTTATTACACTTTGATCGCGACATGTTAGTACAAGCAGTCCTTAATATTGCAGGCAATGCCTTGAAAGCAATCGAACACCAAGGTGACTTAATATTTAAAACACGAGTGTTACTGCGCCATACGCTGAATGGCACGCTGTATAAAATGGTTGCCTGTATGAGCATCATTGATAGTGGCCCGGGTGTGCCGGATGAGATTGCGACAAAGATATTTTTCCCTATGGTGTCAGGTCAAACTGAAGGAAGTGGTCTGGGTCTGGCAATTTCACAAATGCTGATTAATCAACATGGTGGCTTAATTGAGTTCGACTCCATTCCCGGTCGGACTGAATTCAGAGTCATGTTGCCGATTGAATAACGTGAGAAAAAACTATGAATAATGATGTGTGGGTTATAGACGATGACAAATCAATTCGCTGGGTACTAGAGCGTGCCCTGAAGAAAGCATCTCTGGGGGTAAAACTGTTTGAGTCTGCGGATAATGCAATACAGGCACTGGCGCACGACACGCCACAGGTGATTATTACCGATGTGCGCATGCCGGGCACTGATGGCTTTGAATTTCTGGAGAATGTTCAAGTGCAACATCCAGAGTTACCGATTATCGTGATGACTGCGCACTCGGATTTAGATAATGCCGTACATGCATATCAAGGGGGGGCGTTTGAATATTTGCCAAAACCGTTTGATATTGATGAGGCTGTTGAGCTGACCAAGCGCGCTTTTTTGATCACCCATGATAACGCGGTAGAAGCTGATAATGAGATCCAGCCGATGCCAGAAATTATTGGCGAGTCGGTGGCGATGCAAGAGGTGTTTCGGGCGATCGGCCGTTTATCACGATCCAGTATTACGGTGCTGGTGAATGGTGAAACAGGTACTGGTAAGGAGCTGGTCGCGCAGGCCTTGCACAAGCATTCAACCCGACGTAACAATGCATTCATTGCCCTGAATATGGCAGCTATTCCTAAAGATCTACTCGAATCAGAATTATTTGGTCATGAAAAAGGCTCATTTACCGGTGCTCAGGTGCAACGCCGGGGTCGCTTTGAACAAGCGAATAAAGGCACCTTATTTTTGGATGAAATAGGTGATATGCCGGCTGATTTGCAAACACGATTACTCAGAGTGCTATCTGACGGTGAGTTTTACCGCGTTGGTGGCCACGAGCCAATTAAATGTGATGTCAGAATTATCGCGGCAACCCATCAGAATCTGCAGACTCTGGTTGACCGCGGCGATTTCCGTGAAGACTTAATGCACCGTTTGAATGTAATCCGAATTCAAATCCCCTCGTTGCGAGAGCGACGCGATGATGTACCTGTTCTGCTCAAACATTTTCTCATCAAAGCAGCGCAAGAATTAGAGGTAGAAACAAAAACCCTAGAGCCGGATGTGATCGATTATCTGAGCAATCAAGAGTGGCCGGGTAATGTTCGTCAATTAGAGAACATGTGCCGCTGGTTGACTGTGATGGCAACGGGTAAGGCGGTTCATATGGATGATCTGCCGAGTGAAGTTAGAGCCACCAGTCGCGATGTGTCTAACAGCACTACCTGGCAGTCGTTGCTAGCACACTGGGCAGAATCAAAGTTAAATAGTAACGAGGAAGATATCCTGCAACAAGCAACGCCCCAATTCGAGCGCGTATTAATAGAGACTGCGATGAAGAAGACCGGTGGCAAGCGTCAGCGCGCTGCAAAATTACTCGGTTGGGGCCGCAATACTCTGACGCGTAAAATACAAGAGCTGAACATGTATGAATACAGCCAAGGGATCGGTAGTCCCGAGGAATAGGTGTGCAAACAGGTTGAGTTAATCGTTCAATTCAAGCGTGCCGATCAACTCGGAAATGTGTGTGTATTGATGAGTAGCTAAATACGCACTGATGGTCGCATTGATATCAGCGCACAGCAGAGGGTCATAATATAAGCCGGTACCGATTCCGACTGCACTGGCGCCTGCGATAATAAACTCCAGAGCATCTTGCCCGTTGCTCACGCCGCCCTGACCGATGATGGGAATCGCATGTTGTTTGCACACTTGATACACCTGGTGAACTTTGAGTAGTGCAATGGGTTTAATCGCCGGTCCTGACAAGCCCCCCTGGTTATTCCCAATGACTGGTTTACGGCTGTCAATATCGATGGCCATACCCATTAAAGTGTTGATCACCGCAAACGCA
This sequence comes from Proteobacteria bacterium UBA1858, assembly GCA_002338385.1. Classification (GTDB taxonomy): domain Bacteria; phylum Pseudomonadota; class Gammaproteobacteria; order UBA4575; family UBA4575; genus UBA1858. The sequence goes on from DDIE01000052.1 coordinate 12,677, forward strand.
TCACTGCCAGCGTCGATGCAACGCTGAGCATTATGAGCGATATCCGTTTGGTTTGGTGAGAGCTTGGTAATCAGCGGTTTAGAAGTCGCCTCGCGACAGGCTGCAACCACACGCGCAGACATATCTGGGTCATTGCCAAAAGCGACGCCCCCCTCCTTGACGTTCGGGCAAGAGATGTTGATTTCAATGGCGTCAATCGGAGAGTCATCGAACAGGCGCGCAACTTGCGCATATTCTTCAACGGTCGAGCCTGAAACATTGGCAATATAGCGTGTCTCATTGAAATCCAGCTTTGGCAGATATTCGTTCACTACTTTGGCAGCCCCTGGATTCTGCAAACCAATGGCATTTAACATGCCAGCAGGTGTCTCATAGATCCTGTGAGCAGGATTACCTAGGCGGGGTTGCAAAGTCGTGCCTTTGAGACAGATGGCGCCAATTTCTTGATTGGAGTATCCCACCACACGCGTGTATTCTTGACCAAAACCGACACAGCCCGAGAGCAATACCAGCGGGGTTTGGAGATCGACACCAAATAAGGTGTTATGCAATTGTTTATATTTAGTCGTCATGTTTAATATTATTTTATACCAGCCCGAGATTCCCCCAAACACTGGCAATATTATGCGCTTGTGTGCCAACACCGGCAGCCGACTGCATCTGATTCATCCGCTGGGTTTCGAGCTTGATGATAAACGTATGCGTCGTGCGGGGCTAGACTATATGGATTGGAAATACGTTGAACAGCACGCCAGCTACGCCGATTGCTTGCAAAATATTACCTATCGGCGCATGTTTGCCTGTTCTACTAAGGGCACACAATCCTATGCAGAAGTGCAATTTGAACCCCAAGATGCATTCTTGTTCGGTCCTGAAACACGCGGACTACCCGTGGAAATACTGGCTGATTTCAAGCCCCAAGATGTGTTGAGATTACCTATGCTGGCCGACAGTCGCAGTATTAACTTGTCTAATGCGACCGCAATTTTTTTATTTGAGGCGTGGCGGCAGATTGATTTTTTGGGTGCCGCAAATTAGTCAGCTTCATGTTTCAACGAACGGGCTAGTAATTCTTGCACCGCGACGTCAGCGGGTTTGTCTGCATATAGCACAGCATACACCTGCTCACTGATCGGTAATTCCAGCTTATGTCTTTGGGCCAGCTCATGAATGACCTTGGCCGCATATTTGCCTTCGATGACTTGCCCGATTTCAGTTTCAATCTGGCTGACAGATTGACCTAAGCCCAGACCCAGACCAAAACGCCGGTTACGCGACAGATTCTCAGTGCAGGTGAGAACAATATCACCTACCCCGGACAAACCGATTAAAGTGTCGGTATCAACTCCCAGTTCGCGTCCAAAACGTATCATCTCAGCGATACCACGGGTGATTAGGGCAGCACGCGCATTGGCGCCGAGTTCTAAACCATCAACGATCCCAGCGGCGATGGCCAGAATATTTTTGAATGTACCGCCAATTTCCACCGCAGTGACATCGGTACTGATGTAGGTGCGAAATAAGGGATGATGAAATAACTCGGCTGCCTGATGGGCAAACTCGCGTGAGTCCGAAGCGATCGTTACCGCGGTGGGTAAGCCCATGCCTACCTCATGCGCAAAAGATGGGCCGGATAAAATAGCATGCTTAATCGTGGTCGGACACTCCTCTGCTGCGACCTCATGCAGAAATTTACCTGTCTCTTGTTCTAGCCCTTTAGCTGCCCATATGACACCGTGTAAGGCGTCACTATGATAGCAATTGATCGCTTGCATAATGCTGCGCATGGATGAGCTGGGTGTTGCCACAATAATATAATGAGCCGTCTTGAGCAGTTGCTCGAGTTGCGCCGCAGGCATGATGTTTGCGGGGATCGGTACACCCTTTAGATAGCGGCGGTTCTCATGCTCGGCAATGATTTGCACGAGGTGGGCAGGGTCGCGTGCCCATAGGCTGACCTGTGTCTGTACTCTGGCAAGCTGGACAGCTAGCGCCGTGCCCCATGCTCCTGCACCCAGGACGCCTATTACTCGCGGTGACTCAGGCATTGATCAGTGTTGTGTTTGCTCGCCTTCTTGCTGCGCTTTTTTGCGGGCTATCTGTTGTTGTGCGTATAACGCATCAAAGTTTACAGGTGATAGCAACATGGGTGGGAAACCACCCTTGCTGACAAAGTCAGAGATGGCCTCGCGTGCATAAGGAAATAAGGAATGGGGACAATAACTACCCAGAATCTGATTCAGTTGGGTGTCATCGAAACCCATTAAAGAGAAAATACCACATTGTTTGAGTTCCACCAGGAAAGCCACTTGTTTATCGTCGTTGTCATTTTCCTGCGTGGCTGTGACTGTTATATCGAGTGTAATCAGGTAAATATTATCCGCCAGTTTTTCACTGTTAGAGGCAAGATGTATTTCAGTTTTAGGTGACCATTTTTCGCGGAATATTTCTGGCGAGCAAGGAGCCTCGAAAGAGACATCTTTCAGAAAAACCTTCTGCATCTCAAATTTCTGTTCTTCTTTATCAGCCATACAATCTACCCTCAGTGTTATTTGTTGAGCAAGGTATCTAATTTACCCTCACGATTGAGTTCTGCCAGATCGTCAAAGCCGCCAATATGTGTATCGTTGATGAATATTTGTGGCACGGACGTTCGTTGCGTTAACTGCTCCATTTTTTCACGTTGGGCTGGATCGGTATCAACATTGATTTCTTGATAGGTCACCCCCTTACTCTCGAGCAGACGCTTGGCAGCATTGCAGTAGGGGCATAAATTGCCACTGTATACTTTTATGTCAGGAACATTATTGGTCATTTTTTTGTCACCGGTAAATTTGCTACTTTCCAACCTTCTATGCCGCCTTTTAGCGACATCACTTTATCGAAGTCATTTTGTAACAGTATGGCACAAGCCTCTGCAGAACGATTGCCCGTGCGACAGTATGTGATGATAGGTTGTTCACTGTGTTTTCTGAGTTCTTCTACGCGTTGCTTCAAAACACTTAGAGATAGGTGGACAGCATTGCGTATGCTGCCTTGAGCAATTTCATTGTCTTCACGCACATCAAGCAGAATTGCATCTTCTCGATTAATGAGTTGCACTGCTTCGGTAGGACTGATGGCTTTAAAACCGGAGGTAGCGCGCTTGATTTCCAGTCTTAGGATGAGTGCAATAATAATCCCAAGGGCACCAAAGAGGACAATATTACTGGCAAAGAATTCTGATTCTAGGGGCATGCTGAACTCACATCAAAAATGAAATCGCATTATAAGCGAAGTGGTTAGTGAGTCGAGCAAAATACGTGTTGCATCATCTCAATCAGCTTTAGAGTGCGCTCATCGCCAACTTTGTAATAAACGCGATTGGCGTCTTTACGCGACTTGAGGATTTCTTTGTCACGCAGGATAGCAAGATGCTGTGAAATGTTGCTTTGTGATGTACCGACATATTCAACAATATCTTGCACGCTAATCTCGCGGTCCCCTAACACACATAGTATTTTTAAACGCAGGGGATGTGACATGGCTTTGAGTGAACGAGAGGCGCGCTGGATGTCATCCTCTCTTGCCATTAATTCAGATCGGGTCAGTTGCAAAAATGAGGATTCAGTCATTATTTTCTTGTTCCATGTAACGATAACAACACGATATTATAATTAGCTAATATAATAAACCTTTAAAGTGTCCAATGATTGAGGAATTTGTCTGTTGAATAACGTTATGGCCTGTATGCAAGCACGCCCGAGTGTGTTTTTGGCCGCCAATGGATGGCTTAAAACGCTCATTTTAGTGTGTATGAGCACCTCTAGCCTTGCCCAGGACAGTCCCCAAGCACTGCAAGAGCAGCTCCAGAAAATCGCCCAGAATATCCATCAGCTAGAGCTTCATTTGAGCGAAGATAGTAGCAATTACTCGCTTTTAGAGGCAGAATCGCAACAAATAGATAAAGATATGGGGGTTTTGCATGCTGCTCTGCGAGGTTCATTAAGACGTATCGAAAACAGCCAGCATGACCTGCAGCTGTTACATGAGCAAAGATACGTGTTGCAAGCACAGCTCGAAGTCCAGACAGAACGTTTTAAACAACAACTCATATCTGCTTATCAATTTAATGCCCATAGCCGCTGGCAATTCATTCTTAACCAGCAGAGCCTGCAGAATGTCGGCCGTAACAGCGTCATATACAATTATTTGCACCAAGCACAAATTGAACAAATCACGCGTATTCAGGCCTTAAACACACAACTGCAACAAAACCAACAAGCAGTTCTGGCTAACCAGCAGAATCAGCAACAGCTGCATCTCCAGCAGCAAGAGCAATATCAGTTACTCGCCCTAGCCAGAGAGCAAAAACAAAAAGCCAAAAATACACTTGCTCAGCTCATCCAAGAAAACACAACAGCCATTCAGGATCAGCAGAATCAGCAGCGGCAGTTGGCTAACTTGCTCGAGCAACTGAAGCGCCAGCAGGTTGCGGCCAATAAACAGGCATTCAGTCAATTGAAAGGTCGCCTCAAGTGGCCCGTGCGTGGATCACTCAAGAATAAGTTTGGGGAGCTTAAAATCAGCGCCTCAGGCGTGGACTGGACGGGAGTGAGTCTGGCAGCTGAAGCAGGGACAGAAATACATGCTATTTTTTCTGGTGAGGTCGTGTTTGCCGATTGGTTTGATCACTATGGCTGGTTAACAATCGTCGATCATGGGGATAATTACATGAGTCTGTACGCCCATGCGGAGGGTCTGTACAAAAAAACCGGGGAAAATGTGACACGAGGTGAAGTGATTGCTATTGTCGGAGATTCTGGCGATACCGCTAGTCCAAATCTGTATTTTGAGATTCGCCATCAAGGCACACCAGTGGACCCCTCGGTTTGGTGCGGTTGATTGCGTGGGCAATAACAGACTGGCAATGATACTCGGACACAACACAGCATAATGAGATTTGGAGCAAGCTATGAAAAAGTATAACTATTTTAGTCATCACATCCTCATGGGTTTGGTCTTGACGCTGGCCATAGTTACTTCCCAGCTCGTGCATGCGCAAGCTGATGATCATCACGCAGCGCAATTACCCCTCGCAGATATCCGTCTGTTCACAGATATTTATGCGCGGATTAAACAGGAATATGTTGAAGAAGTGGATGATAAAACGCTGCTTGAAGGGGCTATCCGAGGCATGATGAGCAGTCTCGATCCACACTCGGTCTACTTAAGCTCCGACGCATTCGAGGAACTTAAAATTGGCACTAAAGGCGAGTTCGGGGGCCTAGGTATAGAAGTGGGTATGGAAAACGGACTTGTGCGGGTCATCGCGCCAATTGAAGGTACTCCTGCAGACAGAGCCGGGGTCAAAGCGGGGGATATGATCATCAAGCTCGATCAAACGGTGGTCAAGGGACTGACCCTAAATGATGCCGTAAAATTAATGCGCGGCAAGCGCGGTAGCGACATACTTCTGACAATTATGCGTGATGGAGAAATCGCACCGCTGGAAATTACCGTGACCCGCGATGTCATAACAGTTAAAAGTGTGCGTAGTCGGGTACTGGAGCCGGGCTATGGTTATTTACGTATTTCCAGTTTTCAAGCGAAGACCACGCGCAACGTGATTGACGCTATCCAAAAGTTTAATCGACCGGACAAAGAGCGCTTGCAGGGTTTAGTGCTGGATCTGCGCAATAATCCTGGTGGTGTGCTGACGGGTGCTGTTGGCGTATCGGATGTATTCCTTAATGACGGGCAAATGATAGTGTATACCAAAGGCAGAGGCTCAGATGGTGAGTTGAGCTACAAGGCCAGTACTCCCGACATGATGAATAATGCACCCATAGTCATTCTGATCAATGAGGGCTCAGCATCCGCCTCAGAGATTGTCGCAGGTGCCTTGCAAGATCATGGTCGTGCCATCGTTATGGGTAAGACGTCATTTGGTAAGGGCTCGGTGCAGACTGTGCTGCCATTGCAAGCCAATAACGGGATCAAACTGACAACCTCCAGGTATTACACGCCTGATGGGCACTCTATTCAGGCACAGGGTATTGAGCCTGATATCTTGGTAGAAGAAGTCGTCGAACAGGGTGCCGTCGACAAAAGCTTTAGATTCGTGCGTGAATCAGATCTAGAGGGCCATCTGGAGAACAATCAATCATCCGAGAACCAATCCGCATCTGAGCAGCCGGTGGTGAAGAAAATCACCGTACCGGCGGACAGTGATAATGATGCTGTGCTGGATGAGGCCTTGAATGTATTAAAAGATCTGAGTCAACAGCAGCAGTTAGCTGACAGCCGAACCCCCTAAATACATGCCGCGCTTGCGCAACTGTTAGCCCCTCAGCAAGCGCGCACTAAGATCGTTTGTTGCAGCGTGCGAACATGCGCGTCTTTCCCTGAATGACAGGCAGTGTAAGCTGATGGATATGTATCATTGGCTCATTATCGATGCGGATATCAGGTCTTAGTATTACTGAAATAGTGGTTGTGCTCGCGATCAGCGCATTACTCATCGCTGTGGCGGTACCTTCATATCGCGCGCTCACCATCAGCAACCAACTTAGCAGTACGATAAATTTATTTGTGGCAACACTGGCTTTAGCGCGGACGCAAGCAGTTAATAACACTCAGCGTGTGGCGATTTGCGCCAGTAGTAATGGCCAACAATGCAACACTGAACAGTATGAGCAGGGCTGGATAGTATTTGTTGATCACAATCAAAACAATAGTAGAGAGGGGTTTGCTGAGACGCTGATATGGGTTCAGGAGGCGTTGCCAGCAGCCTTCAGCTTACGTGCTACAGCCGCTTACAAAAGCCTAGTGACCACGTTGAGGCTCTTGCAAACGCAGAAAATACCCTCAAACAGGGTGAATATCGTATCCGCCAACTGCAAGCATGTGATCATTTTGATAGTGATCTAAGCGACGCGTTGGGCAGTGATCTATACGATCAGATCTGGCGTCAGATTGACTGGAGCAGTCAAGCACATGCAACCGGATATGGTCACTATGTAATACAACACCTGGCAACGCTCGTCGCTGCCACACTACAGCCACAACCCACGGGACAGTTATTGATGTTTAAAATCACCGTCCGTGCTACTAGCAATAATGGTAAAGCACTGGTGTATATTGAGTCAGTATACAACCACGCCAGCACACCTTTGGCTGAGCCCTCTGTATTAGGTCGGCGCAGTTGGCAGCAAGTACGAATATGACTCTTATCCGCGTGCAGCGGATCGTATTATTGGATACGTCTGGTCTAAGCATCATTGAATGTCTGATTGTGGTGCTGATTATCGCGATTATGAGCGCCCTGATCTTGCCAAGTTTTCAACACCACCAACAGAGAGTGCAACGCGCCAATGCGAAAATAGTATTACTAGAACTCATGCATGCTCAGAGACAATACTTTGCTGACCACAATAGCTATCACTTAGCGTTGCCAGAGCAAACGGATATGCAGATTGATGGTTATGTGATTGAGCTCAATACCTGTGGAGTGGAGGCTATTAATCATTGTGTGGAATTAACTGCGCGTCCCGCAGATCTCAAGCAACTACCGCTGATTTATACATCACGCAATGAAAAATTGAACTGGTGATCAGTTGACAGGCGCGCGCAATTCTTTGGGTAAGGCAAAGGTTATATTTTCCTCGACTCCGGTAATCTCATTAATTTCACACTGGCATAAATTAGTCAGTGTTGTAATAACTTCCTTGACCAGCACTTCTGGCGCGGAGGCGCCTGCAGTCACGCCAATACTTTTTTTGCCCGCCAGCCAGCTTTGATTAATGTAAGAGGCGTTATCGATGAGATAAGACTCAATCCCATTTTTTTCCGCAATTTCACGCAAGCGATTAGAATTAGAACTTGTTTTTGAGCCGATCACTAATAACAAGTCACATTCATTGACCAGCTGCTTTACGGCATCCTGGCGATTTTGTGTGGCATAACAAATATCATCACGTTTAGGTGTTTGAATATTGGGAAAACGTGCTTTAAGTGCCAGAATTATTTGCTGAGTATCGTCGACGGATAGGGTCGTCTGAGTGACATAGGAGAGTTCCTCTGGTTTATCAATCTCGATCGTGTAGACATCATCGGTTGACTCCACCAGCAGGATGCGACCCCCACTATCAACATCACACTGACCCATGGTGCCCTCCACTTCCGGGTGACCTTTATGGCCAATTAACACCGTGTCGCGACCTTGATTGCAATTACGCACGACCTGCATATGAACTTTTGTGACCAAAGGACAAGTAGCATCAAATACATTCAGTTGACGCCGTTTAGCTTCGGTACGGACTGCTTGTGCGACGCCATGTGCACTGAATATCACAGTCGCCTGATCAGGCACCTGATCAAGCTCATCGACAAAGACAGCACCTTTTTCACGTAACTTATCCACCACGAAACGATTATGTACCACTTCATGGCGCACATAGATTGGTGTACCGAACAGATCGAGTGCGCGCTCCACGATCTCAATTGCGCGATCAACACCAGCACAAAATCCACGTGGATTTGCGAGTTTGATTTTAATCGGTTCCATGGGCTCGATTTTCTCGTAGTATTTGGATGAAAAGCAAGCCAGTGCCGAGGCAAATCAAAATATCGGCCACATTAAATGTTGGCCAATGGCAACTGATCTGTGCCCAGCTAAAGAACAGCGGTAAACACTGTGCAGTACTGCTGTAATAGATATCGATGAAGTCTGTCACTTGGGCAAATACAATCCGATCAATGAGATTACCTAAGCCACCACTCACAATCAGAACTAGGGCGCGAGCGGTATTGATTTGGTCGGGTTTTAATTGGCTCAGCCAACGTAAAATATAGATACAAATTGCACTTGCCAGGAAAACGAAAAACCAGCGTTGCCAACCTCCAGCTTCACTCAACAGACTAAATGCAGCACCTTGATTATACGTCAGCATAAGATTGACTGAGGGCAATAATTCGACTGGTGTGGCATAGCTGAGTAAGGTTTCAGCTAGGCGCTTAGTCGCCTGATCAAAAGCCGTTAACAGGCCAATCGAGAGCAGCCACTTACGCATAATGCCGGACTTCACCTGCACCTTCGATGTTATCAATACAGCGTCCACATAACTCAGGATGCTCAGGATGCTGACCAACATCTGCACGCAGATGCCAACAACGGGTACATTTCTTGTATTGGCATTTACTGATCGACAGAACGATATGTTGATTATCCGTCAGATCGAATGTTTCAGCATTGGCATGTTGTGCTGTCAGGGCATGCACGTCTGCGCTGGAGGTGATCATTACAAAACGTAACTCGTCACCGAGTTTTGCCAAGGTACTCAGTATTTTAGGTGAACAATAAATAGCGACACTGGATTCCAGTGCTGAGCCGATCAGTCCTTGCTCACGCGCTTCCTCCAGGCGTTTGAGAACGACTTGACGCACTTCAAAAATTGCTTGCCAGGCAGCATCGTTGAGTGGTTCGTCAGGCTGCAGCGTGGCCAACTGGTCATACCACTGGGTAGTAAAAATAGTCTGCTCTGTATTACCAGGTATGTGCTGTAAGGCCTCTTCAGCGGTAAAGCTGAGGATGGGCGCCAGCCAGCGTAATAGCGCCTGCGCAATATGATAGGTGGCTGTCTGCGCAGACCTACGCGCTACACTGTGAGTCGGTGTGGTGTAAACACGATCTTTGATAATGTCTAGATATAGCCCACCCAAATCACTGATGCAGAAATTATGCAGAGTTTGATAGAGTTGATGAAATTCATAGCGTTCATAGTGACCGATGACCTGCTCTTGTAGCTGCGCTGTGGTATGAATGATCCAGCGATCGAGAGCAACCATATCAGCAAAATCAACAGCATCCCGAGCGGGATCAAAGCCGTGTAAGTTAGACAGTAAATAGCGGACCGTATTACGCATACGTCGATAAGAATCAGCAGTGCGTTTTAAAATTTCATCAGACACACTCATTTCGGTGCTGATATCGCTGGAGGCTACCCACAGGCGGAGGATATCAGCGCCCAATGATTTAAATATTTTTTGTGGCGCAATTACATTACCCAGTGACTTGGACATTTTGCGACCGCTGGCATCGACCGTGAAGCCATGAGTTAAGACAGTCTTGTAGGGAGCGCAATTATTAATGGCTACGCTGGTTTTCAGAGAGGACTGAAACCAACCGCGATGCTGATCAGAACCCTCCAGATAAAGGTCAGCAGGAAAGTCTAACGTGGACTGCGCTTGGATAACTGAGTCATGGGTCACACCAGAATCGAACCACACATCGAGAGTGTCTACTGATTTCACATAATGATCTGCCTGTGCGCCGAGCAGCTCGGTGGCATCAAGATCAAACCAGGCTTGAATGCCCTCTTGTTCGATACGTTGTGCCACCTGTTCCATCAGCTTGGGCGTATCGGGGTGGGGCTCCTGAGTATCTCTATGGACAAATAAGGGAATCGGAACTCCCCATGTACGCTGGCGCGAAATGCACCAGTCGGGACTATTGGCAAGCATGCTATTGATCCGCGTTTTACCCCAACCGGGTAACCAGCTGACTTTTTCTACTTCTTGCAAACAGTGCGCTAATAAATTATTTTTCTGCATACTGATAAACCACTGTGGCGTGGCACGGAAGATCAGAGGGGTCTTGGTGCGCCAGCAATGGGGAAAGCTATGCTGAATTTTATGCTGGCAGGCCAGCTTATTGTTGCTGGCGAGTAATTCAATCACTGCCGGTTCAACTTTGTGCACATGCTGCCCGGCAAATATGTCTACACTGTCGCGATAGACACCATTATCGTCAACGATATTCAAAGTCCCCAAGCCATATTGATTGCCGACCACAAAGTCATCCATACCGTGATCGGGCGCCGTGTGAACAGCACCTGTGCCTGCTTCGGTAGTGACATGGTGGCCAAGTATGACAGGCACCTGGTTGGGGTAGAAAGGATGTTGCAGGAGGAGGTTTTCCAAAACTGCCCCCTGACAGCGGCCGACTACCTGATAATCTTCAATTTGATAGCGTGCCATGGTGGCCGCGAGCAGATCACTCGCGAGTAATAAATATTCATTGTTCACCTGACACAAGACATACTCAAAGTCAGGATGCAGACTGACCGCTTGGTTAGCAGGTAATGTCCAGGGCGTGGTCGTCCAGATGACAATGTGGGCCGTCATATTCTCCTGCGCATCTGGGAAATGTTTTTTAAATGCCGCTTGATCAGAGACAGTGAACTTGACATCAATGGCATAAGAGGTTTTGTCTTGGTACTCCACCTCGGCTTCAGCCAACGCCGAACCACTCGCGACACTCCAGTAAACCGGTTTAAAGCCACGCTCCAGATGACCATTGGCAATAATTTTAGCCAGTGCGCGCACCGTATCGGCTTCAACCTGAAAATTCATTGTCAGATAAGGGTTTTGCCAATCCGCAAACACCCCCAGACGGATGAAGTCCTGACACTGACGCTCGACCTGTTTTTGAGCATATTCCCGACAGGCTTGGCGAAATTCTTTTGCAGTGATTTTATGCCCGGGCTTACCTTTCTTCTTCTCGACCATCACTTCTATCGGTAGTCCATGACAGTCCCAGCCAGGGATGAACGGACTATCATAGCCGTCCAGAGTCTTGCTCTTAACAATTATATCTTTAAGAATCTTATTCACCGCGTGGCCAATATGAATATCACCATTCGCATACGGAGGGCCGTCATGCAAAGTGAATTTCTTCGTTCTAGTGCTGCAGACTTGACGGATGTGTTGG
>DDIE01000076.1:0-8147 GCA_002338385.1 Proteobacteria bacterium UBA1858
GGTGCTGCGCTTGATTGCGGTGTGGCTGCAGGTTTACGCTCTGGTGCTGCGCTTGATTGCGGTGTGGCTGCAGGTTTACGCTCTGGTGCTGCGCTTGATTGCGACGCTTTTGGTTGATGTTCTGGTGCTGCGCTTGATTGCGGCGCTTTGGGTTTACGCTCTGGTGCCGCGCTTGATTTTACCTCACTGGTGTGTGCCTGGGATGTGACTTGCACAGCCACTTGCTCAGTGCTCACTTGGTCACTGCCAGTAGATGGCTTTTGATTATTACGTCCCTGACGATTGCGATTGCGGTTGCGGTTACGATTGCGATTATTGCGTGAACCACGCGCGTCACGGTTATCACCACGCTGACCCGAACGTTTTTCGTCGCGCTGGGTAGAACTATCTTTGTCGCCATCAGTATTCTGGTCACTGCGAGTTTCACTACGAGTATCCGATCTGCGGTCGTTACCACGCCTTTGATTGTTACGTCTGCGGCCGCCTCGACGATTGTTCTGCGAACCACGGCGTCGATCCTGAGTGGGTTTTTCTGCAGCTGGTGCTTCTTCCTTAGTCACAGGATCTTCAAACAACCAGGCAATTGCGCGACTGAATATTCCTTTCTTGAGGGCTTTATGGTCTTCGGGCTGAGTGTTAGTTTCCTGTTTTGCAGGCGTTGAAGGTGCCGGAATATCCATCGTGACAGTCGAGACAGCGGGTTTAGGCGTAGCGCGACTGGTAGTGGTCATAATCTCGACTGTTTCTTGCGCGGCATCCGCCATTTCGAAACTGGCTTTATCTTCATGTTCTTTATCATCATTGCGCAGACGTTGAACCTCAAAATGAGGGGACTCCATGGTGTTTTGTGGAATAATCACAAGATCAACTTTATGGCGTTGCTCGATGTCTTGCAGTGAGATGCGTTTCTCATTCAGCAGGAACGTCCCTACATCGACTGGCACACGTGCGAGCACTTTGCCTGTCTTATCTTTCATAGCCTCTTCTTCTAGCAAGCGCAGAATGGCTAGTGCTAAGGATTCACTATTCCTGATGGTACCTTGACCATTGCAACGCGGACATACTATCTGACTGGATTCGCCAAGCGAGGGACGTAAACGCTGACGTGACATCTCGAGAAGACCGAATCTGGAGATACGTCCGATTTGGATTCTGGCACGATCAAGTTTGACCGCATCACGCAAACGATTCTCCACTTCACGCTGGTTTTTATTGGCCAGCATGTCAATGAAATCAATCACGATTAAACCACCAAGATCACGTAGACGTAATTGTCTGGCAACCTCATCGGCGGCTTCTAAATTGGTGTGGAGTGCAGTTTGTTCAATATCGCTACCTTTCGTGGCGCGAGCAGAGTTTATATCAATGGATAGCAATGCTTCGGTGTGATCAATTACGATAGCGCCACCTGAGGGCAGGGAAACTTCACGCTGGAAAGCCGATTCAATTTGACCTTCAATCTGGTAACGGTTGAATAATGGCACATGATCTTCATACAGTTTCAATTTTCGGATGCTGTTCGGCATGACCTGCTGAATGAAGTTCTGTGCATCCTGAAAGATCTGCTTATCATCAATAATAATTTCGTTGATATCTGAGCGAAAATGATCACGCAGAGCGCGTATCATTGCATTACTCTCTTGATAGATCAGAAATGGCTCATTGCGTTGATCAGCAGCAGTTTGGATCGCTGACCAGACTTTCTGTAAGTACTCTAGATCCCAGGTTAACTCCTCGCTACTGCGGCCGACACCAGCGGTTCTGACAATTGCACCCATGCCATCAGGAATGACCACATCATTCAGTGCTTCGCGCACCTCTTTACGATCATCGCCCTCAATTCGACGCGACACACCGCCGGCACGAGGGTTATTGGGCATCAATACCAAATAACGCCCAGCCAGACTAATAAAGGTAGTTAATGCTGCACCTTTATTCCCGCGCTCTTCACGCTCAACCTGGACCACAAGTTGCTGACCTTCTTCAATCAGATCTTTAATCGCCGGTCGCTCACCCTGACGGGTGTTATTATTTTTGAAATAGAGCTTAGAGATCTCCTTGAAAGGCAGAAAACCATGGCGCTCTACTCCGTAATTGACAAAAGCCGCCTCTAAACTCGGCTCAATCCGGGTAATAACTGCTTTATATATGTTGGCTTTTTTCTGTTCTTGGGAAGGGACTTCGATATCGAGGTCGTATAGTTTTTGGCCATCGACCATAGCGACACGCAGTTCCTCCTGCTGCGTCGCATTGACTAGGATTCTTTTCATAATTATCTCGTTGTTCTTCTACTTCCGGATAGCATGCAGGAGCATACGGCATGGCGAACGTATGCTCACCAGAGCATCCAACGTCGTTCATGATTGTCGCTGTGCGTGCTTGAGCACAGGAGCCGATCCAGCAGAGCATGGGAAATAGAAAGGGCATTCGTAATGTTTATTTAATAAATCTGAAATCTCTCAGATTTTTCTAAGTTTTAGGTTGCAGTTACTCTGGTATTAGGTAATACGGTAACTATGTCTTTCAATTAGCTGTTTTTTTTATAGATTGATACGGGCTTTAACAGTAAGCTCACTAACTCATCAGACCGCGTAATGATAGCAATCATTGTTATATGCGGCAATACAAACCGGTAATCAATATCACCTCATATGCAAGCGAAACTGGTCACAATCGATATCAACAAAGAAGGGCAACGCCTCGACAACTTTTTAATTGCCTATTTTAAGAATGTACCTAAGAGCCGTATATACCGTGCAATACGTAGTGGTGAAGTGCGGGTAAATAAAAAGCGGGCCAAACAAACATACCGCTTGCAGTTGCGGGATAGCATCAGAATCCCGCCTATTCAGAATTACAGCGCGGAGTCACGCGCATCTCAGCAGGTGCCTGAGGAGTTAATGGCAACATTGGAAAACAGTATCATTTATGAAGATGAATACTTGATGGTGTTAAACAAGCCCTCCGGGATTGCGGCACACAGTGGTACCGGTGAGCGTTGGGGCGTGATAGAGATTATGCGCGCCAGTCGCGAGCATCAACCCTTTCTGGAACTGGCACATCGAATAGACAAAGAGACCAGTGGTTGTCTGGTATTAGCTAAAACTCGACGGGCTTTACTGGACGCACAACAATCGTTGCAAGACGAGACCTCAATGAAGGAATATACCCTGTTGGTCAAAGGTCAATGGCAGGTTAAAAATAAACGTATTGAACACGCGCTGGATAAGCATATAGACCACACAGTAGGCGCTAAGATGATGGTCGATGAGCAGGGTAAGCAGGCCGTCTCGATTTTTTCAACGATCGAACTGTTCAGCCACAACAGTCTCATTAAAGCAGCTATTGAAACGGGGCGTACGCATCAAATTAGAGTCCATGCCCAACAAGAGGGTTATCCTCTAGTGGGTGATAAGCGCTATGGTGATTTTGCGCATAATCGAGAAATCGCTAAGCTTGGATTTAAAAGGATGTTCTTACATGCGACCCAATTGAAACTTAAACTACGCGACCTGAGTCAGAACTACGAATTCACTGCGCCCATGCCAAGTGAGCTCAAGACCCTGTGCAGACAACTGCGCAAACAGCAATAATCCAGTGCAGCTGCTTGTGCAGTCAAGTAAATACTATTAGTGTCACAACATAATTACAGATAGAGGTTAATTATGGATCCATCAAAACCCGATTGGGAACGTCAAGCGATCATAGATCTGGCAGCATCCGGACTCAAAGAGCAACGTCGAGCCAGGCGTTGGGGTATATTCTTTAAGCTACTGGGATTTGCTTATCTATTCGTGGTATTGATTAGTTTTGTCGGTTTCAATCAAGTTGAATTCGATGCTGTTAATGAGCGGCATACCGCTTTGGTTGACCTCGTTGGAGTGATTGCTGAGGGAGAGACGTCCAGTGCTGATAACGTTGTCGCTGGATTACGCGATGCCTTCGAGAGTGAGGCCGCAGCAGCCGTAATATTGCGCATCAATTCACCTGGTGGTTCACCTGTTCAATCCGCCTATATCAATGATGAAATAAATCGCCTGCGTAGCATCTATCCGAGTAAGCCAATTTATGCAGTAATCGCAGACGTATGTGCTTCCGGTGGCTTTTATGTGGCTGTTGCTGCCGATAAAATATACGTGAATGAATCCAGTATCGTGGGCTCGATTGGGGTGCGGATGGATGGCTTCGGTTTTGTTGATGCCATTGAGAAACTTGGTATTGAGCGTCGCCTACTCACGGCTGGCGAGCACAAAGCCTTGTTGGATCCCTTTAGCGCAGAGAACACATTTGAAAAAGCCCATGTCCAGAATCTTCTCGACGAGGTACACGACAAATTTATCACCGCAGTTAAACATGGACGCGGTGACAAGCTGGTTGATGACCCAGCTCTATTCAGCGGACTATTCTGGACTGGCGAACGCGCTATCACCCTGGGTCTGGCCGATGAGCTTGGCAGTGCGGGGTATGTTGCCCGAGAGGTTGTCGATGCGGAAAAAATCATCGATTACACACACAAACAGGATTTCTTCGAGCGTTTTGCGGGTAATCTTGGCAGCGCGATGGTGAACCAACTCAAATTGTTAGTTAACCGACCTTACCTACAGTAGGCGCATTTAGGGTATAACCAAGCCAAACTGGCGCAATTGCTGCGCGACTTGGATCAGCGGCAAGCCGATTAGCGCGGTCGGATCATCGCCCTGCATGGACTCACACAGCGCGATACCGAGACTTTCTGATTTAAAACTGGCGGCGCAATTATAGGGTTGATCAACGCGCAGATACCTTTCGATTTCATCGCTCTGGAGCGTTCTGAATTTAATCGTATAACGATCAGCCCAGGTGCTCATCGCGCCGGATTGAGTATTGAATACAGTCACACCGGTGATGAAATCCACTTGTTTGCCTGACAGTTGGCTGAGTTGCTGCAAGGCTACCGCATGCGAGCCTGGCTTGCCGATAATTTGCTGGTCACATACAGCGCATTGATCTGATCCGATAATGAGTGATTTTTCTCGAATTTCACCGATTTTTGCTGCTTTTTCTCTACTCAATCGAAGAACATAGTCATCAGGGCTTTCGTCTTTCAAGTGCTGTTCGTCGATTTCAGGCGAGACACAGTCAAAGCTCACACCAAGGCGTGAAAGTAGCTGTTGTCGATAGGGTGAACTGGAGGCCAATATAAGTTTGAGCATAGTGCCGGGCGATAAACGTTAATGAATTAACTTGCTTTCATGCAAGATAGCAGAAATTGATTGGAAAACACTGAAATTTCGTTGATATACCGCCTAAAAGCACGTCTAAACTCTTTGACGTAACACTAGTGAATCTATACACTTGCGTCCCGAATGAACAACGATATCCCTCTGCGAATTGATCCTGTCTTGTTTGCCAAACAGGAGCGCCAATTTTCCGGTGAACTGGTAGTTGCCGATTTGCCCAGAATCGTTGAAATCACACCGAATCCAGCTACTCAAATCGTGGTAACGATGTCTTTTTCAAAGTCATCGCTGCACTACCCGTTAGTGAAAGGTACTATTGACGGTGAGGTAGTGCAAATCTGCCAGCGCTGTTTAAGGCACACGAATGTGGCTATCAACAGCCAATTTGAGTTGCTACTGGTGAGCGGTGCAGCTGTTGAATCAGCTAGTCAAGAGGGGCATGAAGTATTTGAGTATAATGAGCAACACATAGACACCGTGGATTTTTTGGAACAAGAAATTATCCTAGCGTTGCCCATAGTGCCTAAACACTCGCTCTTGGAGGAGTGTTCAGCGAGTGCACAAAAATGGATTAAAAATAAAGAACACGTGCCTGCGGATCAGCCTAAAGAAAATCCGTTTGCGAAACTAAAAGATTTGAATATATAGCAGTATAGAAACTACTGGAGAATAAAATGGCAGTTCAACAAAACCGCAAAACACCATCTAAGAGAGGCATGCGCCGTGCGCATGACAGCCTGAGCTCAGCCACACTGTCAGTTGATTCAACGACTGGCGAGACACATCGCAGACATCATGTCAGCCCTGATGGATTTTATCGTGGTCGCCAAGTTATTAAACAAAATGAAATAGAAGAGGACGAAGAGTAGGGCGCTGCCTCTAGTCCATTTACTTACATTTTTTCTTACTCAGTAGCAGTCTCTGCTACCTACACTAACAGGCCATCATGCAAACGACTATTTCCCTAGATTGTATGGGAGGAGATCATGGCCCAAAGGTGGTCGTCCCCGCGGCTGTCAACGCACTGAAAAAATATCCAGATCTCGATCTGATTTTGGTGGGTGATGAGATTGCCATCAACTTTCAAATAGATAAACAATCTGAGGTCGATAGCAACAGATTCACCATCCTTCATACCACCGAAGTGGTCGGTATGGACGAACCGCCCGCGCAGGTATTACGCAACAAGAAAAATTCCTCCATGCGTGTGGCCATCAATCTGGTGCGTGATAAAGCCGCACACGCCTGTGTAAGCGCAGGCAATACCGGTGCCCTGATGGCGACTGCGCGTTATGTCCTGCATACCTTGGCCGGTATTGACCGACCTGCAATCAACACTATTTTGCCAGCATTGAGCGGCCATACGCACATGCTGGATCTGGGTGCCAATGTTGATTGTAAGGCGGAAAACTTATTTCAATTTGCGGTCATGGGTTCGGTACTCGCGAGCGCAGTGGATGACATCTCTGCACCACGTGTGGGATTGTTGAATGTTGGCCAAGAGGCGATCAAAGGAAATGATCAGGTCAAAGAAGCCAATCTTCTGCTGGAGAAAAGTAGTCTCAATTATATTGGTTATGTTGAAGGCGACGATATTTATTGTGGTGATGTCGATGTCATCGCCTGCGATGGCTTTGTTGGTAATGTCTCTTTAAAAACCAGCGAAGGTGTTGCCCGTCTGATATCACACTTGGCACGTCAATCATTCACCAAGAATTTGTATACGAAACTAGTGGCATTTCTGGCCCAGCCGGTACTTAAGGAGCTGAAGGAAACAATAGACCCCAGACATTACAATGGTGCTTCTTTGCTTGGGCTCAAAGGAATTGTTATAAAGAGTCATGGTGGTGCAGACGCTTACTCTTTCGAATCAGCCATTAAGATGGCAAAAATCGAATCTGAAAAAGCAGTGCCTGAGCTGATTGATAAACAATTGGAGATATTCCTCACTTAAGTCTATGGTCTATTCGCGTATCCAGGGAACTGGCAGTTATCTGCCAGAAAAAGTGCTGACAAATCAAGATTTGGAAGCCATGGTGGATACCACAGACCAATGGATTAAAGAACGTACCGGAATCGAAAAAAGACATATCGCCGCAGAGGGTGAAACAACTGCCGATCTGGGCGTATTCGCTGCTCGTCGCGCGATGCAAATGGCAGCAAAAGCACCTGAGGATATTGATCTCATTATTGTGGCGACCACTACGCCAGATAAAGTGTTTCCTAGTACCGCTTGCTTGATACAGAAACGACTCGACATCCACGGTTGTCCTGCCTTTGATGTGCAAGCTGTTTGCACTGGATTCGTCTATGCCCTGTCGATTGCTGATAACTTCATTCGCTCAGGGGCTGCTAAAACAGCCTTAGTCATCGGTGCAGAAACGTTATCACGCATTGTCGATTGGACAGATCGAAGCACCTGTGTGCTGTTTGCTGATGGCGCCGGTGCCGTAGTGCTGGAAGCCAGTCAAGAACCTGGCATATTATCGACCCATCTCCATGCTGACGGGAGCTATGAACATCTTCTACATGTACCGCGCGGAATCTCAGAAGGCTATGAACTGCTTAAACAAGGCGAGGCCTATATTTACATGAAGGGCAACGAAGTATTCAAGATGGCGGTGAATACCCTGGGTCGAATCGCTGATGAAACACTCGAAGCAAACAACTACGATAAATCAGATATTGACTGGTTAGTGCCGCATCAAGCCAACACGCGAATTATTCAGGCCACCGCACGCAAATTAAAACTCCCTATGGACAGAGTAGTTGTGACGGTAGATCAACATGGTAATACCTCAGCAGCCTCAGTCCCGTTGGCCTTAGATACTGCGGTTCGTGATGGACGCATCAAACGAGGTGAATCAGTAATCCTAGAGGCTTTCGGTGGAGGCTTTACCTGGGGTTCTGCATTACTCAAGTTCTAGC
>DDIE01000076.1:8517-15588 GCA_002338385.1 Proteobacteria bacterium UBA1858
ATTACTTAGCACAATCAAAAGTTAAATATCCTGATTATTACTGTCAGCCAGTGCCTGCATTTGGTGATCCTGATGCACAATTATTAATTGTTGGACTAGCGCCTGGCCTGCATGGAGCGAACGCAACAGCACGTCCATTTACTGGTGATCATGCAGGAATCATTCTGTACCGAACGCTACACAAGTATGGCTTTGCTAATCAAGCTGAATCACATGCACTAGATGACGGATTGCAGTTACGCAATGCACGCATTACCAATGCTGTTAAATGTGTGCCGCCACAAAACAAGCCGACGCCTGCAGAGGCCAGAACGTGTGGTCTATATTTACAAGAGGAAATTAGCGCACTGGTTGGTCGCCATGTCATCCTAGCACTCGGTCGTATTGCGCACGAATCAATCCTGCGTGCCTTAGGCCTACGACTCAAAGACTACACTTTTGCGCACGCGGCACAGCACTCATTAAACGAGCAGCTAACACTAGTTGATTCCTACCACTGCAGTCGCTATAACACGCAAACAAAACGGCTCACTGAGCCACAGTTTGAGGCTGTTTTTGCTACTATACGCACACTCATTGACAGTATGTGATCACCCTAGATGGACACCAGTACGTCAAAATTTGATGCCAAAGTATTTGTCAAACATCTGACAGCGCGGCCCGGAGTGTATCGCATGCTGGATAAGGCTGGCGACATCTTATACGTCGGCAAAGCGAAAAATCTGCATAAGCGGGTCGCCAGCTACTTCAATCGTAGCAACGTCAGTACCCGGATTCAGGCCATGGTAGCGCTGGTCGATAATGTTGAAGTGACGGTCACTAATACCGAGGCAGAGGCCCTGTTATTAGAAAATAACCTGATCAAACAACACCGACCAAAATATAATATTTTATTGCGCGATGATAAAAGTTATCCCTACATTTTCTTATCAAAACATGAATTTCCTAATTTAAGTTTCTATCGTGGCTCGAAAAAGAAAAAAGGGGAGTACTTCGGGCCCTATGCCAGTGTCGGTGCAGTGCGTGAGACGCTCAATTTGCTGCAAAAAACCTTTAAAGTCAGGCAATGCAGCGAGAGCTTTTTCAAAAATCGCTCCCGACCTTGCCTGCAGTATCAGATAGAACGTTGCACCGCACCCTGCGTTAATTTAATTAGTGCCAGTAACTATGCTAAGGATGTCGACTATGCGCGTAAGTTTTTGCAGGGCAAAAGTGATCAAGTTATTAATCATCTAGTCGATGAAATGGAACACGCTTCGACTAATCTTGAGTTTGAATATGCGGCTAAAATCCGTGATCAAATTGACTCACTCAGGCAAGTCTCCCAGCAACAATATGTCAGTGATCTGTCGGGGGATTGCGACATAATCACCTGTCGTATCAGTGATGATTTAGCGTGTGTACAGGTTTTCCAGGTGCGCAATAAAATGAATCTTGGTAACAAAAGCTATTTTCCCAAAACACCGCATCAATATGAACCCGCACAGTTACTCAACGCCTTTATTGGTCAATATTACCTCGATAGGAAACCTCCGGAGGAAGTGATTACCTCAACCTTGCCGTTAGATCATGAGGTATTGCAAGAAATGCTCAGCGTACAGCGAACCTCAAAAGTTAAAATTACTGCTTCAGTCCGTGGCAAGCGTGCACGTTGGTTGGAATTTGCGGAGAAAAACACTAAGGCCAGCTTTGAGGCCAAATTAGCCAGTCGTGCAGGTATGGAGAAACGCTATCAGGCATTGGAGGAAGCATTTAATTTACCACATGCTATCCAGCGCATGGAATGTTTTGATATCAGTCACACCCAAGGTGAGAGAACCGTTGCTTCATGTGTGGTATTTGATCGTGAGGGTGCCCTCAAATCGGATTATCGTAAATTCAATATCGAGGATATCACGCCGGGTGATGATTATGCCGCCATGCATCAAGCGTTGACACGACGTTATAAACGACTCCAAAAAGGTGAAGCTAAATTACCCGATATTCTATTTATCGACGGCGGTAAGGGTCAGCTCACTCAAGCGGGTGAAGTACTCACTGAGTTACAGGTTACAGGTGTTTTAGTGATAGGTGTTGCTAAAGGGGAAGAGCGTCGAGCAGGCATGGAGCAATTATTTATATTAGGTGACAAACAGCCCGTGCACCTGGCTGATGACTCACTGGCTTTGCATCTGATTCAACAGATTAGAGATGAGGCTCATCGATTTGCGATTACCGGCCATCGAGCGCGCAGAAATAAAGCCAGAACAGTCTCACCCTTGGAGGGTATTGCGGGTTTGGGTCCCAAGCGCAGGCAGAACCTGCTTAAACACTTTGGTGGTTTGCGTGGAATTAGTCGTGCCAGTGAGCAAGAACTTGTTAAAGTACCGGGAATAAGTAAACAATTAGCACAATCTATTTTGGAAGTGCTGCAGGGGAGCTAGCGCATAATGGTACTGACAATCCCAAATATACTGACCTTGTTGCGCATCGCGCTGATCCCGTTATTGTTTGTGGTGTATTTTTCGTCACTTGATAACGCCAAGCCAATCGCGGCAATTATCTTTATCGCGGCGGCTATCACAGATTGGTTAGATGGCTATCTGGCCAGAAAACTCCAACAAAGCTCTGCCTTTGGTGCCTTTCTCGACCCAGTTGCGGATAAATTAATCGTCTGCATAGCCCTTGTTCTGGTGCTCTATAAGCACCCAAGCATGTTTGTGTTAGTGCCTTCTCTGGTCATTATTGGACGCGAAATTACCGTCTCTGCATTACGCGAATGGATGGCGGAATTGGGCCGCCGTGGCAAAGTGGCTGTGTCTAATTTGGGCAAGCTTAAAACCACCGTGCAAATGATTTCAATCACCTTACTGCTGTGGCATGAATCTATCCTCGGCCTGCCCATCTATGTCATAGGTCAGTATCTGCTAGCGCTAGCGGCGGTGCTAACAGTTATCTCGATGCTTGATTATCTGACAGCGGCATTTGCTGAAGATTAAGCTTGAATCCACTTGGATGGCGCCCGGGGTTAGAATCCAACCAGTACGGCATTGCGACCGAGGAATTTTAAGTTCTACATGTCCACCGCTCTACTACTAAAATATGAATTATTTTTGTCAGTATTTACGCTAATATTTACAATTGATTAGCTTAAAGCAGTCAGTTTTTTTATAGACGATTATAGAATTGCACTAGCTAAAATAATAAAAAATAAAATTGTCACGGATGAAATTAAAATAGTCGATAGTCTATCAACCTTTTCTACCGCTAAATTATTGCCGGTTGATACAATCCTATTGACGTAAATAGCGATCAATGCACTAAAAAAAGCAAGTGCAGTGGCCACAATGAATAAGCCATCAGTTAAATTAATATATTGCGTTGAGGGGATATCTTTGCCTAAGGCAAATCTAAAGGCTGGTATGATAAATAATAAAAATAGTTGGTTTCTAATTCTTTCAGAGTAACTAATCCCACTATAATTAATTAATGTCGATAGAATTATTAATGCCAACAAAGGTAACAGTATTTTTCCTATAGCGGTATTAGGGTTATGTTGTACATTTATATGTGACAGAAGATAAGAAAATTTTTCTTTTCCCCCATGATTTAAACTTGTCCTTTTTTCCTCCTCGAGTATTTTTGACTTGAGCACCCAATTACCTTTGATGACTCTGTGGTCAGTATCATGATGACCTATTAGAACATCCATTGGTTTAAAGATCATTTTATTAGTGTTACCTGAATACGCTGCTATATCTAAAAATAAATCCAAAGTGCCAAAAGGATAGGCTTTCATATCGCCATCAATACTGAGGTCAACTTCAAATCTCTCAAAAAGTTCGTACTTCTTCCCGATAACATCGAGGGTTTTGTAATGTGTAATTCTAGGATTTTCGGCATTCGATATAAAAAATTCAGGATGCCAAATCTGTTCCATATATTTATCCATCTTTGGACCATGAATAACTACATCACCAAATTGGCTGATAAAATTTTCAGTGTCATCTTCCCAAGACATCAGGAATTCAGCAGAAACTCTGTACTGACCCTCAGATATGTTGATGTCATAAATTTCATTAAAAAGTAATGTCGCTTCGACTAGATGCTCTGTTTTGAAATTTTCATCCTTGGAGGATTGAGTCATAGCTGTAGCAGAGCTAAAAATGAACCATGTCAGTAAGAGTATAAAAAGATAAATTTTTTTCATTTCATAGCAGCCATTAAATGATCTTACGTTCGATTCACAAGCAAATACGCTAGTCATCAGTGCGTTTTGGAGGCCGCGAGTGGACTTGGACAGGCACTGCCAAAAGAGGGCAGAGTTTAAATCCCTTGCGGCTAGCGATTAAAACCCTATTGGGTTCATGGTAATTGATTATTATTCAGCCAAGGGAGCATGTAAAGCGATAATTCGCCGCCGAGTGTATTGACTCGCAATGTGTCTTAGCATCAACGACACGCGGGGGCTGTCAATGTCGAATCAATATGTGGTGACTGCTGCCTAGATACTTGTGAGCTAAATTTGCCCGATCAGCAAATAACCACTCTAGCTCTGCATACGATTTTAAATTATTTATTATTAGCGGAGCTTAAAGGCGCCAGAAAATCAGGCAAAGATTTTATATGCGCAAAGTACTCAGCGCCATTTAGTGTGTGATGGCCGTAATCATAAAAGTTTTTTGCTAAATTATCGTCAACAGCAAAACATAATTTCGCTTTATCGTCACATACATAGTCCATTCGATTCAATACAGGAATCTTATATGCGCGCGCAATTTTCAACATTTTTATGTTTCTGAGTGTCTCCTTGTTCTGCTTATTTGACTGATAATAATCATAGTATGTCTGGTTAACTTTTAACGCTAATTGTTCAATCTTCAAATCAAGATTCTTCAAAATAGTTGTATCTATTAAGCTCAGACTCGCTGACTCACCTGGGAATGCAAAAATACTTTTTACAAGAGCTATATTTTTCCCGTCTCGCTTTACTCTCTTGATAATTTCCGGAAGCATAATGAAATCTTCTGGCTTGTATTGTGTCGCAATTATAATAATGTGCGCTTCTTGATAGTTCCGTGAACCCCAAAATCTATGGTTATTATTTATATCTCTAATTTGCGCACCATATCGTGCAATTTGTTTGTCAGCTAAAAATTTTGGACTCTGACTTAAAATATTGTATATATCTTTTGAATGAGAATTACCTAGCAAAAGTATACGCTCATGCGTGTCATTTTCGTCAAACCATAATTTGTCATCGTATGGATTATTTGCAACGCTGTACCGAGGATTATCAGAGATGTTTCTGAGTAAATTCCATGATTGAAGTTGCAAGGAACGATTATCAAAAACATAATTGCCTAAATTTTCTGTCGTGAGTGGATATATAGGATTATATTTCCCAGTATTGATTTCACCAGACAAGTAGTGTCCAGCAACTCCAAGTGCACTGAAGAAAAACATACCTAGGAACGCAGTCACGAAGATTGTTTTTTGTCCGACTTTATCCTTGTTTCTAAAGTAATTCTCCACAAACAACCAAGTGAAATAGGCAAGCGCGATTGACATCAACGAAAGGCACAGCATGACGATTTTAGTTGGTGCACTGATTTGCATCACTCTTGCAAATGCAAACAGGGGTTGATGCCATAAGTATGCAGAGTAACTAATTAAACCAATAGCTACGCATAGCCTCGTGCTTAGAAGTCTTGCAGTAAAGGTTGTCTGATGAGCATAAAGAACAAGTAGCACCGCGCCTAGGACCGGCACGAGCGTATATAGGCTCGGAAATGGTGTGCTTTGATCATAAGCAAAGATTGAGAATATAATTGCCGTTAAACCCAGCGCTGCCAAGAAATTATTATTTTGTATACCATTCTTCTGGACCATGAATGCTGCTATCGCGCCAGCTAATAACTCCCAAACGCGTGTGGGTGCTAGATAGAAGTTAGCTGTTGCCTCATTTCTCCAACCCCATTCACTGAGTAACAAACTGATTATTGCCACACCAATAATCATCCAAAACACTCTATGTTTGCCAAAACGCCAAGCCAACATTAAAAAGACAGGGAACAACAGATAATATTGTTCTTCAACGGCTAAGCTCCAAGTGTGCAGTAATGGCATTTCTTCAGAATCAGCATCGAAATAGCCACTCTTCCACCAAAACAATATATTTGATGCGAACAGACTGACAGCCACCAGACTTTGCGAGAAATCCTTCATTTGGCTAGGCAGCATCCATAACCAAGCAAGAGGAATACACACAAGCATCACGAAGAATAATGCGGGCAAGATTCTGCGCGCACGGCGCTCGTAGAAGTGAATAATGCTAAAGCGTTTGTTCTCTATGTCTTCGATAAGTATTGTGGTAATTAAGTACCCACTGATAACAAAGAACACATCAACGCCAACAAAGCCCCCACTGAAGATCTCAAATCCAGCATGGAAAAATATAACTGGGATGACAGCAAGTGCTCGTAAACCATCTATTTCAGCACGGTATTTCAAATAAGTGTCCCTCAATCTGATGACTCAATAGTTAAACTCATCCCAACTTTCTACTCTTTAGTGCCATCTCCATAGACTATTGAGCACATATAGAACCCAAGCTTTCTTCCTCACTGAGACAGCGATTGAAAGTATCTGTCAAAGCCAATTCGGTCGCTTTCATAGTGATTTCACCTCTTGAGATAAGCCACTCATCATGCACAGGTATCGCTAGCAATTTTATCCATTTGAGAAGCTGATGCACTGAAAGCATCTTCCCCAGCAACCGCCTGTAGCCGGATACCAATACCCGTGCATATTTTGGATTGAAGTTGTGGATGGTGCGTTCTCGAGCGCTCAATATATAGGCGTGCTTAGTGCTTAGACGGGTCTACACTGAATACTGTCACGTCGTATCGTTGAGATAGAACATTATACGATTTAATTTGAAGCTCATCGCCGTCGTTCAAGCGATAATGGGTATTCATCAATGACCTAGCAGCAGATCGGCAAGCGTCACGAATGGTGCCCGGGGCCGGAATCGAACCGCCGACACGAGGATTTTCAATCCTCTGCTCTACCAACTGAGCTAAATCATAT
>DDIE01000012.1:0-3869 GCA_002338385.1 Proteobacteria bacterium UBA1858
TTCCGATCTATCCATTTTGCCCCATCGTATGCACCAAATATGTGCGCTGTGAATAAAAAGCCCATTCTAGCTGGCTTTATGTGTGTTTGAAGCCTAATCGTCGGCACTTTTGCAGTGTAAATAATAACTGTCACAAAACTCATTGCGCATGACACTGATATGAATCGGCTGACAACATACATGACAGTCTTCAAAATAAACCTGTTCAGCATCCTGTGGTTCCAGCGTGAGTTCTATGGACTCTCCACAATAAGGACAGTCGATCAAATGGGTCTCTAGATGCATAGCGGCTTGTAATCCTGTTATTCAGGCAGAAATCTTGCGGTAATTTGATCCAGAAAGCGATAGCCCAGAGGGCTGGCTTTATAGTACATGCCATCATAATCAAGCAGATTCTCCTCGATCAGTTCAGCGATGAGCGGTTGGATGGTGCACCAGTTTAGCGAGGTGCTAGTCTCAAAGTGGTGCTCGCTGAACCCCTGACACAGGCGTAAGTTGTTGAGCATGAATTCAAATAGCTGATCGGCAGGTCTGACGGCGTGCGTTTGGATCACATGTTTGTGCGCCGATACCGCGTGCCTGTAGCTATCCGGCTGACGCACGCGCTGTTGTCGGAGGATGACACCATCCAGAGTCAGTTTAGTATGAGCGCCAGCACCGATACCGAGATAATCATGGTATCGCCAATAGTGTTTGTTGTGCACACAGGAGTGATTTTGCCGCGCCAGTGCGGATACTTCATAACGTTGAAAGTGATGCTCGGCCAGAAGTTGCAGGGCGTGTTCCTGAATTTCCCATTGTTGGTCAGTATCGGGCAGCGGGGGTGGGAAGCGATGAAAAATTGTATTCGGCTCTAGGGTGAGCTGATAGTAGGAAATATGCTGGACTGGCTGCTGGACGGCAATACGCACATCCTCCATAGCATCAGCGAGGGTTTGCTTGGGTAAGCCAAACATAATGTCGATATTGATGTTATCGAAGCCGATTGCCGCCGCCGTATCAATCGCTTGCAATGCTTCAGCCGCCGCATGAATACGGTCTAAGGACTGCAAATTAACATCATTGAAACTTTGCACGCCGATCGATAAGCGGTTGACGCCGGCTGCATGGAAATCGCTAAACTTCTGAAACTCAAAAGTGCCCGGATTAGTTTCAAGCGTAATTTCGCACGTGGGAGTAACGCACGTATATTGTCTGCAGGCCTGTAGGATCATCTCAATGGCGTTGGCTGAGAACAGACTTGGCGTGCCGCCGCCAATAAATATTGATTGCACAGGCCGATTGCTAATATCAGTGCTGGCCAGTTTTAGATCTGTGATTAATGCCTGGGTGTAGTCTGATTCGGGTAATGCGTCGGCTGCGACAGCATGTGAGTTGAAATCACAGTATGCACACTTATGTAAGCACCAAGGTAAATGAATATATAAACTGACTGCTGAGGCTGGATGAGCAGGCATGCTGAACCTATTTACAGAAACTGTCTGAGTTGAGTGGTCAGTTGCTGCAATGCCTGGGCGCGGTGGCTAATTTGATTTTTAGTCGTGGCCGGAAGTTGGGCCGCGCTGCAGCCATGTGTAGCGACCACAAATAAAGGGTCATAACCAAACCCCTGTGTCCCCGCGAGGTGGTCAGCGATATGCCCCTCCCAGGTGCCCTGACAGATCAGCGGGGTAGGGTCGTGCGTATGCCTGAGTAGCACAATCACACAGCGGAAACGTGCCTGACGTTGATTGTTAGGCACCTGCTTGAGCGCGTCCAGTAGCTTGCTGTTGTTAGCCGTATGGTCACCATGCTCACCCGCATAGCGGGCTGAGAAAATGCCCGGTGCGCCATTGAGCGCATCGACTTCGAGGCCGGAATCGTCAGCCATAGCCATCAGGCCGGTTTGACTGCAGGCATGGCGTGCTTTGATCAGTGCATTTTCGACAAAGGTCAAGCCCGTCTCAGGCGCATCGTTGACCGCATATTCGGCCTGCGTAACCAGTTTCACCGGGTGGTCAGCGAGAATAGCCGATATTTCCTCTAACTTGCCGCTGTTACTGCTGGCAAGAACGATAGTGTGACTCATAGCCTTAGTATTCAATGCTTAGCTGGCTAAACACTGTTTTTGTTGTGCGATAATCGAGCGAATACCCATCTGTGCCAGCGTCATCATATCCTGCAGTTGTTGTGCGCTAAAACACTGACCTTCAGCGGTGCCTTGCAGCTCAATAAATTCATCCTGTTCATTCATGACAATATTCATATCAGTATCTGCACTGGAATCTTCTGCGTAGTCGAGATCTAGCACCGGCACTTGCTGGTAGATGCCCACCGACACCGAAGCAATCGCGTGCTTGATAGGATTCTCTGCGATGGCTTTGACGTCCAGTAATCGAGTAATAGCATCGTGTAAAGCCACATAGGCACCACTGATAGACGCGGTGCGGGTGCCACCGTCAGCTTGAATGACGTCGCAGTCAATGGTGATAGTATTCTCACCCAACAGGCGTAGGTCCACGGCGGCACGTAATGAACGACCGATTAAGCGCTGTATTTCCTGAGTGCGGCCAGTTTGCTTACCGCGACTTGCCTCACGTCCCATCCGGCTTCCGGTGGAGCGAGGCAACATGCCATATTCAGCGGTGATCCAGCCTTTGCCCTGATCACGCAGAAAAGCGGGTACCTTGGGTTCAATGGAGGCATTACATAATACTTTGGTATCACCAAAAGCGACCAGTACGGATCCTTCCGCATGCTTGGTATAGTGACGGGTAAATTGAATATCACGCAATTGATCTGGTGCACGCTGACTGGGTCGCATATATTTCTCCTGTGAGTAAGGCGCGCATTATACGAGGTCGCCCACCAGAGAACCACTGAGAGACATTTTAAGGAAGCATGATGCTAAAAAGTATGACCGCGTTCGCACGCATTGAAGAAAATCACAGTCTGGGTACGTTTATCTGGGAGGTGCGCTCTGTTAATCATCGCTATCTGGATGTCAGCTTTCGTCTGCCGGAAGACGTGCGTGCCGTCGAGTTCGATTTGCGTAAACAGCTTCAGGATCAACTCAGTCGAGGCAAGCTGGATTGCACGTTCAAACTGGCCACCACCGCGGCGACTCAGGTCGATTTGAGTATTAACGAAAAGCTCGTGGATAGCCTGCTTAAGCAGATCAGTACTCTGCAACACAAAGCACCTCAAGTGCAGCCAGCAAATGCAATGGAGATTCTGACCTGGCCCGGTGTGACTGAAACGCAACGGGTTGATCAGACGGAACTGCTGCAGCAAGTACAGGCCAGTTTCAACAGCGCAGTGGTGGCCTTGAGCGAGAACCGCAAGTTGGAGGGTGCACGGATGCGTGACTTGATTATTATACGTTTACAAGAACTGACTGAATTGGTGCTCAATGTGCGTCAGCATCGACCTACGGTGATGGCAGCCATGCGCAAGAAAATAATGACACGGCTTGAGGATTTGCCAATTGATGCTGATCCTCAGCGGATCGAGCAAGAACTCGTTTTCTTAGCACAGAAGCTAGATGTTGAAGAAGAATTAGATCGTCTGGACAGTCATTTAGAAGAACTAAAAAAGGTGGTAGATAGTCAGAAACCAGTGGGTCGTCGGCTGGACTTCTTAATGCAAGAGTTGAACAGAGAAGCAAATACCCTGAGCTCAAAGTCAGCCGATATAATTACCACCCAAAGCGCGGTTGAAATGAAAGTGTGCATCGAACAAATGCGTGAACAGATCCAGAATATCGAATAACTCAGCGGCAGAAATGAACTATGAAAATTAAAATATTTTGTACTGGTGGTACTTTTGACAAGGTGTATTACGATGCACTCAGTGACTACCACATCGGCGAGCCACAAGTGGAATGGATA
>DDIE01000012.1:4178-4632 GCA_002338385.1 Proteobacteria bacterium UBA1858
GCGAGCCACAAGTGGAATGGATACTGCAGCAGGCCGGCGTTAATTTTGATTACCAAATCGAGAGCATTTTAAAAAAAGATAGTTTGGATATTAACGATCAGGAGCGTGCGGCAATAGCTGACAAGGTGGCGGCAGAGCCATGCCAACACATTGTCATTACCCATGGCACGGATACTATGGTCGAGACGGGACTGGCGCTGAAAAAAATACCCAATAAAAGCATTGTTCTGGTGGGCGCCATGCAGCCTGCCAGATTTCGGGACAGTGATGCACTGTATAATATTGGGTTCGCCACGGCCGCTGTGTCACTCGTGACAGCGGGAATTTATATTACAATGAATGGTCAATTATTCAGCGTTGATGAAGTACAAAAAAACCGCGCTCAGGGGCGTTTTGAGACTAAGACAGACTGAAGTAATGCAAGCGATAACCTTAACTTTAATATTATTATTTA
>DDIE01000012.1:4951-5075 GCA_002338385.1 Proteobacteria bacterium UBA1858
CCTGCCCAGCCTAGTGCTAGCGGGTTTACCGGTTGCCGTAGACGGTGAAAAATTGCCGACTCTGGCACCTATGTTGGAGCAGGTCACGCCAAGTGTAGTCAATATTGCAACCTCCAGCATGGTC
>DDIE01000033.1:0-126 GCA_002338385.1 Proteobacteria bacterium UBA1858
TAGCTAATCTTACGCGGGCTCATCTAATAGCGGCCG
Source organism: Proteobacteria bacterium UBA1858 (assembly GCA_002338385.1). Lineage (GTDB taxonomy): Bacteria > Pseudomonadota > Gammaproteobacteria > UBA4575 > UBA4575 > UBA1858. Next base: position 37 of record DDIE01000033.1, read on the forward strand.
AAGCCTTTCCCCCTTAGGGCGTATTCGGTATTAGCTCCCGTTTCCGGAAGTTGTCCCCAACTACTAGGCAGATTCCCACGCGTTACTCAC
>DDIE01000033.1:438-2694 GCA_002338385.1 Proteobacteria bacterium UBA1858
CCGTCCGCCACTTTACTCGCACCCGAAGGTACTTTCTCGTTCGACTTGCATGTGTTAAGCATGCCGCCAGCGTTCAATCTGAGCCAGGATCAAACTCTTCAATTCAAAAACATAGTCGCTTATGGCGACAAATCTTTTTGAGTGTTGAGCGACCCAAGCCTACTGATAAAAAAATAGGTTTTGAAAAGGTCACTCACGCTCGATTTTGATGTACATACGAACGCAAGTGCCCACACAAGTCTCTTGATATATTGTAAAAAAACGACTCTGGCATTTGCACAGAGCAGACCTATAAGTATACGTTTAGTGATCACCGCTATCAACAAAGATGGGGGATTATTACTAGATAGTACTTAGGCGCTCGCCGGATTCCGACAAGGAGGCGAATTATAGTGGCTCTGAAGATTAAAGCAACAGTAATTTTGAGTTTTTTTTGAGTCTGTGGGTATATGTCTGAATATCGTCCAAATCTGTCATTTTATAGCCACGCTCGCAGTGACTAATGCTCAATTTGAGGACTTCACACCGAAGTATCCTATTGGCAGCTAATTTCCAATCAGCTATTTACACGACAGCATATTTTTCTGTAAATACATGTCTACCAATATTATCCACCTCAACAGTAATTGAGCTAGCGTTCACCTACAGTGACTCTAGCGAATTTTCGTTTTCCCACTTGTAATACTATGGTTGATCCTGCATTTAATTGTAGTTTTGCATCAGCTATTTTGTGTCCATCTATTTTGACTGCACCTTGTTTGATCATACGGATGGCCTCGGAGGTGCTCGTGACGAGCTGCGCCTGCTTAAGCGCGGAACCGATTAACCATGGGTCGGACTGATTGGGGAGTACGATTTCAGGCATATCATCAGGTATTTGATTGTGCTGAAAGCGGTCAATAAAATCTTGCTGCGCGCGCACCGCAGCTTGCTGATTATGAAAACGAGCCACCAACTCCTGACCGAGTTTGAATTTAATATCACGCGGATTGACACCTTCGTTATGAATCGCATCCTGATAGCTTTGGATTTGCTGTTTAGATTCGAAGCTGAGAAGTTCAAAATAGCGCCACATCAAGTCATCGGAGATTTTCATGATCTTGCCGAATATCTCAGTAGGCGGCTCATTGATCCCAATATAATTGTCCAAGGATTTAGACATTTTCTGCACGCCATCCAAGCCCTCTAAAATTGGCAGAGTCATAATCACTTGAGGCGACTGTCCGTACTGCTTCTGCAACTCACGCCCCATCAACAAGTTAAACTTTTGATCGGTACCCCCTAATTCTACATCTGCCTGCAGCGCGACCGAGTCATACCCTTGCACTAATGGATACAAAAACTCGTGGATGGCAATCGCTTGATTACTTTTATAGCGTTTAGCAAAGTCATCCCGTTCCAGCATCCGTGCCACAGTATGCCTGGCGGCTAACTGCACCATATCCTGAGCTGTCATTTTACTCATCCACTCGGAATTAAAACTGACTGTGGTTTGCTCTGGATCGAGTATTTTGAAGACCTGATCTTTATAACTCTGTGCGTTGGCCATCACCTGTTCGCGCGTCAACGGCTTACGCGTCACATTCTTACCCGTTGGATCACCAATCATGCCAGTGAAGTCGCCGATCAGGAAAACAATCTCATGTCCGAGCTGCTGGAATTGATATAGCTTGTTAATGAGTACCGTGTGTCCCAAATGAAGATCGGGTGCCGTCGGGTCGAAGCCGGCTTTGATTCTCAGTGGACGTCCCGATGCTAATTTTTCCTCTAATTCCTGTGCAATCAGAATCTCTTCACAACCGCGTTTAATCTCATCTAACACTGTCTTTAGGTCTCCACTCATCTTTTTTATGTTGCTACATCTAGTTTTTACGCATGCAGTACGCTATCTTTGGCGCTAATTATTACGAGCTGTCTGTCGAACCAAACTTTACGAGTAGTCATTATTGGAGGAAATTCGTGCGTTACAGGTCGCGACTCGAGCTAGATTATAAACAAACTTCCATTGGTAAATCTGCAAAACCGCAGTATCGCATATTCGTCGCTGGCACATTTATCACGCTATTATTGCTTGGCTGTTTGAGTGCGTACACATTGTTCGCCTCAGTTAACATCGAGCCAAGTACTGAATCCGCACTCGCACAACAACCAGTCACAACGGAGATCATTAGCCTAGCTCTTGAAGAGGCTGCGCCGAGCCCGACCTCTAAGCAAATCGTTCCAGCACCACGCCAGCCCATGGATACCACTCGCGCA
>DDIE01000033.1:2970-5400 GCA_002338385.1 Proteobacteria bacterium UBA1858
TCCCCGCCAGCCCGTGGTAAACACTCGCGCAGAAACCCCCGCCAGCGAGCTCACAGCACAACAGCTAGTAACAGAGACGGCACTTGCCAACCCGCCAGATAAGCATACCCGCGTCATCAAACCCGGTGACAACCTGTCGACGCTGTTCACTGCTTTAGGTCTGAATGCAGAACTTCATCAGATTTTGCAACTGGGTGAACCGGTGCAACAATTGAAATCAATTTATCCAAATCAGAAAATCCATTTCTATTTGCAAGATCAAGCGCTGGTCAGACTGGAACTCGAGACCAGTCTCAATCGACACTTAGTCATCACTAAGCAAGATCAAACCTACAGCGTGAGTGAAGTTGTTAGAGACTTTGATCTTCGCACCCGCAGTGCATCATCAACAATTAATGACTCACTATTCTTAGCCGGTCAACGCGCAGGCTTATCGGACGCAATCATCATGCAACTGGCAAGTATTTTCGGCTGGGATATCGACTTTGCGCTGGATATTCGTACCGGCGACCAGTTTGCAATAATTTTTCAGGAAAAATATCTGGATGGCGCTAAAGTGAAGGATGGTGAAATACTAGTGGCCGAATTCATTAATGCCGGGCGGAGCTATCGCGCGGTCCGCTACACTGATAGCCAGAACAAGACGGATTACTACTCTGACCATGGTCACAGTATGCGCAAACCCTTTCTGCGCACACCCGTAGACTTTACCCGTATTAGCTCCAAGTTTGACCCTCAACGACTGCATCCGATATTGAACACTATCCGTGCCCACAAAGGCGTCGATTACGCAGCGCCGACGGGCACCCCAATCAAAGCGGCCGGTGATGGTAAAGTAATATTTCGAGGCAGCAAAAGCGGCTATGGTCGCACTGTCATCATCCAACATGGCGCTCAATACAGTACCCTATATGCCCATTTGCATCGCTACGCTAAACAGGCCCAACAGGGAGCACGCGTCAAACAAGGCCAAGTGATTGGTTACGTCGGGCAGAGCGGTATGGCAACCGGCCCACATTTGCATTATGAATTTCGTGTCAATGGCGTTCATCGTAACCCACTGACTGTAAAACTGCCCGATGCGCAGCCGCTGCCCGCAACCGAGATGACACGCTTCAAATATCGTACGGCCACTCAGTTCGCCAAGTTGGACGAATTAAGCCACAGTTTATTGGCCAGCAACGACTCCCAGCCGGAAAAGAGTAGCGATTGAATTCTGTCTATCTGGGCTTGATCTCCGGTACCAGTGCCGATGGCGTAGATGCCTGTGCAGTCAGCTTCGACGAACATCATCAGCCCCAGCAGCATGGTGCTCTAACACTCGCATACGATCCTGAACTCAGACAAACAATCTTTACCGTGCAAGAACGCAATATGTCACTGCACGAATTGGGGCAATTAGATACCAGAATTGGTGAGCATTTTGCCAGTGCCGCAATCCAGCTCATGCGGACTCTGTCGATAGATAGCGCGTCCATCGTCGCCATTGGCAGTCATGGTCAAACACTCCTCCACAGACCGGACTGTAGTTATCCTTACAGTCTCCAACTGGGTAATCCAAGCCTGATTGCAGAGCGCACTCAGACCACGACCGTGGCCCATTTCAGACAAAAAGATATTGCTGCGGGTGGCCAGGGGGCTCCACTGGTACCGGCCTTTCATCACGCTTGGCTCGGGCATCTGCACAATACTGCACTGCTCAATTTGGGCGGTATAGCTAATCTCAGCCTGTGGGATCAGGCTTCGCCACCGACATTGGAGGGCTTTGATAGCGGTCCAGCGAATAGCCTGATCGATGCCTGGTGCTCACGTCATTTACAGCAGGCGTATGATAATGACGGTCAATGGGCACGCCGTGGGCAGATTGATACTGCGTTGTTAGCCCGTTTGCTGAAGCATGAATACTTTCATCAGCGGCCTCCTAAATCTACCCATATCGATCAGTTTTCAATTCAATGGCTGGACGAAGTACTTGCGTCTGCAGCCAGAGTTAACCCTCAAGATGTTGCCGCCACTCTGGTAGAACTGACCGCGGTATCGGTCCAACAGGCCTTGCAGCAAAGCTCAGTCACTGTCGAACGGGTCATTGCTTGTGGTGGTGGCTGCAGAAACAGCCTGATGATGGAGCGGATTGCGCGCCGACTCGGTGAGGTCAAATTGGAGGTCTGTGACAGCTATGGCATCTCAGCAGACTGGGTCGAAGCGGTCGCATTTGCATGGCTAGCACAACAGACATTAGGCAAACGAATCGGTAATGTACCCAGCGTCACTGGCGCCCGGCATGGTTGTATTTTGGGTGGTATTTTCTATCCCTAGTGCGACACTATTGACAGGTGCTTAGGTGACAGGTGTTAGGTTGAGAACGAGGAACCACATCCACATGTTGTTTTCGCATTCGGATTGCGAATCACAAACTGAGCACCCTCTAAG
>DDIE01000054.1:0-16710 GCA_002338385.1 Proteobacteria bacterium UBA1858
TACCACTCGGTCAATTTCCTGTTCGCTGAGTATTTGGTGTTTACCGAAAGGTGGCATGACAGTCATGGGATTGAATAGAGTGTTATCCCAAATACGTTGTCTTAACAGTGCTTTATCAGGATAACGTGCCGCTATATCTTTTAATTCTGGGCCAATGTTACCGGCACTTTCACCGCCTGCGATGACGTGACATGCCAGACAGTTACCTTTGCGATTATCGAAGGCAATGGCTTGCCCTTGAGCATTAGCCTGACTCGACCAGAGGCAACAGCATAGGGCCATAGTGACTAGAAATTGAACGGTTCGCATGTTATTCCATGGATTTCTTGAATCAGTAATATGATAGCTTGACTGCCAGTTCTGATCTACATCTATCGCATCTACAGCATGGCTTGAGCGCTAGTTACTCTCTGCGGGCTGGTAGCTGTCAGCTTGGCGTACCAGCAGGGTGCGTAGATGGCGGTTATTGATAGTCAGGCTGTGACGCTCTGGCGCGCTGAGGCCGCGCGTATACTTACTCAGTTTAGGCGAATTAATATCTTTTTCATGCATCGCAACAAACAGTACTGGGCGATCGTGCCAGTCACTCGGCTGAGTCCAGGTCTCATACATAGTCGCCGTCTCACCAATTGCGTTACGCGACAGAATATTATCGACATAACCATCGCTATCATAAAATCGCAGAGCGCTCGCGATCGACCATTTACTCAGACAAATGATTACTGGACGCTGTCCACTCTGGGCCATGATCTGTTGTTCAAGTTGGTTAATTTTAGCCGCGCTGTGTTGCCAAAAATAATGACTAGTGAGGCTGGATTCCACTTTTAGCGGCAAGCCAATTGCAGAATAATGCAAAATACCGCCATAGATTAGACATAACAGTGCACCACCATAGATCACGAATTTTTTAAGTCCAGCCTTATCCGCAGCGCGGCCGGATGTTGGACTGAGTAAATAAGCTGATAGTGGGATTAAGCTCAGCCAGATGGGTGCCGTCCAATGAAAACGAGGTGGATGATTGAGGCTGAAATAAATGAACACAGATAGGGGTAACAGCGTGAATACAAGAATCAGTAAGTACACATGTTGGCGCCGGCTTGCTTGTGGCTGAGCCTGCTTGATGAGCGCTTTGCTCCTGGTCAGGGCGAGGGCAGATAAGATCAGCCCTACTGGCGATAATAAAACAGTCGCGTGTAGGAGCAAATAATGGCTGGAAAACATACTATCTGCCTGTAAACGGCGCGCTGTCTGAAACAGAAATGAACTCCATTCATGCTGTGCATTCCACAGCAAGTTAGGCAGAAACACCAGCACTGCCAGACCTGCGCTCAGGTAGATTACAGGGCGCTTCCACCAATAGTATGCCTTGCTGTTGATCAGCATATAAAACACGAGGCTGAGCGCAAATAGGGCAGTCGTATATTTGCTCAACATGCCCAGACCCACGCACACACCTAAAGCCAGCCATGAACTGATCCGTTCTCGGATGATGCCATCAGCCAAGAAGTACAGGCCTGCTGTCCAGAATAGTACTTGTAAACCATCGGTGGTCGCGAGCATGCCGGTGACCACACTAAAAGGATAAATAGATAACAATAACAGCGAGATGTAGGCGCTGGTTTGATCAAACAATAGCCGGGTAAGTCGAAACATAAAGAACAGGCTGGCAAGCGCCATACAATAAGTGACTATGCGTACACCAAACTCGTTATCTCCAAACACACTGGTACCGGCCGCGATTATCCAAGCCACAAGAGGGGGATGATCGAGATAACCCCAAGCCATGAATTGAGTGTAATTCCAGTAGTAGGCTTCATCTGGCAATAGTTCGGTAGTACCGAGATAAAGCAGGCGTAACACTAGAATAAAAGCGCTTATGCCTAGGGCTAGGACGCGCCAGTTAATCGAGGCATGCGGCGCTGTGTGATGTGGAAATACCAGAAAAGACACGCCAAGGTAGTTGACTACCGCAGCGGTGATTATGGCTGGGTATATGGCGAGTGTAGGCGGCATATTGAACAACATAGTAAGCAATGCAATCACACCACCTCGGAGTATTAATGCGATCGAGGCGATATAAATAAACTTTAAGGCTTTAGTCAGCCAACTGCTGACTGACTGATGTTGAAATTTGAATGACCAGATCGAATTGAGTAGGTAGTTACTCAGAGCGGCAATCATAAAACTGACAATATGGGCCTGACTGAGCGTCCAACCCTGACTCAGAAACATAGTAAAAAATAGTGCATCGACCACTACGCCTGAGAGGCCAACAGCGATAAATTTTGAACCCGTTGCGGTCGATACCTGGCCACCACAAATTTCCAGGAGGCGCTTAACATACTGTACCATTTGCTTACTGGATAATTTGGATTGACCTAGTGTCCTATCGGTAAAGACAATCGGTACCTCTTTGACTGTGAACTTATCGAGCCCTGCGGACAGGATCTCTAACAGAATTTTATAACCACATGCCTGTTTATCGATGGCATCAAAACAAGCCCGTCGACAGGCAAAAAAGCCTGAGGTTGTGTCTTTAATATCGGTCAGGACACGCGCCGGCAGTCCACCCAGCCATGAAATCAAACGCCGATGCAGTGGCCACTCCGCCACGCCACCATGTTTAACATAGCGACTGCCGACACTGACATCATGACTGCCTGTGATGATGGGTCTCAGCAGCTCGGCTAATTTATCAATTGGATGACTCAGATCTGCGTCCATGACGGCGATGATCTCGCTAGAGCAATGTTTAACACCATCTAGAATGGACTGCGTTAAATCTGCTACCCCGCGTCGCTCTAAAACAGAGATATGGGCATAGCGTTGATGCCATTGATTTATTTTTGCAACAGTTTGATCAGTGGATTGATCATCGACAAACAGGATGTTGAGTTGACAATCCGCAATGCTCACTTGAGTGAGCTGCTGCAACAGAGGATCAATATTCTGTTCCTCATTGAGGGTGGGAATGATGACAGTAACACTTGCATGATCTGAGGTGATTGCTGTCATAACATCACTCACACGAGATTTAAGAACTGGGATTTATTGAGATAATTTTAAAACAAGTCGCTAAGCAATTTGTTGTTTTAACATGGGTAGTTCTTGCAGATTGGCAAACGCTAGGATGACACGCTCGATTTGTGCGCTGGTATGGGCGGCACTCAGGCTGCAACGTAACAAACAGCGACTGCCTGGCGTCGCGGGTGGTAATACCATATTGACATAGACACCCTGTTCGAACAGCTGAGTCCACATCGACATAGCATTTTCCTGGGTGTTGGCATTGACCGCAATCACAGGACTAATTTCAGGGCTCAGTTCATAACCCAACTCAGCCAGTCCCGCATATAGCTGGTGAGCATTTTTCCAGAGTTGTTCACGTAATTGTGGTCGACTACTGATGATAGCGAGCGCCTGTTTGGTGGTTGCAATTGTCGCAGGTGAGGGCGAGGCTGTGAAAATATATGGGCGACTGGTATAGCGTATTACTTCCAGCTCGGGGTGATGGCTGACGCAAAAGCCGCCAATCCCGGCAAGACTCTTACTAAAGGTGCCGGTAGTGAAGTCTACTAGCGCTTCAACGCCAGACTCCTGAGCAAGCCCACGACCACTGCCACCAAGTACGCCCAGTGAGTGTGCTTCATCCACCATCAATAAGGCGTCATAGCGTTGCTTAACCTCACAGATATCCTTGAGGTTGCCACGATCACCAAGCATACTGTAGATGCCTTCGACAATAATCAGCGTGTTTGCAATTTCATCTCCCAGACGGCGCAAGCGTTTCTCCAGATCTGCCGCATTGTTGTGCCGAAAATGGATAATATTGGCACCGCTGAGTTTACAACCATCATAGATGGAGGCATGGCAGTGCTCGTCCAGCATGATGGTGTCACCATGCCCGACCAAGGCTGAGATCATGCCAAGATTAGCAGTGTAGCCTGTCGAAAAAACAACAGCATGATCAACACCATAGAATTCAGCCAAATCTTGCTCTAGGCTTTTGTGACCATCATAGGAACCATTGGCTAGGCGTGATCCGGTCGTTCCTGTGCCGTATTGATCAATCGCTTTTTTGCCCGCTTCAGTGCAGGCATTATCAAACGTTAAACCGAGATAATTATTGGTCCCAAGCAAAATCGCTGGCTTACCATTAACTTCGCCCTCAGTAGGTGAGTACAGCTGCTTGGTGACAGCACTCAGAGGTGTGACTGAGTTATTCTCAGAAATGGCATGTTTCTGACTGAATGCCTGCAGTCGATCTAATAAGCTCATGGTGTTTTTAATTTAGCAATCTCTGCAGCCAGTTCTGCAACGCTGTTAACATCAGGTAGGGCATTAAGTGGTATAGATATATCAAAATGATCTTCTATTTCCATCATTAATTCCATCACTTTAACTGAATCCAGTTCCAGGTCGCGCATCAAATAGCTGTCTTCAGTGATGACCGTGTCAGGCTTAGTGAATTTCCTCAAAATAGGAATAACATCGTTGATGACCGATTCTACACTAGTGTCCATTATCGAGAGTGTACCTGTTTTATTAAAATCTTAGTAACTTTCAAGAGTATAAGGTGTATAAACCTTTTTTTAAATCAATCATTGGCTTCCAGTCTGACCAGATATGGTCTGAATTCACCACCCAGTTGTCATGTAATAATTCTTGTACTTTACTAGGTGTCAGCATAGCTGAGCGGTTGAGTAATTTGCTGGCAAATAAATTGATACTGGCCAGACCTAACAAAAGTGACGCAGGTGCGCGTATGAGGATGATTTTGCGTTGAAAAAAATTACTTGCGATCGCCTGCACATCACGCCAATCATAACCGTCTGCTGTGCCGTCATCCGGCTCGATAATGTTCTGTTCACTATCTTCTGCTTCCAGACTGTGGCTGACCACATGGCATAAATCATCCACATGCAACAGTGAGAAACGTTGCTTAGCATCTGCGGGTACCCATAGAATACCGCGTTGCATCCAGTCAAATACAGGTTTAAGTTCCGTGTCTCTCGGTCCATACACCGCTGGCGGTCGTATGATAGTCCAGGGTTCGATGCCAGAATCGATCAAACACTGTTCTGCGGCGAATTTGCTGGCAGCATAATGGGATATTTTTGCCTGTCGCGCCGATAAAGAAGAGATAAAGATGAATTTCTTCAAGCTGCTGGAGCGTTGAGCAATTTTGAACAGTAATTCGCTGGCGAGCACATTGTCTTGATGAAAGTGATGAGGATGACTCGCTTTCACACGTCCTGCACAGTGGATGACATAGTCTGCACCACTGACCAAGGCAGTGACAGCCTGTGCATCATGCATGTTGCCAGTGATGATCTCGACCTCCCGCGGCAGCCAAGTGTGCAGCTGAGGGCGCCTGACCAGAATTTTGACCTGCAAACCCTGGGCTAACAGATGGGATAGAAGATGAGAACCGATGAATCCGGTGGCGCCTGTTAAGGCTACAACACCTGTCACAGTCATTTAATCAATGCCTAACAGTTGCTCGTTAACTACTGGTTGAGACGCTGGTATTGCGTGGTTCTGAGACAAAAGACTCATTGACATTATTTTGCTCCATATAGTCTCTACGTGCTGCGGAGCGCGATAGCTTGCCCGAGGATGTTCTCGGTAAGGTGTGAGGTGGCACCAGCTTGATGAAACAGCTCACTCCGATCTCTTGTTTGATAGCAGCTTCTACTCGCGCGACGATGTCAGCGCGGTTAGTCTCGTTGCGCTCACGACACTGCATGACTACCACCACCGTAGTTGCACCATTAAAATCAGGCGCAGAAAAAGCGAGGGCGTCACCGGTGCGAATTTCAGGTTGTTGCTCTGCCAAGTGTTCAAGGTCTTGTGGCCAGATATTGCGGCCATTGATGATGATCAAGTCTTTTTCACGTCCCGTGATATGAATATGGTCATCAATAAGAAAGCCAATGTCACCCGTATTCAACCAGCCATTCTGGAGTGTATTTTCAGTTTCTTCGGTGTTGTCAAAGTAGTGGGACATGACGCTTGGTCCTCTGACATGGATGACACCGATTGAGCGTTCAGGCAGTGAGCGACCTTGGTCATCACGTATCTCGATATCATGATCAGGCAGCACCCGGCCGCAGTCGATGAACTTAGCCTCACGATGGGCCAAGCGCGCATCAAACGCGATAGCTTTATTATTGTTGGCCAGTTCTTCGCCATCGACTGAAGTGATGGTCAGCGGCTGATCAACATCAGCAAAACTGATCGCGAGAGAGCACTCCGCCATGCCATAGCAGGGTAGAAAAGCCTTTTCGTCGAACCCACATTGCTTAAGAGTTTTTGCAAACTTCTGCAGTGGCTCTGGACGAATAGTCTCGGCACCAATTCCTGCGATGCGCCAGCTAGACAAATCATAATCCATGTTCTTGCTTTCACGCAGGCGTCGTTCAACCAGTTCATAGCCAAATGGTGGGCTGAATGTAATCGACGATTTATTTTTCGACATGATCTCAAGCCAACGTCTTGGACGCATGGCGAAATCGCGCGTATCCAAATAGTCGACCGAGGTCTGGGAAGCAATTGAGGACAATACTAAACCGACCAGTCCCATATCATGGTAAAACGGCAGCCATGAAATAGCGCGGTCTTGAGGCGTGATTTTGATACCGTCTTTAATGATTCTAGCAAGATTACTCAATACAGCCTTTTGCTGGATGACCACACCGCGCGGGAATCGGGTACTTCCTGAGGTAAATTGTATGTAGGCAGTATCCTCTGGCTGTGCCTGATGCAGTGCAATACTGTCGTCACTCGGTTGTTCCAGCAGGTTATCGATGTCACCCACATACTTCATATCAATGTCTTTACATGCTTCGTTCACCATCGGCAAGATAGACGCAGGTGACAGCACTGCATTGGCATGCGCGCTGATAAGCAAATCACGTGTTTTACGCACATAACTGGCGCGACTGCCAAGTTGGATCGGTACCGGTACTGGCGCAGGTATCAAACCGGCATACTGGCAAGCAAAAAAACTGCGCAGAAAATTGGCATGCGTTTCTGCCACGATCACAACCCGATCACCTTGTTTAAAATCCATAGCCAGTAGTTTTCTGGCCAGTGACTTTGCGTCTTGAGCAAGATCAGTGTAGGTGAGCGTATCTGTTAGTTGTCCACGGCTACCATAAAAATTTGAACCAGTGACACCAGTAGCAGCATAATCAAGGGCTTGTGCTAGGTTGGTGAAATCAGCGGCTCGCTGTGGAATCGAGTTTAGAGTGGGCGTAGCGCAAACTGTCATAACGTACTTATATTCCTATAATTTTAAAATTCTTTAAGCTATCGCTTAGATAAATGTTATGTGCCAGCTGCGGTGGTGCATTTTTATTATTATGTTCCGTTTTCGAGAACAAATTCTCGAAATTAACTATAATTTTTATACGGAATGATGAAAATATGATTCAAGATTCTAACTTTTAAAGTATTTTGTCTTATCTTTCAAGTATTTTTGTGATTTTAAAGGTTTTTAGTTTAAAACCATAGCTAGTGACTATGCACAGCTGAAATAAGCACAGAACCATACTATATTACGTTGTGTCATAAAAGTTTAAATCAATGATCTTGCCAGCTTTTTGCTAAAAAAGTGTGCAATTCATTGTATTTATCAATATTTTCAATACATGAGCGACTCAAATCAGGGGGTTTAGGCCAATCCTGATCGACAAATGATAAACCCAGAAAGTCACGTTGACTGGCATACCTCGGAATCACGTGAAAATGAACATGAGGATCAACCATCATAAGCATGAGGTAATTGAGCTTACTGTATTGGAAGTTGTGCTGTAGTGTAGTCTCAATGTCTTGCGTGATGCTACTTAGCTCGCTGATCGCCGCTTGACTCAAGTGGCTAAAAGCTAGCGCATCACTGCGGGCCGCGAGTACCAGAGAGCCCAAGGTGACTTGTTGTGGTCTGAGCAAGACACACCAGTGCTGATATTCATGCAGCGTGCTGTCGGGGTAACCAAATTTCTCTAGTGTTGCGTGCATAGGCGACTCCGTTGGCCGGTTGCTATTCGTTTGTACATGTTGTTCTGCAATCATCGATAGCGACAATCTGTTTCCCTAGCTATAATTGAGCGCAAAACATGAACTTACATCACGTTAGTCACTGACCATCTATTAATATGAATACAGGTAAGCGCTTCTGGTCTGCCAAAAAGTACCATTTAGAAGACATGGATATGAAGGATCTTGTCGTTGCCTATCTCCAGTATTCAGCGATCCAAGTATACTTCTTAATTGCACTTGCGGGTCTAGTGTATATCAGTATGAGTCACTTGTGGTCACTCAGCATGGTGCTGATAGGCTTGCTAATGGCCTTAGTATATCCGTTAATATGGTATCTACTTCACCGTTTCATTCTGCACAGCCGTTATCTCTACCGATTTGAACGCTGCGCCAGTATGTGGAAGCGCATTCATTTTGATCACCATAGTGATCCGAATGACTTACGCGTCCTATTTGGTGCACTCTATACCACGCTACCCACAGTGATCGTCTTCAGTGTGCCACTGGGATGGGCCATTAATGGCAGTGCGGGTGCGATCATGGCGGTAGTAGCGGGGGTTTTGGTGACGATGTTTTACGAGTTCTGTCACTGCATTCAACACTTACACTACACGCCTAAGAACCAATTCCTCAAAGACATGAAGCGTCTCCACTTGTTGCACCATTTCAGAGATGAAACCGGCAACTATGGTATCACTAACTTTTTCTGGGACCGAGTGTTCAATTCTTTCTACGACAAACATAATAAGCGACCAAAAAGCCCCACAGTATTCAATCTGGGGTATGATGAGAATCAAGCGAAACGCTATCCATGGGTAGCAGATTTAAACAAAGATTCTTAAATCGATCACAGCGGGTGTTCATTTGTCAGTTTCAATCCGTTCATTCTCAGTGGATGACAGGGCTATGGTGCGCAAATTCCTGCAGCTACCGCATCAACTCTATGCCGATGATCCAGCGTGGATCGCTCCACTGGTAATCGATCAGCTAGATAAGCTGTCGCCTAAACACCCATATTTTGAACACGCCGAGGCACGTTTCTGGCTAGCCTTCAAAGATACGCAGCCGGTCGCCAGAATCAGCGCACAGGTTGATCAGCTGCAGGCACGTAGTGACTGCGATAAAGTGGGATGTTTTGGCAATTTTGAGTGTATTGATGATCATCAATTAGCCGCACAATTATTCACTGCAGCCGAGAACTGGTTGAGTGACAGAGGCTGTCAACGTGTCAGGGGTCCCTTTAATCTATCCATTAATCAAGAGTGTGGTCTTTTGCTCGATAACTATGCTCAACCACCGACGATTATGATGGGTCACAGCCGACCTTACTACCCAGCGCTGCTCGAGCAACAGCATTACCTCAAGGTCAAGGATTTGATTGCCTGGTGGAATCGTTCTGACTTTGAATATACTCCAGCTATGCAGCGCCTGATTGATCGCTATCAGGCGCGCGTTGAAATCAGGAATATCAAGCCTAAGCAATTTTCCAGTGACATCGAATCCATGCTGGATATTTTCAATGATGCCTGGATTAATAATTGGGGTTTTGTGCCTTTCACCAAGAATGAGTTTTTTCATTTAGGCAAGGAGCTGTTGCAGTTTTTCCCAGCACGCTACTTCAAAATTGCAGAGTACCAGGGTCAGGCCGTAGGCATGATTGCTTTGTTACCTAATATTAATGAATTGATTAGCGATCTACGGGGTAAATTATTGCCTTTTGGTTGGTTGAAATTACTCTGGCGAATGAAGTTTGCGCCGCCTAAAACAGCGCGTATGGCGCTGCTGGGGATCAAACGTGAGTATCAGAATAATATGCTCGGTTCAGCAATGGTTTTTATGCTTATGGACCAAATCCGCAAAGAGGGACTGGCTGATGGTTATTATGAGCATGAGATGTCATGGGTGTTAGAGGATAATGAGCGACTTAACAAGATGCTAAAAAGTATTGGTGGTCGTCCCTATAAAACCTATCGACTATATGAAAAAGTTCTGGCCTAAACAACATGATGCATAAATTCAATGCCGTCGTGCTGGCTGGTGATCGTGGTCCCACTGATGCGGTGGCACAAGCAGCATGCCAGCATGGCAAAGCCGCAGTGGAGTTTAATCAGAGGACACTCTTGGAGAGTACTCTGGCTACGCTGAGTCAGGCTCAGCAGATCGATAAAATCTTTACGGTTGGCCCCAGTAATGAATGTATCAGCCGGACACCACAACTGGCTGAAATTTTGCAACACTATCAGGCAACACACCTCACGCCCGCGGCTGGACCCAGCGCCAGTGCTTTAGCTGGTGTGCAGGCATCGGCAATTTTCCCCACCCTAATAGTGACCTGTGATTTGCCATTACTGCACGCCCAAGTAGTCGATGAGTTCTGTACCTCAGCGCTAATGCGGCAGGCAGACTTCGTCGCTGGTGCCGTGGACTACGCCGAGATTGCTCGCCTGATACCCGAACTTAAAAAAACAAAATATAGCTTCAAGCAAGATCAGGTGTGCTTTGCTAATTTATTCGCTGTCCTGAGTGGTGCGGGCTTAAAGGCCCTAGAGTTTTGGCAGAGTATAGAGCAGGACCGCAAGAAACCGATCAAAATTGTAAAGAAGATTGACTGGCCCAGCCTGGTGCAATACCAACTGGGGACACTCACTCTGGATAAAGTTGAACAAGTTCTATCGGCTAAAATAGACGCACGTTTGGCCATTCAGAGATCCCATCAACCAGAGTTGGCCATTGATGTTGATTCAGCCCACGATTACCAAGTGATCACTGATTATCTGTCTTGATCAGCGTGTTGCCATTGGGCAACTAGCGATTGTGCGTGCTCTAAATCTTGCACAAAATCAACTTCGGTCCAGGCACAGCCATGAATAGAACATACCCCAACATGGTCTTGTTGCGCCAGCTGATCGATGACCGATAAATACCAGCGCTGTAATGAGTCCTGATCGTGCATTAATGCATCAATGGTCGCCTTGAAGTGGTGTATACCGATGGGGCTAAAATGCATCATGCCAATTGACTCGCCAGTGACTTGCGCCACAGCGAGTGTCTTACCGACAGCCAATAGTTGATCATCTTGACTGATGACTTTCATATCATCATCGTCGTAGCTTGCCTTATGGTCGATCGCCAGAGTGATGGGAAAATCATTTTTTGTCAGTAACTGATGCACTACGTCAGCCTCAAATAATGTGTCACCGTTGAGGATAATGACATCATCATTGAAGTGTTCACGCGCCATCCAACAACTCGCAAGATTGTCTGCAACTTCATAGAACGGATTAAATACGGTGGTGACACTATCACCATAGCGTTGACTCAACAGCGTGCGAATATCTTCTGCAGCGTAGCCGATGACAGCCACGATTTGCTCTATGCCAGCGGCTTTAAGCGTATCGATTTGCCATTCGATAAAATGCTTGTCTGCTAATTTTAATAAGCATTTTGGCGTGGACTCAGTGTAGGGTAGCAAGCGGCGACCTTGACCTGCGCATAGGATAATGGCTTTCATTGGAATATGGGCGAGTATGGAGTTAGTTAAAATTTATTGCTGAATCCAACGGTATCTAACTATACACTATAGTTTCTATCTTATTTAAATTTATCAACCAATAGTATAGCCACTTGATCATAACCTCCTATTTGAATCGCGAGATACTCAGACCGTTTTTGATGGTGTGTGGCGTGCTGACAGTATTGATGGTCAGCTATAGCGCTTTGACCTTGTTGGCGGACGTGAATGCGCAGTTGATTCCAGATCAATTGTTGTGGCTGTTGATCCTGACTAAGACTATAGCCGCGTTCGAGCTGTTTTTACCACTCGCACTCTTTATCACTATATTAATGGGTCTGGGTAAGTTATATGCGGATCACGAGATAGTCTCATTACAGGCCAGTGGGATGAGTCTGGCAGCGATCATAAAAGTGTTAATGCCACTGATATTGCTAGTCACTCTCCTCAGCACCTTGGTCGCTACCCTGGCTAGGCCGTGGGCCTATGGTTTGAAGTATGAAGCTAGACATCAGGCGGGGCAGACGATCGATTTTGATCAACTGCAAGCCGGAAGTTTCTACCTTAACGAAGATGCCGACACAGTATATTTTACTAAGCGTGTGTCCCCGGACGGAGATCTAAAAGGTGAAATCTTCATCTATCAGCGATTTAGCGATAAGGTTGAAGTGATTGCAGCGCAACAGGCACAGCATATGACTAATGCTGGCTCGGATGATCTCATGTATCGATTTGAGCAGGGCTCAGCGAGTGTGTTACCACACGACGGCAACGATACATATATCGAATTTAAGCACATGACTCTGGTGTCTGAACTAGAGGAAAAACGCCGGAATAAATATAAACGTAAAGCCGCTTCCACAGCATTTTTGTCCACCGCTAAAAAACCAGCCGACATCGCTGAATTTCAATGGCGTATAACTGCGCCGGTTAAAACGCTGTTACTCGCGGTGATCGCTATACTTATGGCGCGAACCTCCTCGCGCCAGGGACGCTATGGAAAATTAGTGGGTGGTGTATGTATATTTTTTGCTTTTCATGGGCTAGGTATCATTACCAAAACATGGGTTGAGCAAGGGCTATTGAGCACCATGCCCGGCCTCTGGTGGGTGGTCATGATATTAAGCGCGCTGAGTTACCTGCTGTTGCGCCGAGTATATTAATCATGCCGTTCACATTATCTCGCTATATTATCGTATCTATCTTGCGCGGCTTTTTTCTGGTCGGCTTGATTCTGGTGGCACTTTTTTCACTTATCCTGCTGATCGAAGAGTTAGATGAAGTCGGCACGAACAGCTATACCGTATTACTGGCACTGCAGTACGTGTTATTACATGTGCCGCAGCTGGTGCTGGATTTTGCCACAGTAATAAGTCTGATAGGTGCAGTAATCGCCTTAGGTGCGTTGGTCAATAATAACGAGTTAGTGGCCATCAATAGTTTGGGCGGCACCCCTAGGCACATTATTGTGTCGGTAATGAGCGCGGCTGTGTTGTTGATGGGGCTAGTATTTATATTGGCTCAGTTTGTTACCCCACATACTATCCAAGCGGCTAAAGTGATGCGTTCTCTGGCGCTAAGTCAGCAAAGTGATACAGTAAATAGCGATGGGTTTTGGGCGCAAAAAGATAAGCAATTTCTGCATATCCAAGAAATTCGTTTTGGCCGTATCCCTGCCCAGCTAGAAATCTTTAAATTTAATGAGGATTATCAGCTGCACACCTACATTCAGGCAGAGCAGGTTGATATTCAGCAAGATGATGCTTGGCTACTGACTAATGTATCACTTAAAACACTCACCGATGCAGGGTTTAAAACTGAGCAGCGCGAGCAATGGCTGTGGACATCTTTTCTTGATGCCAGCCAGCTCGGTATTATTGTGAGCGAGCCGCAAAGTCTGTCGCTGACCGATCTATATCGCTATATACAAGGTTTAAAGGAACGCGACGCACAGTCTTATCATTTTGAAATAATGTTTTGGCAAAAATGTTTTATTCCTGTGGCTGGGATAATGATGATTTTGCTAGGTATGCTGTTTGTATTCGGATCACAGCGGGTGATGTCTGCCAGTCAGCGGACTGTTTTGGGTATCCTTGCAGGTGTTGGTTTTTATATCTACACGCAAGTGATTACTCACTTTGGCGTGTCACAGCTGTGGGCTGCAAGTGTGGTCGCACTGCTACCTAGTGCTACTGTGCTGATACTAATAAGTTGTGTCTATCTGCTTAAACGAGCTCACTGACCACACATACCTCGGCAGGTTTGAATTGCTCAGCCGTGCTATCAAACTGATAACTTTGCATACTAATGTGCCAGTTATGATGTCCACGCCTGACATCGAATAATTTGAATTCTGCACGTTGAAGTTCATGTGCGCTGGTGCTGGAGGATGATGCCATGCCGACTATCGGCGTGTTCCTGCCATCCTCACACGCAAGATATTCCAGCGTGCGTGTATGGCCGTGGCCATGAACTACCAGGTCCACCGGCGAGTGCTTGAGTAGCGCACACACGTCGGCATGATTAAGCAGAGATTTACGCTTGCGAGTGTGGGTCATTGTGATCGGATGATGGATTAATAATACTTTACAGTGATCGGCGAGGGCGGGATCATTCAGAACAAATTTCAGACGCATCAATTGCTGTTGATTGATTCTGCCCGTGGCTCTCAACCAGGGCGCGGGGAAAACGCTGCAGAGCGCGATAAATACAACCTGTTGGCGGACCCTGACTTGTGGATACATCTGGTCTAGTTTGCCGGCCGCAGTTTTTTGTTTGAGTTGGCTGACTAATCCTACGTCATCCAGCATTAAATCTTGCCAGGCAGCAAAACTATCCTGCCAGGTGCTATCAACATAGAGATCATGATTACCTGGAATGACGAGTGTGTCAGCGCCAGTTCCGAGTTTATTCAGCCAGCGGCGACATTGGGTAAATTCCTGCTTCAGCCCGATATGAGTTAAATCACCTGTGACCAAATGATAATCCACTGCCAAGTCATGCAGCGCAGAGATGGCTCGATCAAGAATCCATTCCTGATGGGTAAATCTGCGCCGCTTGAGCCATGATAAATAGCCCAATATGCGCTTATTACAGAGTTGCAGTGGATTCGGTCGATCTATCGACGAGAGATGCAAGTCAGATAGTTGCACAAAACGGTAAGACTCATTAGCATGCCCTGCATTAGGATGACTCACGGTTATCTGGTTCTCACTTGATCAAAAGCTTATTATATAACGAATGTACTACACTATAATCAACTCTTGTGAGCATCAGCTGTGGGGTTTATCTCAACAAGAGCGTATCAGCAAGACCGTACATAAAATGACGCGCCTTGAGCGTTTACATGAAGCTGCTCAGATCCAGGCTGACGACAGGATATTATTGCTCAGAGCGGATTACTTGGTTGAGGCTAATGTCATTAGTAAGCTCACCCAAAAAGATCAGGCACTACTCACCAGCTCGTGTGATGGACGGGCAGTAGCAATATGGACGAGCGCTGATAATTACAGCAGCGCGCTGGCTTTGTTGCAAAAGCAGACCGGCGAGCATGATTTTGACGCCTATACCGCACAGCAATTAACGGGCGGGTATGACGCGCAACTCAGAAAGTATGATCTTTCTTATGTGGTCAAACTGACGGCGGATAATTTGCCAGTGCTGGAGCAATATCTATATGATAAATCCTATAAAGGCATTACCGATCTGGTCACCAAGTGGTGCTGGCCAACACCGGCACGTTATGTCGTCAAATCCTGTGTACATTTAAATATCAGTCCTAATAGTGTCACTGGGTTTGGCTGGCTACTGACTGTTATTGCCGGCTATGCTTTTTATCTCGGCGCCTATCCGCTGGGTTTGTTGGCCGCATGGCTGATGACTTTTTTAGATACTGTAGATGGCAAACTGGCGCGCGTGACATTACAGTCCAGTTCGCTTGGTCATGTGATGGATCATGCTTTGGATATTATTCATCCGCCTATATGGTATTGGTGTTGGGCATTAGGCCTCGGTGTCAGTAGCATCGACTTGTTGGGCTATAGTGCAAGCTTGTCAGAGTGGGGCATAGTGATGCTTGCGGCCTACCTACTCGGACGCGTCTTCGAGGGCCTATTCCAATGGTGGTTCGTACACGCCAGTATTTTTTGCTGGACCCGCTTAGATTCCTATCATCGTTTAATCACTGCACGCAGAAATCCGAGTATGATTATCATGACTGCTGCGGTACTGCTGATGGCACCCACTGCAGGCTTTGTCTGGGTGGTGCTCCTGGCAGTACTCTCGACGGCCTTACTCGCTTTGCGTTTTGCTATGGGCTGTATTGTCGTGTTGGCTAATAGATCTATCCACTCATGGTTAGAAACTGTCGATATCACAACGCCCGACCCAGAACTAGCGGTTAAATTATTTACCGGTTATAACGCAACCAGAACTGTAACACCTCTGCTGCGTCGAGCACCTTAACGCCACCATGGAACAAAAACTGGCTGGAGTAGTTGCCATTAGTAATCCGTTAAGCGGTAAGAATAAGCGTGGTGGTTTTGAGTCTTTTGCGAAGCAAATAACGGCATATACAGCAATTGATCATCTTGTTACCAGCAATGAAGCAGAGATAGTCCAAGCTTTAAACCAATGTAAGCAACGTGGTGTCGCGATCATTGTCGTCAATGGTGGTGACGGTACTTTGCAGTGTGTGCTCAGTTTTCTCAAGCAGGATACGCATTTGGATTATACCCCCGAGTTGCTGTTATTGCAGGCGGGGACAACTAGTATGGCTTTTGGCGATGTCGGCTGCAAGGCGCCCTTGCAGGCCACATTGGAAGGGCTGATTGCATACGCAGATGGCCAAAAAACATCTTTCAAGAAATCGGCCAGAGCTGTCATCAAGATGACCTTGCCAGCCACCCAAAAGAGCCAGTGTGGACTATTTTTCGGTGCGGGTGCGATTCATACTGGTATTTTATATTGTCGTCAGCGACTGCACACCAGAGGCATGCGGGGTGAGCTTGGTGCTTCACTGGCGATGTTTCGATTCATTATCGACTGGTTAACAGTGAAGCGTCTAGCCACCGCGGTGCAGGCCAAGATCACAATAGACAACAAATATCAGGATCAGGGTCGTTATAATATTATTCCAGCCACTACATTAATGCGCT
>DDIE01000054.1:17006-18322 GCA_002338385.1 Proteobacteria bacterium UBA1858
GGATTATTACAGCCACTACATTAATGCGCTTGCTGGCCGGTGTGTACCCTTTCTGGGCCCCCGTCAAACATGCTGACAGTTATGCTCTGACCTTGATTAAATACAATCCACCCCGGCCAATTATGAATTTCCTAAGAATTTTAAGAGGACAAGCACCGCACAGTCAGCAACAGCATTATCAAAGCTACTCAGTGCGAACAGCTGAACTGGATATCCATGGTGGCTTTACCTTGGACGGTGAATTATTTGGTGAGGCAGATCAAAATACCCGAGTACATATCGCTGCCGCTGGAATGGTCACCTTCTTATCATTATGAATAATGCTTTGCATGAGCATGTTGCTGAGAATTTACTGGCCCTGGATGATCCTGTATTACGTGCCTTTGTCGATCAGCTCAAGCGACACTATGGCCAATCTATCTATGCCATAGTTTTTTATGGCTCATGTCTACGTAGTCGCGAGTATAGCGATGCAATGTTAGATTTTTATGTGATTGTGAATGACTATGAGACAGCATATGAAAATTTCTGGGAGCGGCTGGCAATTGAATGTTTACCGCCGAATGTATATTGTCTAAATGCTCACTATGAGCATAAACAATATATCGCTAAGTATGCTGTGATCAGCAAGCATGCGCTCGAGCGGGCGGTGTCTGAGCGCGCCTTGCACTCCTATTTTTGGGCGCGTTTTAGCCAGCCTATTGCGCATATATATCTTGCTGAAGCACAAGCGAGGGATTTTCTCATTGCGCTACAAGCAACAGCAGTGACAACCTTTATGAGTAAAGTAGCACCACTCACAGATGCTTCAACGACAGCGCAAATGTTTTGGGTGCGCGGCTTTGAATATACCTATGCTGCCGAATTAAGAGCCGAGGGCAAGTTGCGTGCGCAGACAATTTTCGCCACCCATAGAGCGTTTTACACGCGTATCAGTGAGCTTAACTCAATCCATTCAAAGTCACAGTCCAAGCGCTTAGCGCGCGGCATGTGGCAAGTGAGAATAGTGATGGGTAAGCTGCTATCTGTGCTGCGTCTCCTCAAGGCAGCAACCACCTTCATCAATGGTGTTGACTATATCGCTTGGAAAATCCATCGTCACACAGGCGAACAGTTGACTGTGACACCACGCCTCAGAAAGTATCCTTGGTTGTTTGCTTGGCCGATCTTAATCAAACTCCTACTCAAGCGCACGATTAAGTAGCCTGTGATATTAGTGCGGCATCCGTTTGGAAAATATACTTGTATGGTGTTAAATATAGTTATATTAAATATAAATTACAGGATACGCAAATGAGTCATCATGCTTGTTGAGC
>DDIE01000067.1:0-3095 GCA_002338385.1 Proteobacteria bacterium UBA1858
CGAAGTGGGCTCACCAAACTGTGGGCGCGGTTACTTCACCCTGTTCGCACTAGCGTTATTACCTCCGGTATGGCACAAGTACATGAATGAGCAAATGAACAAGTGGGATGAAGAAATGGCATCAGAAGGTGAGCTTAAGATCGCGCGAGAGATGAACGACATCGCGGGTTACGCATAATCCTTGACTAGAGACATTATCCCCCTCTATACCAGAGGGGGATAAACTAAAAAACTTAATAAGTTACGAGGAGTTAACAAAATGAGTGAAGCAAGTTTATTTGACCGTTTAGGCGGCGCAGAGATGGTCGACAAGATCGTAGATGACATCTGGATCAATCACACATCAAATCCAAAAGTTAAACAACGCTACATCGACAGTGATCCTGATACTGTTAAACGCCTAGTGCGAGAATTCATGCATGCTGGCTTTGGTGGCCCACTGGAGTACACCGGCCGTGATATGTTAGCAGCTCACACTGGTATGAACATTAGTGATGAAGAATTTGTTGCAGTATGTGACGACGTGCTCAAAGCACTCGACAAAAACGAAATTGGTCAGACAGAGAGAGATCAGATTTTAGTTGCTCTGTATTCCATGAAAGGCGATATCGTCGGCGTATAAACGCGAAACTATCCTTACAGAAGAGCACTACAGCTCTTCTGTAACATTTTGAGGAGAAGACTATGAAAGTTACTTGGGACCAAAACACATGCAGTCATGCAGGCAAATGCGTACAAGGATCACCTTCTGTATTTAAAGTCGAAGATGGCAAATTCGTAATTGACGAGACTGGTGCTCCCGAAGAGGAGATTCGTAACACCGTTTCTCAGTGTCCATCTGGCGCACTTACAATTGAAGACTAACTATTAACACAAAAAATAATCTAATCTTAACTTAGGTACTTATTAATTCTATAAATGACACACTCATCGAAATTAGTATTTATGAGTTATTGAATTAGGGGGAAAAATGATCGGAGACCAATTAAGAACAAAAATGATCCTGCGAGGGCACCCTAGCTGCCCTAACACTGGCAAGTGTTTGCAGACCGCGGCTGAAAAAGGCGTTGACGTAGACTGTGAGTTGATCACAGACGTTGATAGTAGTGATTTTCGAGCGGTTTCTCCATATGGTGTAGGTCCGGTATTACATGATATCGATTTCATTGTTTATGGCACTACAGCAGTAATGTCTTATCTTGACGATAAAGGGTTTGGCCCTTCTCTAGTCCCACGCAACGGTGTTATCCGAGCAATCATGTACCAATGGGCTATTGTTGCAACCGAATGTGTCGCTGCAAATATGGGTGACAATATGAACAAAGACGAATTGGCCAGCCTTTTCGATGGTTTGGAGAAACAGGTACTTAATCCACCCAAGCGAGGCGATTTCATATGCGGTGATTTTTCATTAGCAGATATCCACTGGTCAGCATGCTGTAACTTATTGGAGATCGCAGGCGCAGGTGATTTGATTAGCTCACGCCCTGGTGTTGCCAAGTGGTATGACAAAGTTAAGTCGCACCCAAGCACCAGCAAAGAGAAGATTATTCCATTCACTGTGCTACCAAGCGCAGAAGATGTAAGTTCAGGTACGCTGCAGGGTATCTCTATCAACGTATAAATTTTGTTCTAAACACATCAAGCGTCCGAGTAGCATATGGGCGCTTTTTTTTGTTCTAATTTTAAGGGTGACAGAGTCGAGAAAATGTTTGGATTATTTGGTGGCGGTAAGAAAAAGGATTTTGATGTAAGCGTCAACGGTGGCGCTGCAAAATTTACAGTTAAAGCTGGAGACAATCTGCTCAAAGCGGCATTAGACAATGGCGTCGCTTGGCCGCATGATTGCCGTGTCGGCAGTTGCGGCAGCTGTAAAGCGATTGTAAAGTCTGGCAAGATCAAAGCCCTGACTGACTTCTCATACGTACTGGATGGTGATCAGCTTAAATCAGGCACAGTACTCGCCTGCCAAACAGCATTGAAGAGTGATCTGGATATTGAGGTTGAACTCGGCGAAGAAATTGCCACCGAAATGCTCTCTATCGATGGCACAATCTCGCAGGTAGTAGATTTAACGCACGACATCAAAGAGCTCGTAGTCAGCACGGACACTGCCTTCACTCGAGCAATGCTAGCTGGTCAATACGCTGAAATTGAAGTTGAAGGTGTATCTGATCCGCGCTCATATTCATTTGCCAAGGCACCCAGCAATGAAAACGATGGCGAATTTACCTTCTATATCCGCCATGTTCCGGGCGGTGCTTTCACAGACTGGTTGTTCGCTGAGGATAGAACAGGCACAGCCATTAAATTAAATGCACCTTTTGGCCAATTCTATCACCGCCCAGATGATTCTATGATGGTATGCATGGCTGGTGGCAGCGGTATGAGTGCTATCAAGTCCTTGTTAGAGGCCTGTGTTAATGATCAAGTTGAACGCGATTGTATTTATTTGTTCGGTGCACGCACACTTAAAGATCTCTATTGTGCTGATGAAATGGAGCAAATTAAGTCAAGCTGGAATAAAAACTTTAAATTCGACTACATTCCTGTTCTATCTGCTGACCAAGATTCTGATTGGACAGGGCCCAAGGGTTACGTCACAGATTATTTCAAACAAGCATATCTGGATAACTCGAGCATGAATCTTACCAATGCACAGGGTTACTTATGTGGCCCGCCTGCGATGATCGATTCTGCTATCGAATTATTAAAATCTGGCGGTATTCAAGAAGAAAGCATATATTATGATAAATTCTTAGATGCGAGCTCGATTCCAGGCGGAAGAAAATAACAACACGCATATAAAAATACAGGAGGAAGTAACATGTTAACTACACAGGCACTAGCAATCATGGCGCTCTGGACTACAGCCATGATCTCATTATTTAATTTGGCAGGCTTCGGTGAAAACTATAGCAATCCAATTTGGGCGTTAGGCGCAGCAATCGTACTGGTTGTAACGTTGGTTGGAAATGTCTGGATTTTCATCCATGTGGCCAAAGATGAGCCATGGGAATGGAATAAGAATTCTGATAGCGAATAGCTTTCAGATGTTGGCGGATAATAAAAAAGCCGGCTTAGCCGGCTTTTTT
>DDIE01000067.1:3394-35809 GCA_002338385.1 Proteobacteria bacterium UBA1858
GGTTAGCCGGCTTTTTTATTATCCGGTTCTAGACCTCATCGGTCTGTATAGGTGATGGTCGGACAGTTGGGGATGCGTGCGGCGTCCCAGTGAGTCATGGCCCACGACCAGAGTGTCTCGAGACTGCCCCAACGCAATCTCTTTGGTGGTGATTGGCCCAAATCTTCAAGCACATTGACTAACATATGACGCGCATGCCATTTAGGTAATGCGGGTGCATGGGTCTGTTTGCTTAGCTTCTCGCCCTGATCGTTAGTGATGATGGGTACATGTAAGAAGTGACATCTAGGTTTGCCGAGCACATCAGTCAGATACAACTGCCTGGCAGTGATAGCCAGTAAATCATGGCCCCTGACAATTTCTGTATAGCCCTGCTGAATATCGTCCACTGTAGCGGCAAGGATATAACTGGGTAGATTATCGGCACGCACGATGACGAAATCCCCACTTGTGCTTGCCATATCATAGCTGCGCACACCATAGTTGCGATCGGTAAAGGATAGCTGGGTATGATCGGTCAGCACACGAATTACATTAGCCTGATCGGCAGGCAAGCGTAGATATCTGCAATTGCCGGGATAGATAGGTCCCATGGCGCCTGTTTCGGTACACACGGCAAGAGTTTTTCGGCTGCATTGACAGCGAAAAGCATGCCCCCACTGGAGTAAATTGTCAGCAACGCGTAGATGATGGTGAATACGTTCAATCTGACGATAAGGTCTACCCTGCCAAACGAAACCATAATTGCTGAGTGTATCTAGGATGTCCTGTATACAACCTTTAGGTTCACGTGATGGATCTATGTTCTCTATCCTGATCGTCCATTGGCCGTGATTTGAGCGTGCCTGTAGATAGCTCGCGACCGCAGTCAATAATGATCCGTAATGGAGAGGACCAGTCGGTGATGGAGCAAAGCGGCCGTGATAAATAGGAGTTTGCACATCAGGCCTACAATTATGACCTAGTCGATACTACTTATAGATCTGTTTTTCTTTGATCTCTTGCAGGGTTTTACAATCGATGCACAACGTCGCAGTTGGACGTGCCTCCAGACGGCGAATACCGATCTCAATGCCACAAGACTCACAATAACCATAATCACCTGAGTCAATCGTGGTGAGTGATTCATCAATCTTCTTGATCAATTTACGTTCCCTATCGCGGGTGCGTAATTCCAGACTGAATTCTTCCTCTTGGGTGGCACGGTCAGCAGGATCAGCATAATTTGCCGCATCGGTCTTCATATGATCAACGGTGCGATCGACTTCTTGCATGAGCTGCTTCTTCCACTCAATTAATATCAAGCGAAAATGAGCATGTTGGCCGTCACTCATATAGAGTTCTTTGGCTTTTGGTACATAGGGATCAATGCCCTCAACCGGTAGTGAGGTCTTTATCATCGGCTCATCAGGGATCAAGCCCGTTTTGAGTTTTGCTTTGCTTTTCTTAGGCGAGAGCGTTTTCTTCTTAACGGCGGTGCTTTTGGTTGGGGCAGCTTTTTTAGCGCTTCGCTTAGTCGTGTTGACAGCTTTCTTTTTGGCTACCGACTTTTTACTAGCAGTGGTCGCTTTTTTAGGCGTAACTTTTTTCTTGCTTGCCACTCTCTTAGCAGTGACCGAAGTCTTGGCCGGGGTGGCCTTTTTGGTAGCGGCTTTTTTCTTTACTGGGGTCTTCTTTACTGGTGCTTTTTTGCGGGCAGTAGGTGGGGTTTTCTTGGTGCTGGCTGGACGTGCTTTTTTCGTTGCTGGCACGCTCTTTTTGCTAGCGGCAACTTTCTTCTTAGGCGGCGCTTTTTTTGCTGGTGCTTTTTTAGCCACAGTTTTCTTAACTGCGGTCGATTTTTTCTTTGCTGCTGCTTTTTTTACTGCCATCTGATTAGCCTTAATTAAAATTAGCACGCTTAATTATCAGATAAGTTGCTAGGTTGCAAGCAAACTCATGCGTCTTTTTGTGTCTGGTCAGTTATATCGGATATCAAATTGTCTGAACTTGTTGATTCAACACGGCTTATTATTTGACCTTGGGCGAAATGGGTGATTACACGCTGACCTACCTCAATCCGGTCAATATTAGCCAGCGGCTGGGTTTGATCAGTGGTCGTTATCGAATAGCCACGCTTAAGTGTGTTGAGCGGGCTGACGACATGCATACTATTGGCAGACAGCTGTAGACGATAGTGACGTTTTTGCAGGTGCTGGTGGGTCAGGGTATGCAGTGATTTAACAATCTCTGTGAGTTGGCTACGTGACTGGGTTAGCGTGTGTTGGGGATTTTCTCTACTGAGCCGATGCGCGAGTGCGTCAAGAGAGATTTTCGATTGTTTGCAGCTGTCATCGATAGTGCGTTCTAGGCGGTCAATAATTTGCTCTAGATATTGTTTCTGACGGGTTATAAGTTTGGCTGGATCAAGCTGATTTAAGCGTCGCCCGAGCCAGTCCAATGTTTGCACCTTAGTGCTGTGTTGATGAACTAATAACTGAGTCAGTTTAGTCGCACTGTGTTCAAACTGTAGCTGCAGGGCAGCCTGTTCTGGACATATCAATTCTGCTGCCACCGATGGGGTAGGCGCACGCCTATCAGCAACGAAATCCGCGATAGTAAAGTCTATTTCATGACCGATACCTGTTACTACCGGAATGTTCGAAGCCGCAATCGCAAGGGCTAGACGTTCATCATTAAAAGCCCATAAATCCTCGATTGATCCACCGCCACGAATGATGGCTATGACATCAGCGCTTGCATGGCGATTGATGCATGCCAGCGCCTGGGTCACCGCCGGCGCTGCCGAATCGCCTTGCACAGGGACTGCATAGATACTCTTACTGCAATTTGGGTAGCGTCGTTGGGCGACCTTGAGGAAGTCCTGCAGGGCCGCGCCGATGGCCGATGTGATGATGGCAATGTCCTGTGGACAGAATGGCAATGGCTGTTTTAATGCGTTGGCAA
The DNA here is from genome assembly GCA_002338385.1 of Proteobacteria bacterium UBA1858. GTDB lineage: Bacteria > Pseudomonadota > Gammaproteobacteria > UBA4575 > UBA4575 > UBA1858. The sequence goes on from DDIE01000067.1 coordinate 6,341, forward strand.
ACAGGCCCTCACTATGGAGTTTCTTCTTGAGTGCCTCATATTGTCGCTGGAGCGCACCAAAGCCAGCCTCTTCCATATGTTCGACGATCAGTTGGAGATCACCGCGCGGCTCGTACAGGCTGGCTTTGGCGCGCACAACAACTTGCAGGCCATTCTCTGGCTTAAACGGCAGCTGTCGGCGGCTGGCGCGGAACATGACACAGCGCAACTGAGCTTGACTGTCTTTGAGTGAAAAATAAATGTGACCGGATGCTGGTTGGGCTAAGTTGGAGATTTCACCTTCAACCCACACACATGATAACCGTTCTGCAATTAGATCTTTGATTTGCAGATTAATTGCGGACACAGTCTGGATCAGGCGTGGCTCATCAGCTGATGTTTGATTCATATATTGCATAATAGCAGTTTACCCTATACTGCTCTGTCTCTATAATGAATCGCCATCTCGGAAACCGGATCACGAAATGCGCATAATCCAAGAAGCACTCACTTTTGATGATGTACTGTTAGTACCAGCTCACTCTAATGTGCTGCCACGCGATGTGGACATCAGTAGCCGTCTGACACGTCAAATAACGCTTAACGTACCGTTATTATCCGCCGCGATGGACACCGTGACCGAGGGCCGACTGGCCATTGCCATGGCGCAAGAGGGTGGCATGGGTATCATCCACAAGAACATGTCTGCAGAACAACAAGCCAATGAAGTACGACGGGTCAAAAAATATGAAACCGGCGTGATCACAGATCCAATCACAGTTGCTCCAGATATCAGTATTTCAGATGTGCTCGAAATTACTCGGGCGAATAACATCTCTGGTGTACCCGTGGTTGATAAAGAGCAACTGTTGGGTATTGTGACCAGTCGTGATCTGCGCTTTGAAACTCATTTGGATGCTCCAGTAAAAACCATCATGACACCAAAAGAGCGCCTAGTGACAGTGGAAGAGGGTGCGAGCTTAGATAAAGTGCAGTCGCTATTGCATCAATATCGCATCGAGAAAGTCTTAGTCGTCAATGATGCTTTCCAATTACGCGGCATGATTACAGTTAAAGATATTCAAAAATCATCCGAGCACCCCAATGCATGCAAAAGTGATCAGGGCCAGTTGCTAGTGGGCGCTGCCGTGGGTGTTGGCAATGGTACCCAAGAACGCGTGGACGCACTTATACATGCCGGTGTTGATGTGATTGTGGTTGATACTGCACACGGACATTCTCAATCTGTTCTGGAGACGGTCAAGTGGGTCAAGCACAGCTATCCTGATGTGCAGGTGATCGGTGGTAACATTGCCACAGCAGACGCTGCCTTAGCCTTAATTGAACATGGTGCAGATGCCGTCAAGATCGGAATAGGCCCTGGGTCTATTTGCACTACTCGCATTGTTGCTGGTGTGGGTGTGCCGCAAATCACTGCTATCGATAATGTCGTCCAAGCTGCGCACAAAAAAGATATTCCGGTCATCGCAGATGGTGGCATCCGTTATTCAGGAGATATTGCTAAAGGTATTGCCGCAGGTGCCGATACGGTGATGATAGGAAGTATGTTTGCAGGTACTAAAGAGTCACCCGGAGAGGTCGAGTTGTATCAAGGTCGATCATACAAAACTTACCGTGGGATGGGTTCAATCGGTGCTATGCAGGAAGGCTCAAGTGATCGTTACTTCCAAGAGAGCAACAGTGAACAGAATAAATTAGTACCTGAAGGCATCGAGGGAAGAGTGCCGTACAAGGGCTCTATTACTTCTATTCTGCATCAAATGCTGGGGGGGCTCCGCTCCAGCATGGGCTATGTTGGTTGCGCAACAATTGCCGAGATGCATACAAAAACAGAATTTGTGAAGATTTCATCAGCAGGTATGCGTGAAAGTCACGTCCACGATGTTGCCATCACCAAAGAAGCCCCTAACTACCACGTTGATTAACTGCAAGACCGGGTGTCTTGCACAACTACTGCGGATGTCATGACTGCTGCCAATATACATGCCCACAAAATTTTAATACTTGATTATGGCTCGCAATATACCCAGCTGATTGCTCGACGGGTTCGAGAAATAGGGGTCTATTGTGAAATTTTCCCCTGGGACTCAGAGCAGGCAGAGGCTTTTTTGCCAGCGGCTCAAGGTATCATCTTGTCGGGGGGGCCAGATTCAACAACCGACCAACATACCCCGACCGTTCCCGAATACGTGCTCAAAGCTGCCTGTCCGATACTTGGAATATGCTATGGCATGCAAGCTTTGGTCAGTCAGCTAGGTGGTCAAGTCAGGCCGTCGGCACAACGGGAATTCGGATTTGCTCAGATCACCTTAAACCAAGAGTGCGTCTTGTTTGCCGGTCTATGTGATGGTCGCAATGCGCATGGTCAATCATTATTGGATGTGTGGATGTCACATGGTGACAAAGTCACAGCAATACCAGCGGGTTTTGAGTGTATTGCCAGTACGCCCAGTGCCGAATTTGCGGTGGTTGCACATCAAGCTAAAAAAATCTATGGCTTGCAGTTTCATCCAGAGGTCACCCACACCAGCAAGGGTCGAGAAATACTTAGCGCTTTTCTATTCGATGTATGCAGCTGCACGGGTGATTGGACGGCGGGTAACATTATTGAAGATCAAATCAAGCAAGTGCAAACTCAGCTGCAAGATGAGCATGTCATTCTGGGTCTTTCAGGAGGGGTTGATTCATCTGTAGTTGCGGCCTTATTACACAAAGCGATTGGCGATCAATTAACCTGTATTTTTGTTGATACAGGATTGTTGCGTTTACATGAGGGCGACCAGGTTATGCAAACTTTCAGCCAACACATGGGGGTAAAAGTCATCCGCGTAAATGCTGAGCAGCGTTTTCTATCCGCTTTGCAGGGCTTGCATGACCCCGAAGAAAAAAGAAAAACAATTGGTAATTTATTCGTCGCAATATTTGAAGAAGAAGCAGCAAAAATTAAAGATGCAACATGGCTGGCACAGGGTACCATCTATCCGGACGTTATCGAGTCTGCGGCAGCCACCACGGGGAAAGCAGATTTAATCAAGTCACATCATAATGTTGGTGGACTGCCTGATGACATGAAGTTATCTCTGCTGGAACCGTTACGTGAGCTATTCAAAGATGAGGTTCGACGTCTCGGAGATGCACTAGAACTGCCCAGAGAAATGATCCATCGACACCCCTTCCCAGGACCGGGTCTAGCGGTACGCATACTGGGTGAAATCAGAAAAGAATACTGCGATATATTGAGAGCTGCAGATGACATCTTTATGCAAGAGTTACACCGGCATGATCTCTACGACCGTGTCTCTCAGGCGTTTGCTGTTTTTTTGCCAGTCAAGTCAGTCGGTGTGATGGGTGACGGCCGTAAATATCAATATGTAATTGCTTTGCGAGCGGTAGAAACGATAGATTTTATGACGGCACGTTGGGCGCATTTGCCGTATGAATTCCTAGACCTGGTGTCACGCAGAATTATCAATGAAATCGATGGCATATCTCGTGTCGCTTATGATATTTCAGGCAAACCTCCGGCTACTATTGAGTGGGAGTAGTCGGCCATGTCGAACTTTGATCAGCTCAAGCAGAGGTATTCAAACCCACAAAAAACATTCTTATTAGGGGTTGGCGCCCAAAAAGCGGGGACCACGTGGTTATACAACTATTTCTTAGACAGAAAAGATTCGCGCATGGGCTACACGAAGGAATATCACGTCTTTGATACACTTACGCTTGACAATTTTGACTACTTCTACAAGCGAGCTATTGCAGATTTAGCGGCCATTCAGACAAATAAACACAGTGCTCAAAAGCAGGAAAATAATCAGCGGTATCTAAGTTTTCTAGATGATCCAGCTGAATATTATGATTATTTTGCGCAACTCTTGAAAAAAAGTAATGCCACTATCACGGGTGATTTTTCTCCTTCATATTCAGCATTGAGTGCTGCGACTTTAGCTGAGATTAAGTCACAGTTTAGTCATCGAGGTATTCGTGTGGTGCCAATATTTTTAATGCGTGAGCCGGTTGATAGACTCTGGTCTATGGTCAGGATGTCCAATCGAAATTCCGATATTGTGCTTGATCGTAAGCAAGAGCTGGAGCAAATGTACCGCAGGTGTGGGACAAAGCATGAGCAGCGACGATCTAATTATCACCATACCTATGCAAATCTCTCGTCTGTTTTTGGTGAAGATAAATTCGTCAGTTTTTATGAAACAATTTTTCAGGTAAGCGAGATACAGCGCCTGTGTCGCCAGCTTAAGATAAAATATTTGCAACCAAATTTTGATGACAGAGTGAATGTCTCTGCCAGCCCCCACTCATTCAGTGAGCGTGATGTCAGCGGGCTAAGAGCGCACTATCAGGTGCAATATGATTTTGCTGAAAAGACTTTTGGCAAAGAGTTTATTGATACTATCTGGCACCAGTCTTACCGTGATAAGTTCAAATTAGAGCAATGCAGCTAACTGCTTGTGAGCAGGCTCAGCAGGATGAGTATTGGCTTAAGCAGGCATTACTCGTTGCCAGACATGCGCAGGCCCGCGGTGAGGTGCCAGTAGGTGCAATCCTAGTAAAGCATAACAAACGCATTGCCCAATCTGGTAACAGCTCCATCCAGCGCCATGACCCTACTGCTCATGCCGAAATAGTGGTGTTGCGTGAGGCGGCTAAGCTGCTAAAAAACTATCGACTGATCGACACTACACTATACGTTACATTAGAGCCCTGCATGATGTGTGCGGGCGCATTGTTACATGCGCGCATCAAGCGACTTGTGTTTGGCGCATATGATCGGAGAACGGGGGTTGCGGGTGGTTGTTTTGATTGGCTTATGGACGAGCGTCAGTTGCACAAGATCGATGTCACAGGCGGCGTGCTGCAGGAGCAATGTGCTGCCCTGTTACAGGCATTTTTTAAAGCCAAGCGTTAATGACTCTGTTCAAACTCTTGTGCTGACGAGTCGGGCGACTCAGTATCACCACTAAACTCCCAAATAAGTAGATCATAATAGTTACGAATATTTCTTACATAATGGACAGGTTCGTGCCCTCGAGCGTAGCCATAGCGGGTAAAGTGATAGTATTTCTTTTGTGTTAATAGGGGTAAATATTCACGAATATCAGCCCAGCGGTCGGGATCTGCCCCTTGTTTTTGAGTGATCACTCGCGCATCTTCTAAGTGTCCTAGACCAACATTATACGCAGCCAGTGCCAGCCAGGTTTTATCCGGCTCAAGGATTCTATTGGGGATTCTTTTGCGCATATTAAGAAAGTAAGTCGAGCCGCCATCTAAGCTTTGATAGGGGTCAATTCGATTGCTGACGCCGAGCTGGCGGGCAGTTGCTTGGGTCAACATCATTAAACCACGTACCCCAGTGGGTGAGGTGGCATTTGGATCCCAATGCGACTCCTGGTAACTCATGGCAGCTAGAAATCGCCAGTCAAGATTTTTATCTCGCGCTACTTTTTTAAATAATGGAATCAGTGGATGTAAGCGTGTTTTGATATGTTTCCTAAAAGTATATGCATCAGCGAAACTGAGTGCAGGTAAATGCTGATAATGTTTTTCCTCCAAGCGTTCTAGCAAACCATTCTGTTTAGCTGCGCGCATAAACTCGTTGACTGCATCCAGTAGACTGGTGTCTTTTGTCTTAGGTAGGGCCCATGCGAGTTTCTTGTCCGAGCTGATGTGCATGGCACTCTTTAAACCGGGATAGAAGCGTCGATTCATCTGGAAGTCGATTGAATCTGCGATAGTGACTTTAAAGTCGCCCTTGCTCACGCCCTCAAACATATAGTTGATATCAATATTCTCATGACTGCGCCATTCAACATGAGCATGCTTCTTAGCGAGTGCTCTGATCGACTCCTGATGGCTGCTGCCATCAATAACATCAACGATCATGCCGTTCAGATCCTCAACTGAGCGCGGTTTTTTATTGCCTGCTTTGTATACTAATAACTCAGTGACATCATGGTAGCTATCCGAAAAGGTGACATGTTGCTGGCGCCAGGGTGTGATGGTGATACCAGCCGCTGCGATGTGTGCATCTTTAGCTTTAATGGTAGCCAGTATTTCTGAAAAATCATCATTCACAATGATATTAGCCTGCACACCAATATATTCGCTAAAAGCAGTTATTAGGTCATACTCGAAACCGGTCGCCCCATTGGCGCCGAGATAGTAAGTAGTAGGTGTGTTACGCGTGAGTATCGTGATCTGGCCTTGTCTCTGGACACGCTCTAGCTCGCTCAGATACGGTACTTTCACTTCTATCACCAACACGCTAATCACAATCAATGCAAAGGCTAGAAATTTCAATGGTTGGCTTGCTGGTCTCATGAGCTCTATATATTGCAGGGTGTGATTTAAGGTTGTTGAGTCGCGCAAGTGTAATATTCATGAAACATGGGTGTCGATGCAGTTAAGCCCCTCAGTGGCTGGGGTCATCCTGCAGATTAGATAGGTTATTATAGCCAAATGACATAGAATGCGTGAAGCTAAACCACAGCTTTGTATTATCTCAACAATATAGGGGACTTTGTGAAAGTTACACTGAGTATTATTCTAGCGCTTTTGATTTTGACCGGTTGTAATCCATTTACGGCATCAACCCCTGCGGCGCTTATCGTTGACTTGGACGCAGTAGCAAAAGCATCAGGTCGTCAGGAATTGATGCAGAAAGAGTTGGAATTTGCCAATGTCCGCCTCAGCGAGCAACTCAAATTGGTTGCATCGCAACTGGAAACTGCAGTAAGCGATGAAAAAGAAAAGATTGGAGATAAGCCATCTGAGGATGAACGACAGCAGTTCGATACACTCCTGCTACAAGCTCAGCAACAATTACAAAATTCAAAACAGCTCGCGGTACAACAAGCAAATGTGTTCCGCTCGGAACTGATAATGGAATTCAGACAAGAAGTCGCGGATATTGCACAACAAATAGCATCTGACAGACAAGCGCAAATCGTTATGGTGGCGAGTTTTGATGCTTTGTGGTTTGACCCAGTAGCTGATATTACCGATGAGGTTATTGCCATCATGCGCGCACAACCGCCCAGCCCAGCTCAACAAAAGACACCTATAGAGTCGTCAACTGCGCCACAACAAGAACCGTCACAGAGCCCATGAGCGAGGATATTGGCATCCAATTACTGAAGTGTGACGCTGACTCTAGGTGCCTCTGCTGGCTCTTGGTTGGCCGAAAAAATCTCACCTCAATCTATGCCTAACCCAGCGCGTCATGTGAGCGAGTTGGGTGATCTGTTGGTTGCCTACTTGGAACAGCTGGGGGTGGACTATGTGTTTGGTGTGCCAGGTGGACCGATTGAGCCTTTTTATAACGCGCTCGCCAGAAGTGAGAGGCGTGGGGGGCCGCGCGCGGTAGTTGCACGGCATGAGACTGGGGCCGCATTCATGGCTGATGGTTACGCCAGAAATAGCGGTAAGCTAGGCGTCTGTTGTGGCACAGTTGGGCCGGGAACCACGAACCTGATTACCGGTGTTGCATCCGCCTATGACAACCACTCTGCAATGTTAGTCATTTCTGCCCAAACAGGTATTACCCATTTTGGTCGTGGGGCGACACAGGAATCTGCAGATACAGGGATAAATACCGTAGCGATGTTCTCGCACTGCACTCACTATAGCAGTTTAGTCTCGCATGTAGATCAATTCGAACAAAAGCTTATGGCCGCAGTCTCTGCTGCAGTTAAATCGCCCTGCGGGCCCTCCCATCTGAGTATACCAGTAGATGTGATGCGTACCCCGATGCATGCGCAGCCCACGTTTGATTTGCATAGTCAGACTCAAACTGCTCGGGTGGTGGATTACCATAAAGTAGCTGAATTAACAGAAAAATTACTCGCCAGTCGCAAGCCGGTATTGCTGGTCGGCGAGGGGGCAGTCAATTGTATTGATGATGTGCTGGCGCTGGCATTAAAGTTAGATGCTGCGATTATTACCACGCCACACGGCAAAGGATTAATTAGTCCCTATCATCCCAAGTTCAGAGGAGTGATTGGTTTTTGCGGTCATCAAAGTGCAATTGACTTAATCAGTGACACAGAAGTGGATCTGGTAGTTGCTATCGGCACGACCCTGCAAGAAACAGCGACCAATGCATGGTCAGTCTTGAATGTGATTAACCATCGCATGGTGCATGTCGACGAGAACGAAACTAATTTGATCCGTTCACCTCTGGCACAATTGCATGTATTGGGTAACCTTCCTGAAATCTTTGTTGAAGTGCACAAGCTGCTGCATCAGCAGCAACAAGTATGTGCCGAAACCAATGATACCCAAGATCATCACGCCCTGACTAATTTGCAGGATGACGCCCAAGTCAACTTCGAGCAACAAGAAGCAGATAAAATCCATGCTGACAGCATCCCAATTAAGCCGCAGCGCCTGATGCATTTACTGCCTAAAATGCTCCCTCCGCAGACACGTTATTTATGCGATTCGGGCAATAGTATGGCCTGGTCTATCCACTATTTGCACCCGCATGACAGACGCCTAGGTAATCGCCGTAGTCGATCCTCAGAGGGCAGGAGTGATTCGACACAGCGTCGCCAGGGCCGCCGCGACAGTCATGGTGGAATCTTCTGGACATGTCTCGAATTCGGCTCCATGGGCTGGGCGATTGGTTCGGCAATAGGGACGGCGTTGGCACGCCCCAATACACCAACAGTGTGTATCACTGGAGATGGTTCGGTACTGATGTCGGGTGGTGACATTACCGTGGCCTTGCAAGAGCAGCTCAATATCGTATTCGTGATTCTCAATGACTCAGAATACGGCATGGTCAAACATGGTCAGCGTTTGGGCTCGGGCGAACCGATAGGGTATACATTACCTGAGATCGACTTTGTAAAATGGGCTGAGAGTATGTCTATCGACGCCTATAAAATCACTTCCTCCGCTGAGCTGGAAGAATTAGATTGGCCCAGTATAGTGGCTCAGCCAGGACCCATTATTCTCGATGTCATGATTGATCGTGAGGAGGTGCCACCCATCCAAAATCGTATTCAGGCCCTTGGCGCTCTGGAGAGCTAGGCAGATACCACACATTTATTAGATGATCTGTAGTATTTAGACGATATGGCAGATTTTCAGCGGCGATAATTTGCTAAACTGTCAACGGTCTTTTTATCTTAATTTTTGTAAATTTAACGATACATGGGGCAGGCTGTGGCGCAATCCAAACAAGAGCAAGTACACACCAAAATATGGCACGAGCAATCTGAAGATGATAATCCTTTTGCCGCCAAACGCTGTTTGTGTGCAGGGTATGATGTATATGCTGATATTCTGCCCAATGCCAGTTGGTCTGAATATCTCTATCTATTATTTAAATTACAACAGCCCCAAAATTGGCAAGCTTTACTGCTAGAAAAAATTGCCATCGCCATAGCCAATCCTGGTATCCGTCATCACTCTGTGAGAGCAGCCATGTCAGCTGCTGTGGGTGGTTCAACCTCAGCTTCCAGTCTGATGGCTGCCCTTGCCGTAGGTGCTGGCAAATTAGATGGCGCACGTGAGATTTATAATATGCTCGAGTGCTGGCAGGACTGTCAGCTGGATCTCACTAAGTGGGCACAATATATCCAACAGCCATCCACCCTGACGAGGTCTGATGTGTGGGGAGAAATGGAACATTTTCCAGGATTTGATCCTAATGGTGTGGCATGCGCACTACCGGTCAAACAAGTGATGGCGGAGCTGACAAAATACACTCAGGGTAGCAATTTGATTTGGTTAGCAGAACATCAGCATCAACTTGAGGCGTTGACAGGTCTGCCGCTGGCCATGTCCGGGGTTATCGCCGCTGCATTTAAGGATCTGGCTATGTCGCCGGAGCAAGCAGAAATGTTGTATTTGTTGTTGCGTTTGCCGGGTGCGGCAGTACATGCTCTGGAGCAACGTGAATCTGGTTGGAAGAAATATCCTTTTTTTGCAGATGCGGTCACAGTGATCAACGATCCAGATACACAAGCATGAGCAAAAAAAAATCACCACTGCTGAGCGTTGAAGATCATTGGCAAACAGCGATGGGCGGTGCGGTTTTAGGTCAGGAACGTGTTGTCGTACGTGGAAAAGATTTGTTTACAGAGCTCGATAAATACAGCTGGCAGCAGTTCCTATTATTCATGATTACTGGACGCAAATTTGATACTAAGCGGGTTGAGTGTTTAGAGAGACTGCTAGCGATATGTATCAATTATCCTGACCCACGTATCTGGAATAACCGTGTGGCCGCTCTAGCAGGCACGGTTGGCAGCACTGCAACACTCGCTACGAGTGCCGGCATGGCGGCCACAGAAGCTAAAATTTTTGGTGGCCAGTCTAATTTATCTGCCAGTCAGTTTATTCACTCAGCTTTACTCAGTGTGCAAGCGGGAGAGGATCTGGAGCAGATTGTCAGAGCTGAGTTAAAGAAGAATCGTGCGGTGTCTGGCTATGGGCGTCCTGTATTGAAAAGAGATGAACGTATTATCCACGCTGAAAGGGTTCTGCGGGAATTCGATATAGCGCACGGTGCCCATGCGCAATTAGCTTGCCAAGTAGAGCAGATACTGATGACTGGCAGATGGCATTATCAAATGAACATTAATGGTTTGATGGCTGCTGTCACTGCAGATTTTGGACTGAGTGCTGAAGAATATTATCTCTGGTTAGTGAATGGTTACAACGCAGGTATTGTTGCATGCTTTATCGATGCCAAGCAAAAACCTGCAGGTGCTTTATTCCCATTACGTTGCACGCGTATTAACTACAATGGCGCTGGAGAGAGGGTTTGGCTGAAATAAGATATACAACTGGAGGGAACATGAAATCTAATCTGCATATTGTTTTGTTAGGGCTAATATTGTCGGTCTCGCTCGTGAATGCAGATGAGCTTGAACAAAACGAATTTGAGGAAGATTTACTGGATCTTTACGGTGATGAGGTTACGATCAGTATTGCAACGGGCACTGAACAACCTATCTCACAAGCACCCGCGGTTGCCAGTGTTATTACTGCACGGGAGATTGCGGCCATGGGGGCGCATGATCTCGATGAGGTCTTGGAGACGGTACCAGGGCTGCATGTTGCTCGATCTACCCTAGGTTATAACCCGATTTATACGTTTCGTGGTGTTTACACCGCAACCAACCCGCAGGTATTAATGCTTGTTAATGGGATTTCGATAAACAATTTGTTTGTTGGTGATCGCAGTCAAGTGTGGGGTGGGTTCCCGGTCGAGAGCATATCCAGAATTGAAGTCATACGCGGGCCCGGCTCTGCTCTGTATGGTGCTGACGCATTTGCCGGTGTGATTAATGTCGTGACTAAAAGTGCACAAGAGATTAATGGTACCGAAGCAGGTGCACGCATCGGATCCTTCAATACTCAGGAAGCTTGGTTCCTGCATGGATCGAAATTCAAAGGCGTAGATTTTGCCTTTATGCTGGAAGCAAAATCCTCTAGTGGGCATCGTGAAAAAATAGTTTCAGATGTGCAAACCTTGTCTGATCAAGCGCTGTCGACGTCTGCTTCACTGGCACCAGCTGCGACTACAAATGGACGCGATAACTTAGATGTCAGGCTAGACATTGAAAAGCAATACTGGCAATTCAGAGCAGGCTTGCAGCGTCGGCGTAATGCTGAAATTGGTTTTGGCGTCGGTAGTGCTCTAGATACACATGGTGAATATGAATCTGATCGCTGGAATGCCGACCTTACTTATCATAATCCAGAATTTGCTACTGACTGGGACATGCAAGCACAACTCAGTTTTTTGAATACCTCGGCAGAGGTGGGTGAAGATGTATTTGTGCTGCCACCGGGTGCTGTATTTATGGATCAGGTTTTCCCTGATGGGGTGATTGGTAATCCCGAGGTATGGGAACGCCATTGGCGTATGAGTCTAACAGCATTATATAGCGGCATCGATAAGCATACGGTGCGTATTGGAGGTGGCTATAACCACAGTGAAATATATAAAGTGAAAGAAAGTAATAATTTCAGTGGTCAGTTAGTTGATATTTCCGACACCGCGAGTGTATTTCTACCTGAAGACGAACGTAAGAATCAATTTATTTTTGTGCAAGATATTTGGAAGTTTGCCCGTGACTGGACCTTGACCGCAGGTATACGCTATGACGATTACAATGATTTTGGTGATACCTGGAATCCACGTGCGGCATTAGTCTGGTCAGCTACCCATGACACTACCATCAAATTTCTCTACGGGCAGGCATTCCGTGCGCCTTCCTTCGCCGAGTTCAGGAACCAGAATAATCCGGTCGCCTTGGGTAATGATGAATTAAAACCAGAACAAATGCAGACTTTTGAGATGGCTTTAGATAGTCGGAAGTTCAATGATATGAGACTGGGTTTAAATATCTTTCATTATGAGTGGAAGAACATCATTGACTTCATCTCAGATGGTTCCGGCAGTTTACAAGCCCATAATCAGGGCAAACAAACAGGTTATGGTGCAGAGTTGGAATTGGACTGGCAATTGACTAACGCCCTTGTGCTGCACGCTAATTATGCTTTCCAGGATTCTGAGGATCAAGCCACTGGCGAGGATGCCGGTAATGCACCTCATCACCAGATACATGCCAGTATCGACTGGCAACTTCATCCGCAATGGACATTACGTCCCGCAGTCAATTTTATTATCGATCGCGACCGCCCACCGGCAGACAATCGTGATGAGCTGGATGACTATATGTTGATAGACCTGACCTTAGCGAGTCAATCATATAGTGATCAATGGGAACTCAAGTTGGGTGTAAAGAACCTATTCGATGTGAGGGCAGAGGAGCCAACAGATGCAAGCTTTAATATTTCTAATGATCTGCCGCTGGCTGGCCGCTACGTATTTACCGAAATAAATTTTAATTCAAAGTAATATTTCCTAAAGAGCAATTAATATATATTTGTTAATATTAATGAAACGTATGATTATAGTCAGAATATGAAACATCACTTTCTGCAGCTTGGCATTCTGAGTCTATGTGTGAGCGCATTATTGCTTGCTCTCGCTTCACCAGCACACAGTCAGGGCAAGGTCGCAATCATCATGCCAGAGGTCAGGGCGCCGTATAAGGTAATATTTGATGACATATACGATGGCATTGTAGAAAACCTCAATCAGCAATCAATCAGCTTAATTATTAATAAGGAAGTTAAGTCATCCACTGTTGATGGCTGGATAGCTAACATGGGTATCAGTGCTATTATTGCTCTCGGCCCAGCAGCACATAAGTCAGTGAGTAAAATAACAACCGAATTACCCGTGGTGAGTGGTGCGATGATGACGGCTACTCCAGATGATCAAGATAGTCTTAAAGTGGCATTGAGCCCGGAGCCCGCTGAACTATTTGATCAACTCAGTACGCTCAACGACAACATCTCAAGAGTGGCTGTTGTTTATAATCCCGACAGATACCAGTGGTTGATAAATCTAGCTCAAAAAAAGGCCTTGTCATATGGTATTGATTTGCTGACCTATAAAGCAAGCAATGTCAAACAGTCAGCAAAAATTTATGATCAGCTATTAGCCGATGAAAAACCACAATCACTCGCTATCTGGTTATTGCAGGACAGAACCATTGTCGATTCTAAAGTTGTATTGCCATTCATATTGGAACGTTCATGGCAAAGATCTATTATGGTGTTTTCCTCTTCCTTAGGCCATGTCAAGAAAGGTGTCTTATTTTGTATGTACCCTGATAACAGAGCGCATGGCAAGCAGCTTGCCCAAATCATAGATAATTATTATCAGTTGCCAGCAAGAGTTCACAAGGATCCCATGCCTACAACTGACTTGCTTATGGCAATAAATTCAAGAACAGCTGCGCACTTAGGTCTGGATCTCAATAAATCAGATCTGAGAAAGATTGATGTAGTTTTTCCGCTGACGAACTGAGCGAATCAGCATGAAGTTTTTAGTTAAGTTAAAGCAAATAATTACGGTTCGAAACTTCAGGGGTCAGCTGATCTTGGCGATTACACTCGCGATTATTATCACCTCAGTATTATCTACATTTGTCATTACTAAATCATCCTCTCATGCAATCAGTGATAACTTATTAGAGAAAGCGCTGAGAGTGACTGAGGTTTTTGCCGAACAGACAGTGCTAGGTCTGCTGTTAGCTGAAGCTGGTAATCTTGAGGGTGCGGTAGAAACAATTTTGCAATTTCCAGATATAGTCGCGGTGGGTGTATACAATATTGATGGTACAGCGCTGCTTGAGCGAGGTCCGGAAGGGAAAATAATCAAACCTGAGAAGTGGGTCTCAGCCACTGAGCTTGTCAGACAAACTGAAGGCGCTTGGTATTTATCGGCCCCTGTTTTTTACATCCAAGAATCCGAGGACGCCTTCTTTATAGATCGCTCAGAGGCTGAGTTACTTGGTCACGTAAGTGTGGTGATGAATAAATCCAGCTTGAATAGTCTTGTGCTGGGTATACGCGATATCAATATCATCATTACCTTCGTGCTCGCGCTGATTTTGATGCTAGTACTTTTGTCCGTCACGCAACGTGTTACGAAACCACTTCAACAACTGATGATGTTAATGGGTAAGGCGCAAACAGGAGAGCGCCAAGTGCGGGCAGAGTTGCTCGGACCTGAAGATATCCGGCAAATGGAGGCAGCGTTTAATACCATGATTGTAGCGTTGGAGGATCGTGAGCAGGAATTACTCACCACCCGAGATGACGCGCTGGAATCTGCCAAAATAAAAGGCGAATTTGCAGCCAATGTCAGTCATGAATTGAGAACGCCCTTGAATGGCATACTGGGTATGCTGGAGCTGTTAGCAGGGATGGGTTTGTCGCCTAAACAGCGTGAATATGTCAATATCGCACGTAGTTCCAGTGATGCATTATTGTCGCTCATAGATGACATTCTGGATTTCTCAAAAATTGATTCAGGCAAGATGGAGGTGACGAATCAAGCGTTTAATTTGAGAGATTTACTGGATGATGTGGTCAGTATTATGTCCACTCAAGCACAAATCAAAGGTATTGATTTCAGTTATGAGATTTGTGAGCCGCTGACGCATACAGTCAATGGTGATGTGCGTAGAATACGCCAGTTGTTAATAAATCTTTGCGGAAATGCAGTTAAGTTTACCAATCATGGAGAGGTTTTCATCAGAGTCTCTCTTGAGTCTGAACAGGAATCAGTTCACAGGCTGCGCTTTGAAGTTGAGGACACAGGTATAGGTATCCCTGAGAATGCACTGGAAAAAATATTTGAGGCTTTCTCTCAGGCAGATAATTCAAGTACCCGCAAGTATGAGGGTACTGGTCTAGGATTGGCCATTTGTCGTCAGCTGGTCAGCGTACTGAATGGTGAAATTGGTGTCAGCAGTATCATCAACAAGGGCAGTACGTTTTATTTTGTGATACCGATCCCCGCAGTTGCTGCGCAAGCAAGTGCTATCGTAATCGATCATGCCACCTTGGCAGGGACAAGATTTTTAGTGGTGGATGATAGTGCACATGTGCGGATGAATTTAGCCCAGATACTTACAAGCATGGGTGGGCAGGTGGAGCTGGCTGATTCTGGGCGCGTTGCGCTGGCTAAACTTAGAGAGGCCACGGCACATGAGCATGCATATGAAATTGTGTTAGTGGATGAAGCGATGCCCTCTGATGATGGGATTGAACTGCTGCGCACAATCAAGCACGACCAAAGTATTGCTGATGTTAAGAGTGTGCTTATGACTAATCAAGCTCATACAGAGGTATTCCTAGAACGTTTTACAGAAATTGATAGCTATATTCAGAAGCCGATTCTTAAGGATCATCTATTAAATAGCCTGACCGCGCTGATTAGTGGTGTCTCAGCTAAACACACCAGGGACTCATCGCTAGCTCAAGAGAAGAAAATCATGGCTAGTAATGTCAAGGTGTTAGTTGCTGAGGACAATACTGCCAATCAGGAGGTTGCTTTGGGGATGCTGGAACGCTTAGGGTGCAAAATTGTGATTGCTTATAACGGAACTGAAGCGATAAATTTATTAACGCGTGATCGTTTCGATATTATTTTTATGGACTGTAATATGCCCGAGATGGATGGTTATGAAGCAACCCGAAGAATTCGCGAGTTAGATGGCAGTTATGCAAAGATACCTATTATTGCAATGACCGCTAATGTGCGTGCGGGAGACCGCCAAAAGTGTCTAGACGCAGGTATGGATGATTATCTGGCTAAGCCGCTTAAAATCAAAAATATTAGATCAAAACTAGAGAATTGGTTACCTGATCTGGTTTCTGAGGTTTTGGAACTATCTGATCAGCCACAGATGGACAACATTCCTACTAGAAGTTTAGTCAGTTCACTGAGTATCAAGAGAATAAATGAACTTAAAGAGAGTGTTGGCAGTGCTTTTAATAATATGCTGAATGCATTTACTGAGGATTTACCCGTACTGGTCGATGAGATAAGTCTTGCCATTGATAGTAACAATCAAGAGGCTATCAAACATTATGCGCATAGTATAAAAGGCTCAAGTAAGAATTTCGGCGCCGATGAGTTGGCCAATATTGCCAGAGATATTGAGGATACATGCAAGGCCGGGCGGCTCAATAATATTGATCATTTGCTAGTTCGATTGGAACAGGAAATGGCTAATGTGATTACAGGTTTGCAACAGCTCAATGCACCCGATCAAACCGAAGCTGGCAACCAAGTAAGGAATGACAAAGCACAAAAAATCCTGATCGCTGATGACGATAGAAGTATGCGTATGGCGCTAAGCAATGTTTTAGATAGCGATGGCTACCAATTATATGAAGCAGCTAATGGCCATGAGGCGTTAAACTTCTGTCGCAATAATATGCCTGATTTAGTGCTATTGGATGCGGTTATGCCAGAAATGAGTGGTCTAGATGCGTGTAGAAAGATTCGGCAGTTAAAAGATTCAAGTCATGTGCCGATTTTAATGGTTACTGCCCTGGATGATGAGGCATCAATCGAACACGCTTTTGAGGCGGGTGCGACTGACTATCTGCCTAAACCAGTCCATTTTTCAGTATTACGTCAGCGAATATCCCGGCTATTGCATGCCTCTCGCGTAGAGCAACATGTCAGACAGCTTGCTTATACGGATCCACTGACAGGCTTGCCCAACCGCACCACCTTCTCTGCCCACTTGACCAGTCTGCTGGCCAAGGCTATAGATTACCAAGATGAAATGGTGGCGATATTATTTCTGGATCTGAATCGATTTAAGCTCGTCAACGATACCATGGGGCATAGTGTGGGTGATCTGCTACTTAAGGCTGTTGCTGACCGAGTGCAACGATGTGTCCGCAGTGGTGATATGGTGGCGAGGCTTGGGGGTGATGAGTTTACGCTCATTGTTGATCGCGTTAAGTCCCAAGAGAGTCTTGCCCGCATCGCACAGAATATTTGCGATACTCTGGCTAAGCCCTTTTCATTCGCGGGGCAGGAGATTTTTGTCACCACCAGTATTGGTATCTCACTCTATCCTGCAGATGGGCATGATATCGATGCACTCATGAAGCATGCCGATACAGCCATGTTTCGGGCAAAAGACTGCGGTCACAGCTATTTGTTTTATGAATCGGATATGCAGGATCTAGTCAATCGAAAAGTTGAAATTGAAGCGGATCTGAGGCGTTGTGTGAATCGTGATGAAATAGAAATTCACTATCAACCCAAGCTTGATATGAGCACAAACAAAATGGTTGGCATGGAAGCGCTGGTGAGATGGCAGCATCCAGATAAGGGGATCATTAGCCCTGAAGAATTCATCCCTTTGGCCGAGGAGACAGGGTTCATTAATCAAATTGGCTTGTGGGTGATGGTGGGAGCATGTCTGCAGGCCAAAACTTGGCATGATCAGGGCTATGGACCCTATTCTGTATCGGTTAATCTCTCTGGGGTGCAGCTGGAGCACGGCGACATCATTCAGCAAGTCAGACAAGTGCTGGACGAAACCGCTATCGCACCTGAAATGCTTGAGCTGGAAATCACTGAGAGCACCATCATGCGAGATCCTCAGCGTGTCATTGATATACTCAATGAGCTCAAAGCCATGGGCGTTAAGCTGGCCGTTGATGATTTTGGGACTGGCTATTCCTCGTTAAATTACTTGAAACGCTTCCCGATCGATACTTTGAAGATAGATGCGACCTTTGTGCAAGATGTGCAAACGGATGCTGATGATCGAGCGATTATTAAAAGTATTATTGCTCTAGCCGATAGCATGCACTTGAAGATTGTTGCGGAGGGTGTCGAGACCAAAGCTCAATATGACATCCTGCACACTTTGGGATGTGACTTCATCCAGGGGTACTATGTCTGCCATCCGATGTCCAGTGACGATCTTGAGCGGCGAATATTGAAAAAAATGGACACTTTCGAGCCGCATATCATGCCATTTGATGGTGATGAATGATCACTTGTGGTCATGTAGGGCTGAAAATACCCTTTCATGACATGGGTAAAAAGGCGCCACATCCAGCTCCCCTAAGATAACTAAAAACTTTGCTCAAATAAACACTTATCCATTAATGTTGGATTTAAGTGGGGATGGCTAAATGCCAGCAAAAAAATGTTGGAATCCCTTTGGCGCTTAGTGTAAATTACGCATACTGCCGTACAGGTAAAACAAGGATGGGTGGAGGAGTAGTCACCTCAGCTGACACAAATTAAAACAATGTTAAGTGTCGTGATAGCTATCAATTAGTAGGCCATTAAACAATAATAAATCCCAAATGAAACAAAAGCATATGGGGCTTGCTTGTGTTTGAATACCAGCGATATTGTCAAAAGCGTCCTGCTTAACTTTTACTAAAAATAAATAGTCACTAAGATAAAAATTATGGAAACATTTCCTAGTCTTCTTAAGCAACATGCCACGCAAAGAAGTAACGATACTGCTATTCGAATGAAGCGATACGGGATATGGAACTCGTATACATGGCAACAGATGGCAAGCGAAGTCGATCAAATACTGTGTGCACTGGCCGCTAATGACATCAAATCGGGTGACAGAATCGCAATTATCGGGAACAACGTCCCCGAATTGTATTTTTCGATAGTTGCAGCCCAGGGTTTAGGTGCCGTGCCGGTGCCGATGCACGCCGATTCAACCCCGCATGAATTAAAGGCTCTGCTTAAAGACTGTGATGCTAAAATTGCTGTCCTTCAGGATCAGCAACAAGTTGATGCGATCGAACAAGCTGTTGCTGATTTGCCAAATCTAGATATTGCTATTTATCTGGATGAGCGCGGGATGCAAAGCTATAGCACAGAATATTTTAAGTCATACTCGTCATTCTTACAGCAGGGTGTGGCCTATCAGCAGCAAAATCCTCAGTTCGCGAGTGAAGCTATGGCGCAGGTGTCACTCGATGATGAGGCATTTATCGTCTACACATCAGGGACATCCGGCAAATGTAAGGGTGCGCTGTTAACCCACGCGAATTATGTTGCTACGGCAGCGGCTTTCATATCTCAAGAAGAGATCGGCACGCATGAAGAAGTGTTTGCCTATCTGCCTATGGCCTATGCAAGCACATTGTTTCATGTGTATACCCTGTGGATGATGCAAGGTTTTACAATTAATTGCCCTGAGAGTAACGAAACACTATTGATAGACATGAGAGAGGTTGGGCCAACTTTATTCTATGGACCGCCCCATTTCTTCAAGATGTTGCATGCCAGTATCAGCTCGCGCAGTGCCAGCTCAAAATCGAATATGCTGGATAAAAGCTTGGCAGAGTTACATACCAAAGGACGTAGCTTTTTCAGTAATCTATTGGTATTCAATCCGATTAAAGACCTTTACGGACTCAGTAAAGTCACGCATGCCTATGTCGGTGGCGATGTGCTTAATGAGGACGTATTTCAATTCTTCAAGGCCATCGGCATTAACCTTAAAGCAACTTACGGTACGACTGAAAGCGCTGGTTGCGTTACCGTACAACAGCCAGATAGTGCAAATGACAAGAGTGAATCCAACGTCGGTACAGCCCTGGCAGGTGTAGAAGTCAAGGTCACAGCGGATAATGAAATAGTTTTCAAAGGTATCAATGCCTTCAAAGGCTATTACAACGATGCCAGTGAAACGCAAGCGGTTATTGTTGATGGCTGGGTACACACAGGCGATATTGGAGGCGTAGTTAATCAGCAACTACATGTGCTCGAGCGATCAGATGCAATTAGTAAGTTTGCTAATGGCGCTGACTTCCTACCAAAACAAATTGAAAATACCATTAAGTCATCCCCATACATTAAAGATGCTTTTGTTACAGGTGAAGATAAAGACTATATCTCAGCGCTAATAATTATCGATGGGGATACTGTCGGCGCATGGGCTGAATTGCGCCAGATGCAGTTCACTGGCTTCCGCGATCTTTCAACCAAGGATGAAGTGGTCGAACTCATTGCAGAAAAGATCAAGGATGTGAATGCCAGTATTGAGCGAATTGGCGGCAAGAATTGCCCACATATCAAACGTTTCACCATACTCAACAAAGAGTTCAACATTAGTGTTGGCGAGATGACGCGTACACGTAAGATCAAGCGTGATGTGGTGGCAAGTAATTACGCACCATTAATTGATGCACTTTACTCTACGACAGATAAGTATGATGTGGTCGATTCTACTGGTGAATTGGTCGCGCAATTAAGATTACAAACGGCTTAATATAAAAGATGAATATGAGTACAGAATCGAAAAAGCCGCTATTGGTGTTGGATGACATAAGTCTATCTTTCAAAGGTGTTAAAGCAATTACAGATATCAGCTTTAATGTTTATGAAGGCGAGATCTGTTCTGTTATCGGGCCTAATGGTGCTGGTAAGAGCTCGATGTTGAATGTCATTAACGGCGTTTACATACCTCAGGAAGGTACGATTACCTTTGATGGCAAACAATTTAACAAGATGAAGCCGCATACGGCGGCAGTCATGGGGATTGCTCGCACTTTCCAAAACATTGCCTTGTTTAAGGGCATGTCAGTGCTGGACAATATTATGTCTGGTCGTAACCTGATGATGAAAGCAACTTTCTGGGAAACTGCTCTCAACATTGGACGTGCCAAGCGCGAAGAAATGGAACACCGTCTGGAAGTTGAAAAGATTATTGAATTTCTTGGTTTGCAGTCGATCCGTAAAACACCAGTTGCCTCATTGCCCTATGGACTTCAGAAACGCGTCGAACTGGGCCGCGCGCTGGCTGCCGAACCTAAAATGCTCCTGCTGGATGAGCCTATGGCAGGTATGACGATGGAAGAGAAATTGGACATGTCATGCTTTATTCAGGAAGTGAATAGGAATCTGGGGACAACAATCGTTTTGATTGAGCACGACATGGGCGTTGTGATGGATATTTCTGACCACGTGGTCGTTCTAGATTACGGTAAGAAAATTGGAGATGGGCCTCCAAGTGAAGTTATGAACAATCAAGATGTCATCGATGCCTATCTTGGCGTAAGTCATTAATAATATAAAAGGGGAGAGAACGTGGCGTTTTTTCTAGAGGTACTGGTCGGCGGTTTACTATCCGGCGTAATGTACTCACTTGTAGCAATTGGTTTTGTATTAATTTACAAATCTTCAGGCGTATTCAACTTCGCACAGGGAACGATGTTGCTACTGGCCGCATTAACTTTCGTGAGCATGACCGAACGTCAAGTTGATTTTAAGATAGCGTTTATAATCACCTTGGTGATGATGGTCGTGCTGGGCATTATAGTTGAACGAACTGTAATGCGACCCCTAGCCAATCAGTCGTTATTGTCATTATTTATGGCGACAGTTGGCTTAAACTATTTCCTAGAGGGCCTTGCACAAGGCGTTTGGGATTCTGCTGTGCATGGTCTGGAACTAGGTATTTCCAATGATCCAATATTCCTGATTGATGAATTCCCTGCGCTGGGACTGGACATCATTATCAGTCAATTTGATATCGCCGCCGCAGTGATTGCTGGCACCATGATTCTGGGCTTAACCTTATTCTTCCAATACACGCGCACGGGTCTGTCATTGCGTGCTGTATCTGATGACCACATGGCGGCTATGGCGGTTGGTATTCCACTGAATAGAATCTGGGCGATTGTATGGGCGGTTACCGGTGTAATTTGCTTGATCGCGGGTTTGTTATGGGGTGATCGGGTAAGTGTTTCATTCACGTTGACTGCAGCCGTGCTGAAAGGCCTGCCAGTGATTCTGATCGGTGGTTTGACGTCCATACCGGGTGCAATCGTCGGCGGTCTAATCATTGGTGCGAGCGAAAAACTCGGTGAAATTTATCTAGCCGAATTATTCGGTGGCCAGGGCATAGAACACTGGTGGGCTTACACCACAGCGCTTATATTTTTAATGATCAGACCCACCGGTATTTTTGGTGAGAAACAAATTGAGAGAGTTTAACTATGTACTATCGTGAAGCAGGGAGATTAGTTAAGAGTTTTGCGTCAGACCGACGCATGCTTCCATTAATGGAGGACAGATGGATCGTTATCGCATTTCTGGCTTTCATGTACATTGTTGTCACAGCTACTGCCAGTGATTACTTATTCAGTGCGATCCTGATTCCGATGATGGTGCTGGGTGTGGCCACCCTAGGATTGAACATTGCTACGGGTTACACGGGACAACTATCCCTGGGTACAGCAGGTTTCATGTGTTTTGGGGCTTTTGCCGCATTCAATCTGGTACTCAGACTGGAAATGTATTTGCCGTTTGCATTTTTCTTCGCCGGTGTAATTGCCGGGCTAGTGGGTATTGTGTTTGGACTGCCTGCGCTGAGAATTAAAGGCTTCTATCTGATCGTATCAACGCTGGCCGCGCAGTTTTTTGCGGAGTGGGTATTTAATGCCTATCCTTGGTTCCTAGATAATAATTCATCTGGTGTTGTGGCATTGCCACCACATCACTATAAAGTATTTCTCGGCCAGGAAAGCACGCCTTTCAATGCAGTCTTCTGGCATTCCTATCAAGGACGCTATCTGATCACATTGACCATTACCCTATTACTTGTACTCGCGTGTAAGAATATGGTGCGAAGTGCTACCGGGCGTAACTGGATGGCTGTTCGTGACATGGATATTGCGGCTAATGTGATTGGTATTTCGGTGGCAAAAACGAAGCTAATGGCATTCTTTATCAGCACATTCTACTGCGGTGTTGCTGGAGCCATGTATGCGTATTGCTACATTGGTAACCTGGATTTCATGATTTTTAATTTGCGCCGCTCATTCTTGATAATGTTCATGGTCATTGTGGGTGGTTTGGGCTCGATACTCGGCTCGTTCTTAGGTGCTATATTCGTATACGGGTGGCCCATCTTAATTACCCGCATGGGTGACTGGATATTCGGTGGAGGCACGCTGGATACAGCATTTGTTGAAAATAACTCAAAGATTGTGGTCGGCACTATCATTATTGTGTTGTTGATTCGTGAGCCGGGTGGCTTTGCTGCTTTATGGCTCACCACGAAGAAAAAACTTCGATCATGGCCTTTTGCCAATTAATAAAATAAAAAAATTCCTGATTCAGTTATTAGGAAACAACAATAAAACCTTAAACAAGGGGAGTAAGATATGAAGACGAGAGTAATGGTACTGGCAAGTGCACTAGTTGCAATGCTGGGAATGAGCAGCATTGTCAGTGCAGAAGAGACAATGTATGTGCCAATTCCAAGTTACCGTGTGGGACCATATGCAGCAGGTGGCACAGGTTATTTTGGGGGCATCCTAGATTACTACAACCTACTCAATGCACGTGGCGGTATTGGTGGTGTGAAGCTAATCTGGTCAGAGTGTGAGACAGAGTACTCAGTCGAGCGTGGCGTAGAGTGTTACAAGCGTTTGAAGGATCGTGAAGGCGGCGCAGTATTCTTTGATCCACTATCAGTTGGTATTTCAACTGCATTGATCGAGACAGGTCGTGCAGACAAGATGCCAATCATCGCAGTGAACCACGGTAAGACCGCAGGTCAACGTGGTGATATTTTCCCTTACTACTTTATGCCGGGAATTAACACTTATGATGAGCACTCAATCATGGTGCACTACATTGGTGGATTAGAAGGTGGCATGGAGAACTTGAAAGGCAAGAAGATTGCCATGTTATTCCACGGATCACCGTATGGTCGTGAAGCGATTGCGTTCATGGACAGCATGTGTGAGAAGCACGGATGTTCACATGAAGCGATTGAAGTGCCTCACCCAGGTAACGAGCAGCAGTCACAGTGGTTGAAGATCCGTAAGTCTAAGCCAGATTATGTGTTACTCCGTGGTTGGGGTGTAATGAACCCAGTAGCGATGCAGACAGCGAAGCGTATGGGTTTCCCAGTGAGTCGTTTGATCGGTAACATCTGGTCTAACTCAGACGAAGACGTAATTCCAGCAGGTGGCGCAGCAAACGGCTACCAGGCAATTACAACTCACCCAGCGGGCACTGACTTCAAAGTAGTCCAAGATATCATTGCAGACGTGTATGGCGCCGGTAAGGGTGACCTTCAAGACAAGTCACGTTTAGGTTCAGTATATTGGAACCTAGGTGTACTCGCAGGTGTGGTACACACAGAAGCACTACGTATTGCTCAAGAGCGATTTGGTAACCGTGCGTTATCAAGTTCAGAGACCCGTTGGGGCTTTGAGAATCTTGTGTTAACAGCAGAGCGTATTGAAGAGTTAGGCGCAACAGGTCTCGTGCCTGAGTTGAACCTAAACTGCATGGATCACGTAGGCGGTCACTTAGCGAAGTTCCAGCAATGGGATGCTAATGCACGTCAGTGGAACATTGTGTCAGATTGGATTGAAGGTGACGTTGAATTATCTCAATCAATCATTGATGCAGGTGCTGAGAAGTATGCAGCTGACAACAACATCGAGCCACGTCCTTGCAGCGCGGACAGCAACGATGATGACTTCGATCTGTAATAACTAGCAATAAGGTCCTGCCGGGTCTGTAATGCTCGGCAGGATATTTTAAAAGTTAATTAAGGTACTAAACATGAGCAACGAAACACCTATTTTATCTATCAAGAATATTGAAGTTGTGTACTCACGTGTGATCTCAGCATTACATGGAGTGTCAATTGATGTGCAAAAGGGTGAGATCGTATCTCTGCTAGGTGCTAATGGATCAGGCAAAACGACAACGTGTAAGGCAGTATCACGATTATTAGAAGCAGAACGTGGTGAAATTAGTAAGGGCTCCATTGAATACAATGGCCAAGATATCAGCCAGATGACACCTTTCGATATGGTCAAATCAGGTGTTGTGCAAGTGCTGGAGGGGAGACATATTTTTGGTCACCTGACAGTAGAAGAAAATTTATTAACAGGCTCATTTATACGCAATGCAGATTCTGTAGAAGTTAAGCAGGACCTTGAACATGTTTATGAGCGCTTCACACGTATTAAAGACCGGCGCAAGAATTTAGGCGGTCTATGTTCAGGTGGTGAGCAGCAAATGGTGGCCATGGGACGAGCCATGATGGCGCGACCAAATCTAATCTTATTGGACGAACCATCCATGGGCTTAGCGCCACAACTCATTGAAGAAATCTTTGAAATCGTCAAGGCACTGAATGAACAAGATGGTGTGAGCTTCTTGGTATCAGAGCAAAACGCGAATATTGCCCTTAAATACGCCAAAGTAGGTTACATTATTGAAAATGGACGTGTCGTGCTGAAAGGCTCAGCGAAAGAGTTGTCAGAGTCGGACAGCGTCAAAGATATGTATATGGGCGGTGGTGGAGAAGATGTCAGTTTCAGCGATGTAAAATATTATCATCGTAGAAAGCCATGTATCGTTTAGCCCGCTAGTAAAATTCACTATTGCTTGCCTAGCGAGTTACAACATCTACCTCAAGATAGATTTAATACCCGCGACACTTGATATATTCTTACTGTTGACAAAGTATCTGTTACTTATTGCATTGTGTACTAGCGTGTTAGCACCTAGTGCCTATGGGATGTTATTCGATAGCCAGACGATGCGTGGCTATTGTCAACAGTATCTTAAATTAATCACACTTGAAGATAATGTCGACCATTATGAGGCCGGACTTTGTAGTGGTTATATCGCATCTAAAATAGAGTTAATGTCTTACTCGCAGCAATTATGTCAGCGTGATCAACTCAATGTGGATCAGATCATAACGCACTACGTCGACGCGACAGAACAGCCTGACAAACAAGCGGCCATGGTGGTCCTGGTGCAGATTCTAGAGCAACATCACGGTTGCCAATAAATGCAAAATATACGCTTAGCTATGGCTACTTAAGATTAGGCCTGAAGGTATTGAGCAAGATCGGGATGATAGTGAAGGTGGCAAGTAATGAAATCACCATCGCGAGGCTGGTGAACATGCCAAAGTAGATAGACGGCATAAAGTTAGATGACACTAAAACCACGAAACCTAGAGTGATTGTAATAGACGTATAGTAAAGCGCCTTACCCACTGTGGTCTGAACGGTGTGAATTGCTGCACTGTGATCGGCATCCGCTTGTATTTCTTTGCGATATCTATGGATATAATGAATTGCGTAATCCACGCCTATGCCAATAGTTATAGCAGCAATCGTGATCGTCATGATATCGAGTGGTATTTTGAATAGTCCCATCGAACCTAGTATGAACAGCGCTGTAAATACATTAGGTATGGTGCCGATCAATGCCAATGGTATGCTTCTGAACAGAAACAGTAGCATGACTAGGATACAAACGAATACGGTGCTGAGGGTTAAGATCTGAGATTGATAGAGACTCTGTAGGACGTTGTTATACAACACACTGATGCCCGTCAAGCGAACCGTTTCACCCTCCGCGAGAAGATTCTCATTGATGTCATTATTGATCTGAGTAAGTAGTTCATTACGTATCAGCGAGTGATCAGAATCTTTGATACGTGCAACGATGCGTGCTTGATCACCGTTACTGGAGATGTATGGATTGATGAGTATGTCTTTTATCTCAGCCGAAACCATATTGTAGATCAACGCCAGGTGAAAATCCTCCAGTGTTTCACCATTAGCAACTTCCCGCATCACCTCAGCAGTGCTATGGATGGATAACACCTTGCCGACTTGCTTGTGAGACTCAAGATACTCATGTATTGCCTGAATTTTATTAATCCCCTGGCGATTGTACCAATAGCTTTGTTGGGTGAAGCTATCTTCCTCTTCATCTAGGTAATCTGAAAATTCATCGTCCTCAAGCCACTCTTGATCATCACTCACAGGCGGTGCATCGAGCATTATTTCAAGCGGTACAGTGCCGCCTAATTCCTGATCAACAAATACTAGCCCCTGATGAATATCAGTATTGCTCTTAAAGTAGTCAATAAATCTGTTTTCAACCGTAATCTGGGTGATGCCAAAGGTACTAAACACCACGATTGCAAGTAACACCATTGAGGTCATGCGCTGATTAACAAGAATGATATTGAGTAAGCTATTCAATAGGCTGGATGAGCGATCAGACTTGAAGTCAATAATTTTTGGTTTGATTAACTTAATCAGCGCCGGTAGGGCGGTGAAGGTGATGGTAAAGGCACAGATCAAACCCAGGACCATGATCAGACCAAAATAGATGACAGGTTGAATGTCACTGGCGATCAGAGATAAGAATGCAATCGCCGAGGTCGCGATCATGTATGAACAGGGCGTGAATATTTGTTGTAATGCGACCACGATATTATTATCCGAGTCGGGATTTAAGCTACAAATCTCTTGATAACGTATGATGACGTGGATGGACAGGGTAATCGAAAATATTATCAAAAGTGCGACAAAATTTGCCGAGATTAAGGTCAACTGAAGTTCCAACAGGCCGATCAAACCCGCTACCAGCATGACGTTCAAAAAGGCGCAGCCGAGCGATAATAGTACCCACGAGAGTCGTCGAAAGAACAAGTACAAGACGATAAACATGATGGCGAGAATACTGATCCCGAAAACAATAATATCGTTCTTAATAAAAGTTTTGATATCATTCGAAATTAATGGCGCGCCAGCAAGGTAGAAGACACCAGCATCACCCTGCTGATTGATCACTTGGCGAATTTGCTGCAACGCCAACTCATAGTCTTTGCCCGTGATATTCCTTTGCACCAAGAGTTGCTCATTGAGTGACTCCATTGCAGCCAGTAAGGCATCATCATCAGCACGTTGTTGAAGTTGTTCGAGAAGGCTATATTTCTGCTGAAGTAGACTATCCAGCGCTGTGTTCATTTTAATATTAGCGATGATTGCTGTTGCTTTGCCCGTACTACTGACTAAATTTGAAGCATATAAAGCACTGCTGGTGAATTCTTTTCTGACCAGGTTGATATCGATGTCCTCATCATTAAGTAACTTGAAGTGAGACACACCTTCAGCATCCATACGTCGCGCTTGCTGCAGTAATGGTACGGTAGCAATGCTGGTTACATTATCAATTTTGTCTATGGCTAGAAGTGTTTCCGTGAGTTGTGAGACATATGCAATCGAAGCGGGGGCGAACAGATCCTCATCCGGTTTGAAGCCCACGACAATAAATTCATCAGTGCCATATTCGCTATGCACTTCACGGTAAAATTTCAGATCTGGGTCACTCTCCAGTAACAAAGAGTCGGGTGATGCGTCTACCGAAATATTCTGTAAATAGGGGGATAAGCCTGCAATAACTGCAATAATTATAGACAGGGTGAGTAGGGGTTTTTTTAGAATAAGTTTAATCATTATTATTAGTGTGTTACGTCCCGCTGGTAGGAGTATACACCAAGATACGCTTAACGATATCGATCGAGGCGGGTTATACTTGATCCCATCGGTACAGACGCAAAGGAACGATTTCTGGAGATCAGGCTAGCGCGCACACGGTCATTACCGGTGCTAGGCTAATTTTGCTGGAGCGATGATGATGCCATCCTCATCCGCATAAACATACTGTCCCGGGATGAAGTCCACATCAGCAAAATGCAGATTAACATCCACTTCACCGACACCCTTCTTGACACTTTTTAAGGGCATAGTAGCAAGCGCTTTAACCCCGATATCGATCGAGGCGATAACACCTGAGTCACGAATACAGCCATAGACGATAATTCCACTCCAACCGTTGTCAGCACCCATTTGTGCCAACACATCACCCACCATGGCACAACGAGTCGAGCCACCGCCATCGACCACCAAAACCCTATTTTCCCCGGGAGTTTCGAGCTGACTGCGCACACATGAGTTATCTTCGAAACATTTTACGGTGGAGATTACTCCACTGAAGCTGATATTAGCGCCAAAATCCCTGAACAGCGGTTGCGCAATCTGGAGGGTGTCAGAGTGATCGTCACATAAGTCTGCGGTTTTAAACATGATTGTAAGCTCTTGTTATTGTTTGGTATTTAGGATGATTAATTGATTTTTTCTAAGGTTTTTGAGTGCAGCAGCTACGCCATTGCCCATCATAAGTGCCTAATCAACGCCAGGCAAGACAGT
>DDIE01000017.1:0-3315 GCA_002338385.1 Proteobacteria bacterium UBA1858
TTCGCATTCAGCAGTGAAAACTGGCAGCGTCCCAGAGATGAAGTGAATGCTCTGCTAGGCCTTTTCATTTCCTCCCTAAAAGAGGAAATCGATCAGCTGCATCAAAATCAGATACGCATAAACTTTATCGGTGATATCGATAAATTCAATGCGGACTTAAAACGCCAGATGGAATCTGCCCAGCAACTGACCGCTGCCAATACCGGTCTAGTGTTGAATGTTGCACTCAGCTATGGTGGACGCTGGGATGTGTTGCATGCATGCCGTAAGATGTGCGCGCAGTTGATGCAGGGTGACATTACCTTACAAGACATTGACGAATCGCTTCTGAGCCAAAGTCTTTCCACGCACCCAATGCCTGAACCCGATTTATTCATACGTACAGCTGGCGAGCAGCGCATCAGTAATTTTCTTATTTGGCAGTTGGCCTACACTGAACTCTATTTTACGCCAGTGCTATGGCCAGACTTTGAGGTCGATGACCTGAATAAGGCGATCGAGCAGTATAGTCACAGGAAGAGAAAATTCGGCCTCACCCAAGAGCAGGTCAATGCAGAAAAAGCTTAAACAGCGCATCCTTGCCGGTGCCATCATGATCCCAGCCGTGGTGCTGGGATTATTGTTTTTGAGTAGCCAATGGTTTGCCTTGGTGCTCGCGGTGATCGCGGCCATTGGCGCTTGGGAGTGGGCCAGTTTAGTGGCCTACCAGGGGGTCAGGAAAATAGTCTACGTTGGTGTTTGTCTGGCCTTATTTGTGTTCGGCTGGTTGTACTTGGAACAACAGCATGTGCGCCTATTGCTGCTACTTGCCAGCGGTTATTGGGTGTTTGTCCTAGTATTACTAAGTTTCTATCAAGCCCATTGGGTAGGTAATTACTTGCTTCACAGCTTCCTCAGTTATAGTGGCTACTTTGTGATCTTCGTAGGCTGGTTATCGATGCTGACATTGCATCAGCAAGAACCCCGTTTATTATTATTCATGTTTGTGCTGATTTGGGTCGCCGATACCGCTGCCTATTTCGCCGGCAAGGCATTTGGTAAAACCCAACTGGCGGCAGAACTCAGCCCGGGTAAGACGCGTGAAGGGCTCAGCGGTGCTGTTCTGGGAACCGGGATTTTTGCCCTATGTGGTGCCTGGTGGTTTGAGCTGCAGCCTATGCAGGCGGTTTATTTTGTTATTTTATCTGTCTTAAGTGTACTTATTTCTGTGGTCGGTGATTTGTTTGAAAGTCTGCTTAAACGCAATGCAGGGAAGAAAGACAGTGGCAGTATTATTCCAGGACATGGTGGGGTACTGGATCGTATTGATAGTCTGCTTGCCGCAGCACCTGGTTTTGCGCTAGCTATTTATTGGTTGTAAGCATGAGTCATTCAAAAGGTATAGCGATTCTTGGATCAACAGGCAGCGTGGGCTGTAATACCCTCGATGTCGTGGCACGTAATCCAGCCGATTTTCATGTCGTGGCACTGGCAGCGCAGCGCTCCGTTGAATTGCTCCTAGAGCAAAGCCAGCGATTTCAGCCTGACTATGTGGTGTTATCTGATCCGACTGCGGCAGAACATTTTAAAACCGCCCTGCAGGGCGCAGCTTATCAACCCACACTGCTGGAGGCCGCACATGGCTTGGAGCAAATTGTAGCTCTCCCTCAGGTTGAAATTGTGATGGCGGCCATCGTCGGGGCGGCCGGGCTGCCGTCTACACTGGCCGCGGCTCAGGCGGGTAAAACACTCCTGTTAGCGAATAAAGAAGCGCTGGTTATGTCCGGTGAATTATTGATCCATACGGCACACCAGAATAATGCCTGTCTGTTGCCAATAGACAGTGAACATAATGCCGTTTTTCAATGTATGGCCAATCACCCTGATGCCGATATCAAAGCGGGGGTAGAGGAAATAATCCTGACGGCCTCGGGTGGTCCGTTTCTCACTACGCCTATCGAGCAACTGCAAACCATTACACCTGAGCAGGCATGCAAGCACCCTAATTGGAGTATGGGGAAAAAAATATCGGTTGATTCCGCCACCATGATGAATAAAGGGCTGGAGCTGATAGAAGCCTGTTTGTTATTCGGCTTTGATAGCTCAAAAGTGAGTGTGTTGATTCATCCTCAGTCTGTGATTCATGCGCTCGTGGCGTATAAGGATGGCTCCATGATTGCGCACATGGGCTACCCTGACATGCGCGTACCTATCGCGCACGCATTAGCCTGGCCTGAACGTATCAGCTCAGGGGTAGCAAAACTTGATCTGAGCGAATGTCAAAGTCTGCAATTTCAGCAGCCAGATACTGATCGCTTTCCCTGTCTGGCGCTGGCTATGCAAGTGCAAGCGGCAGGTCAGTCGGCACCCACTGTACTGAATGCAGCCAATGAAATTGCTGTGCAAGCTTTTTTGGATGAACATATCGCCTACCCACAGATTTACCAAGTCGTCTCCGAGGTGGTTGCGGCAACAGAACTTCTGCCATTGACTACGCTCGAAAGTATTCTCGCGGTAGATGCCAATGCCAGAGATGCAGCACGCCACATTATCAGCAATATTGAGAATTAATTATGAATGGTATTTTAGTTAGTCTGCTTTCGTTCATCGTCGCCATTAGTGTCATCGTCACAATTCACGAGTTTGGGCACTACATTGTGGCACGCTTGTTGGGTGTCAAGGTGCTGCGTTTTTCAGTCGGTTTTGGGCGAACACTGTTTAAATATATTTCGCCTCGCAGTGGTATTGAATATGTTGTTGCTGCCTTACCGCTGGGTGGTTATGTGAAAATGTTGGATGAGCGTGAAGAGCCGGTGGCAGCTCATGATCAACCACGCGCTTTCAATAATAAGTCCGTCTACGCGCGATTTGCCATCGTCGCAGCAGGTCCATTGTTTAATTTCATTTTTGCAATTTTTGCTTACGCAAGTATGTATATGATTGGCGTGCAAGGCTTGGCACCGGAAATAGCCAAAGTCGAGCCCAACAGTATTGCCTATCAGGCGGGCTTGCTGCCGGGTGATGTGCTTGTTCGCATTAATGATCGCCAAGTGGCCACCTGGGAAGATGCCGCACTGAATCTCATCGGCGAGGGTATCAAAACGGGCGTGGTTGCGTTGCAGAAAAAGACCCCGGCCGGTGACCTTGAGCAACATAATTTAGATCTGTCCGATACCCGATTGCTATTG
This sequence comes from Proteobacteria bacterium UBA1858, assembly GCA_002338385.1. GTDB lineage: Bacteria > Pseudomonadota > Gammaproteobacteria > UBA4575 > UBA4575 > UBA1858. The sequence goes on from DDIE01000017.1 coordinate 3,168, forward strand.
GCTGAGGGCGATCCCCTGACAAAAATCGGCATCACTCCATGGCGCTTACAGTTGGCAGCTAAATTGGGTGAATTCGCGCGCGGCAGTGCCGCTCAGGCGCAGGGATTTCTGGCGGGTGATCTGATCCTGCAAGCTGATGGTGTGGCGG
>DDIE01000017.1:3623-9507 GCA_002338385.1 Proteobacteria bacterium UBA1858
GCAAGCTGATGGTGTGGCGGTTAAAGATTGGTTGCATTGGGTCGAGCTGGTCAAAAATCATCCAAATAAAGAGATGAACGTAGTGATTCTCCGCCAACAGCAGCGCTTGGTCATGACACTTACGCCTAAGGCGGTCCAGCAAGGCAACGATACGATTGGACGGATTGGGGTGAAACCTTGGATTGATCGAGAGGCGATTGAAGCGCGCCAAATCGTCACACAGGAGAATTTTTTCGAGGCTTTTAGCCGTGGATGGTCAAAAACCTTGGATATGAGCGTGCTGACCGTGAAATTGCTTGGTAAACTGATTACTGGTGAGGCCTCGACAAAGAATATCAGTGGGCCAATATCAATTGCAGAGTTTGCGGGGATATCTGCTCAGATGGGCTTGGCTACATTTTTAAGTACCCTGGCCATAATCAGTATCAGTATAGGTATTTTGAACCTATTGCCCGTACCCATGCTCGATGGTGGTCACTTGATGTACTACTTGGTCGAAATGGTTAAAGGCAGTCAGGTGTCTGAGACGATACAACTACAAGGCCAAAAAATAGGAATTATGTTGCTTGCAGGTTTAATGCTGTTGGCCTTCTATAATGATATACAAAGATTGTTTAGCTGAATTCATTAGCATCATGAAAATTAGAATAAAAAAAGTGCTCATGGCGGTATGTTTTTGTCTCAGCGTGGCTGTTGTGCATGCTCAAACATTTGACATTGCCGACATCGAGATTGAAGGTTTAGAGCGTATTGCACCCGGCACGGTGTTCACTCATATTCCGGTTGAGGTCGGTGATCGGTTTGATCAATCTGATGCCGCGTTGATTATTCGGCAATTATATAAAACGGAATTATTTAGTGATGTGCAATTGCGCCGTGAAGGTGACAAATTAATCGTTGCTGTGATCGAGCGTCCGGGTATCGCCTCACTGGACATTGTGGGTAATAAAGATATCCCTGATGAACAGTTGATTGAGAGTCTTGCTCTGATCGGCGTCGCGCCTGGGCGGGTATTGAATCGCTCGGTGCTAGAGCGCCTAGAGAATGAATTACTGCAACAATATTTCTCGCGTGGCAAATACAGCGTAGAAATAGAGACGCTGACCACAGAATTACAACGTAATCGTGTTGATGTGAAAATTATGATTGCGGAAGGTAAGGCGGCAAAGATTCGTGATATTAATATTGTTGGTAATTCAATTTATGATGATGACACTCTGAAGAAGAGTTTTGAATCCGGCAATACGCCGTTTTGGAAATTCTGGTCGAGTGCGGATAAGTATTCTAAGCAAAGCCTATCCGCAGATTTGGAGACCCTTCGTTCGGAGTATCTGAATAATGGCTATATGCAGTTTAATATCGATTCTACTCAGGTCTCTATCACGCCAGATAAAAAAGATATTTTCATTAGTATTAATATTAACGAAGGTGACCAATATACCCTGAATGAAGTCAAGCTGGCGGGTAAGTTTGTAGTGCCGGAAGATGAGTTGCGGGCGTTAATGGTCACTCAGGCCGGCACTGTGTTTTCACGTCAAGCCGTGGTGGCTTCAACTGAAGCGATCACTCAACGACTGGGCATTGATGGTTATGCGTTTGCCCGCGTCAATCCAGTTCCGAAGCTGAATGCAGAGGAAAAAACAGTTGACCTCACACTGTTTATCGATCCCGGCAAACGTACTTACGTGCGACGCATTAATATTGTCGGTAATCAATACAGTCGTGATGAAGTATTCAGACGCGAGCTCAGACAGATGGAAGGGGGTTGGTTCTCACAATCTGCAGTGGATTTGTCCAGACGCCGCATCCAACGCCTGGCCTTTGTTGAGATGGTCGAAGTGGAAACAATCAAACTGCCCAGACATGATGATTTTGTTGATTTGACCTTTACCGTTCAGGAGCGTCTAGCGGGTAGCTTCTCAATTGGTGCCGGCTTATCAGATAGTCAGGGAGCGGTATTAACAACCAGCGTGAGTCAGGACAATTTTCTTGGCTCAGGCAAACAAGTAGCCTTCCAAATTAATACCAGTAAAGTGAACACGATATATGATATTTCCTACACTGATCCTTACTACACCATTGATGGTGTCAGTCGTGGCTATGGTTTTAGTTATATATCCACTGACGCAGGTGAAGCAGACATCTCCGATTTTGACTCAGAACAATTCAGTCTGAGAACCAATTATGGTATCCCGTTAACTGAGGACGATCGGGTCAGTATGATTGTTGATTTACGCAAAACAGACATTGATCAAAGCCGATATTCTTCCGATGAAATCGTGGAATATCTGGATGAGAATGGTAAGAGTTTTTTAAACTTTAGCCTGACTGGTAGTTATGTCCATGATAGCCGTAACCGTCGATTATTCGGCACTGACGGCTTCTATCAGCGTGCTCGTCTGGAGGTCACAACACCCTTGAGTGACTTGGAATATTATAAAATAGATCATCGCCATTTGTGGCTATATCCGCTAAGTGACACGTTTACATTCGCCACGCGGTCACAAATCGGCTACGGTGATAGTTACGGAGATGCCAGTGATCTGCCATTCTTCGAGAAATTCCGCGCAGGTGGTGCGCGCACAGTGAGAGGGTATACTAGTAACACACTAGGTCCTAAAGACAGTCGCGGTGATGCCTTTGGCGGTAATTTCCTCACTACTGCGGGGGTTGAGGTATACTTTCCGGTACCACAGTTAATGGATCCGACTCGATTCAGACTCGGTATGTTTGCGGATATGGGTAATGTGTTTGAGGACGTTGATGAGTTTGAAGCGGCTGAGCTCAGGGGAAGTGTTGGCTTAGAAGTTAATATGATCACAGGGATGGGAGGAATAACGTTTAGTTTCTCCAGCCCATTCAATGATGAGGATGAGGATGAGACCGAATCTTTCCAATTTGAATTCGGTACCAGTTTTTAATTAGGAGAAAATTTTGAACAATACAATAATAAGAGCAGCTGCACTGATACTGCTGATGGTGTTCTCCAATGGGGTCATGGCGGAGGTTAAGATAGGCTATGTCAATTTCGGTAAATTGATGGAACAGTCTAAACAGGGCGAATCAGTGCGAAAATCTCTTGAAGCTGAATTCAGAGGTCGAGATCAAGAGCTGAGTGTTTCTCGCGATGCGATTCTTAAGCTGGAAGAGAAGCTCAAGAATGATGGCAGTATTATGAGTGAAGCGAATAGAGTGAAGCTGGAGCGCGACATACTGAGCAAAAAACGTGATCATAATCGACAACGGGATGAGTATCGCGAAGATATTAATATTCGCCGCAATGAAGAAGTTGCTTCCTTACAAAAGAAAGTCTACGAGGTAATCAAGCAATATTCGGAAAAGAATCAATTTGACCTAGTGCTCACTCAGCCGGTGCTATACGCAAGTCCAACTGTAGAGATTACTGATCAGGTATTGGCTGAACTGAATTCTGCTAATTAAAGTATTGACTCAAATCATACCTGCTATGATTACTAATTATCAGTATCGGAATGCAAATGAGTGAGACGCCAAGCATAACCATGTCTGTGCAAGATGTGATGAAGTACCTGCCACATCGCTATCCATTCTTGTTGATCGATAAAGTGATAGAGTGTCGCCATGGCGATGCCATAGTTGCGATCAAAAATGTGACTATTAATGAGGGTTTTTTCCAGGGACACTTCCCCCAAACACCCGTTTTCCCTGGGGTGCTCATACTCGAAGCGCTGGCACAGGTGTCCGGAGTTTTAGTTCTGAGTGACCCGGCTTTAAAACCTGAAAATGAAAGTTTGTTTTTATTTGTTGGTATTGAGAATACTCGTTTTAAACGTCCTGTAGTGCCCGGTGATCAATTGCGACTAGAGTCGCGCTTGGCTCGTATGAAGCGAAATTTTGGAATTTTTGAAACAAACGCTTATGTGGATGATGAGCTTGCCGCCAGTGCAGAGTTGAAATGTATGTTCAAGGATCTTGACTGACTTAAACGTTCGCTTCCTCAGCCCTAAGTCACACGCACGAGCCTAATCAACAAGCCATCCTTTCTCAAGCCTTATCAAATCATTGTGTATTGAGAATAGCCTTGATAAAGAAACACGCCAACGTAATCGATTATGCTGCCATGCAAGTGCACTTGGATGAGTATGCGGGTATCGACGAGGTTGGTCGTGGTCCTTTGGCGGGTCCGGTGATCGCGGCTGCGGTAATTTTAGGTAGCACGGCAGACTGGTCACAGATTACTGACTCCAAGGCCTTGGCAGAAAAACAGCGCGAACAATTAGCACGGCAGATTAAGCAGCATGCTATCGCTTGGTCACTCGGGCGTTGTGAGTGTCATGAAATTGATCGTTTAAATATCTTTAATGCCAGTTTGCTTGCCATGCAACGTGCCTTTGAAGCGCTGCAGGCGCGTCCCGAGCTGGTCTTGGTGGATGGTAAATATAGCCCAGAACTGAGTGTTAAATCATTCGCCGTCATTAAAGGTGATAGGCATGTGCCAGCTATCGGTGCCGCCTCCATCATTGCCAAGGTCGAACGCGACCAGGAAATGGTCGCACTTGATAGCGTCTATCCCGAATACGGGTTTGCTCAGCATAAAGGATATCCAACTCCGGCCCATCTATCCGCTCTACAACACTATGGTGCTTGTCAGCAGCATCGCAGAAGTTTTAAGCCTGTCGCGAAGGTGCTCATATGACCCCTGAATTTATTCATCTGCGAGTGCACAGTGAGTATTCCATCATTGATGGCCTGGTGCGTATTCCCGAGCTGGTGAGCAAAGTTCACCAGCTGGATATGCCAGCGGTGGCTGTGACTGACTTCAGCAATTTATTCGCTCTGGTCAAATTTTATCGTAGCGCCATGACACAAGGAATTAAGCCGATTATCGGCGCAGATGTGCTGGTCTGTGACGATGACAGCAACGAGCAATTCAGGATTGTGCTGTTATGTATAAATAATCTTGGCTATAAACATCTAACAGAATTACTCACGCGGGCCTATCTTGAAGGACAACAGGGTGGCCTGCCGGCAGTTAAGCGTGCCTGGGTGTTGCAACACAATGAGGGTCTGCTGGCACTCTCAGGCGGGCGTGAAGGCGATCTGGGTAAGCTGCTGATCAAACAAGACCATGTCCGCGCTGAACAATGCCTCGCACTATGGCAACAACATTTTGCCGACCGCTATTACATCGAATTGCAACGCACCGGGCGTGACAATGAGGATCGTTATAACGAAGCTGCCCTAGCACTGGCCAGCAGCCAACAACATGCGGTGGTGGCGACTAATGATGTACGCTTCTTAAGTGCGGATGAGTACGAGGCACATGAAGTCAGGGTATGCATCAATCAAGGACGTGTGCTGTCTGATCCCCGCCGAGCCAGGCTATACAGTGAACAACAGTATCTGCGTTCGCCAGCAGAAATGCTTGCGTTGTATCAGGATGTGCCAGAGGCACTGACCAATACTATTGAAATTGCCAAACGCTGCAATGTGCACCTAGAGTTCGGTAATAATGTATTGCCTGAATTCCCTACTGGAGAATTGTCCGCCGACCAGTATTTACGTCAGCATGCGGAGCAAAAACTCGCCCAGCGGTTGGATAAGATTCGCCAAATTGATCCTGAAGTCGATGTCACTCAATACTCTCAGCGCTTAGACATTGAGTTAGACGTGATCGAACGCATGGGCTATCCCGGCTATTTTTTAATCGTTGCAGATTTTACAGAATGGTCGCGCAACAATGGCGTACCTGTGGGACCAGGACGTGGTTCGGGTGCGGGCTCTCTAGTGGCGTATGCGCTCGGTATTACCGATATCGACCCAATGCGCTACGAGCTGTTGTTTGAGAGATTTCTAAATCCTGAACGTGTCTCCATGCCGGATTTTGATATCGATTTTTGTATGG
>DDIE01000010.1 GCA_002338385.1 Proteobacteria bacterium UBA1858
ACTGACTAGCTTTACCAAAATCCCTAAACTAGAAAATGTCTTACAGGCACCCTTCACCTTATATAAGACTATCGTTGAATATATAGATAAGGAAACCAAGCGTGCTGTGCAGGGTCGTAAAGCTAAAATAATTGCCCAGATAAACTCCTTGATCGAGCCGCAGCTCATTCAGGCCCTCTACCGCGCTTCCCAAGCTGGCGTTGAAATTAAACTCATTGTTCGTGGTCAATGTTGTCTACGGCCAGGTGTACCTGGTGTTTCTGAAAATATCGAAGTACGCTCGATTATCGGTCGCTTCTTGGAACATCCTAGAGTTTTCTATTTTTACAATGGTGGGCGCTCTAAATTATATTGCTCAAGTGCAGACTGGATGGACAGAAATTTTTTCCGTCGAGTCGAAGCCGCATGGCCAATAGAAGATCGTATGATTAGAAAAAGAATTCTGGCAGAGCTTGATCTTTATCTGAATGACAATCAGAACGCGTGGTTGTTACACGCAGATGGTAATTATGTGCGTAGTATCAAAGGCCAAGACAAAAAAGTTATCATGGCGCAAACTGTCCTACTTGAACGTTATGCCATCGTTAAGTGAAACAGAGAGTAAACCCCAGCACTTGTAAATAATCATTCTCCTGCTCTAGATCTATCATTGTTAGGGGCGAATTATCCAGCCAGTGTTTGCCAAAATTAAGTGTGAGTTTATTTTTATCCAGAGTGATTTTCTTGATAGGAAAATCATTTTGACTACGATCGCGATTTAACAAAACCGCCAGACGCAGAAGAACTAACAAGCGTTTGACTGGCTCTACCGAGTGCTCATCAAAGCCCTCAAAGAAAATATTGCGTATCTTACGACGATGACAACCGATCAAACAGGCCAGTGTATATTGCTCATTTTTAGCGAACCCTGGCATGTCCATATGTTGCATTAAATAAGCGCCATGTCGATGATAGCTAGAGTGTGCGATATCTAAGCCTATTTCATGCAAGCGCGCAGCCCAGCGTAAATGATTTTCATGCTCAGGATGATCGAGCTGCCATTCTGCACTGACCATATTAAATAATTTGCGTGCATGCTTTTCTACTCGACTGGCTTGTTCTTGCTCTATTGCATAGCGACTTTCAAGAGCACTCACAGTGGTGACTCTGACATCCTTATGATCAAGCTGCAGACGTCCTAGTAGATCAAACAGTATGCCTTCACGCAGGGCACCATCAGAGAAATTCATATGCTCTAGGCCCAGCCCTTCAAACACTGCAATCAGCACCGCCAAACCCCCGGGCAATACTGGCATACGCTCTTTTTTAATACCCGCAAATTGCAACGACTTGACATCGCCCATGGCGACACATTGAGCACGCACGTCGTGTAAGTCGCGCAAGGTGATTAAATTAGCGCCGGGGTTATTGTGTTCGATAATCTCAGCGATTGATTTGATGGTGCCGGAAGTGCCTATTTCTATATCCCAGCCGATACGCCTGAATTTATTAGCAATCGGGCGGAGTTGTTGTCTAGCAGCCATTATGGCCTGAGTAAAAGCCTTATCCGTAATTTTCTCATGATCGAAATATTGTTCACTGAGAGAAACACAGCCCATGAATAGACTCTCCATATGCACTGGTTTTTCGCCCTTACCAATAATTATCTCTGTACTGCCACCCCCAATGTCAACTACGATTCTTTTTTCCTGGGGTCGGGAAATAGCATACACGGTGCCCTGGTAAACTAAACGCGCCTCTTCAATACCAGAAATAATTTCTACCGGATGTCCCAGCGCCGCTTGCGCCTGACGTAAAAATGACTGCGGATTTTTTGCTACTCTGAGGGCATTGGTGCCTATCGCTCGGACTGAATCAGCATGCATATCACTCAAGCGCTGACCAAAACGACTTAAACATGCCAGTGCTCGTGCCATCGCCTCTTTATCTAATTTCTGAGATTTTTTTAAGCCAGCACTCAGCTGTACCATTTCTCGCAAGCGGTCAATAATTTTAAGTTGGCCATTAAGCTTTTGTGCAACTACCATGTGGAAGCTGTTGGATCCCAAATCTATTGCAGCGATAACTTGCGGCTTATCGGGGGCAAGTGTTGTTTTCTTTTCCGCCAAAATAATCCCTCATAAATAACTCAGTTTGGACGTCTTACTTTTTTCGCCAGCGCGTTCCTTCAGCACCATCAAGTATTTCAATATCAAGTGCTGCCAGCTGGTCACGGATATTATCTGCAGTAGCAAAATCTTTATTGGCACGTGCCTGATTTCGTTCGCCAATCAGCTGCTCAATATATTCACCATCAAGCGCATCATCATTGAGCCCAAACCAGTGCTGTGGATCTTGTTCTAATAGGCCTATCAATTGACCACAATGCAATAATGCCGCTTTCAATTGAGCCTGCTCAGTGGCGTCTTCGCTGGAGTTTGCCTGTTTGGCTAAAGCGTGCAGCTCACTCATTGCCAACGGTGTATTCAAATCATCACTCAAAGCACGCTCAAATCCAGTAATCAGCGCCTCATCAAACTCAGATGCTGGGAGCTTGTGCAATGCTTCGAGGGCACCATACAGACGGTCTAAACTATTCTTTGCTGTCGCCAGCAACTCATCACTCCAGTCCAGTGGACTGCGATAATGAGTACTGAGCAAAGCATAGCGGATTGCTTCACCCGGCGCCTGATCGAGTAAATCATGCACCAGTAATACATTACCAATCGATTTGGACATTTTTTCATGATTAACGTTGACAAAACCATTGTGTATCCAGTAGTGACAAAAATTTTCACCCCCATGGGCACAGGTACTCTGTGCAATTTCGTTTTCATGATGTGGGAAAATTAAGTCCTGACCACCGCCATGGATATCAATGGTGTGGCCCAAATGTTTCTCTATCATGGCAGAACACTCAACGTGCCAGCCCGGTCGACCTCGACCCCAAGGACTGGGCCATGCCGGTTGATCTGCAGTAGAGGGTTTCCATAATACAAAATCGGCAGGGTCTTTTTTGTAGGGGGCTACTTCAACCCGAGCGCCTGCAATCATGTCATCACGATTACGCCCGGAGAGCTGTCCATAGTCTTGATAGGCGGGCACATTAAACAGGACATGTTGTTCTGCCTGATACGCATAACCCTGATCAATGAGACGAGAAATCATGCCGATGATTTCCTCCATATGATCCGTTGCGTGAGGCTCCACATCAGGAAGTGCAACACCTAAGGCAGCCATATCCTGATGATAGATATCAGTAAACTTTTGGGTTATGACTTCAATAGCCACGCCCTGTGCGTGCGCGGCAGCGTTAATTTTATCGTCGACGTCGGTAATGTTACGTGCGTAGATCAGCTTTTTATAGTGCTTGCGTAGCAGCCTCACCAGCACATCAAACACCACCGCAGGACGCGCATTCCCTATGTGCGCGTAACTGTATACCGTAGGGCCACAGACATACATCGTCACGCAGTCAGGATTGATTGGCTCAAAGTCTTGCTTGCATTTATTGAGAGTATTAAATAATTTAATCTTCATGTGGACATGTTGAGTATCGATCGTTTAAACACAGCTGGCTGGCGCTTAATACAGGCGAGATACAGAAAAATCGGCCAACGCCACCATGGCTGTCTTGTATTCACTATCCTCTAGGTCGGCTAATTTATGTTTGGCTTGTTCGGCTTCTGCCAACGCAACTTGTTCTGTAAATTCAACGGCTCCAGTGGCCTGAATTATATCAATAACACTCTCCAGTTGATCGCGGTCACCCTGCTTAATCACCTCACTCAAATGCGCAGTCTGTTCGGGGTTCCCCTTACTGAGTGCAAAAATAATAGGCAAAGTGGGCTTACCCTCAGCCAAGTCGTCGCCGACGTTCTTGCCAATAGTGTCACTGTCTGCGCGATAATCCAGTACATCATCAATCAGCTGGAAAGCCGTACCCAGATGCATACCATACGCCGCCACATCAGTCTCCAGCCTGGCAGTTTTCTGAGCCAGCACGGCACCGACCTGAGTCGCTGCCTCAAATAATTTGGCCGTCTTAAACCGGATCACTTCCATGTAACGGGCCTGAGTGGTCTCGGGGTCATTGCAATTCATCAGTTGCAAAACCTCGCCCTCGGCGATGGTATTAGACGCTTTCGAGAGAATCTCCATGACCCTCAAATCGGCAATTTCAACCATCATCTGGAATGCGCGTGAGAATATAAAATCACCCACCAGCACACTGGCTTCATTGCCCCAGATCGAATTCGCAGTCTCTTTGCCGCGCCTGAGATCGGATGCATCAACGACATCATCATGCAGGAGTGTGGCGGTGTGAATAAACTCGATCACTGCCGCCGTCGCCGTGTGGGCTTCCCCCTGATAGCCACAGGCACGTGCCGATAGCACCGCCAGTACGGGACGCAGGCGCTTGCCACCGCTGCCGATAATATACTCCGCCATCTGCCTTATGAGCACGACATCAGAGTGTAACTGGCTACGAATATGCCGATTAACCCCATCCATATCATGGGTCGCCAGTGCTTGAATGTCTTTAAATTGCATAACAGCTTTGAGGATTGGTATATTTTAACTGAGCGGGCAGCTCCAAGCGCTCTATACTAAGTCATAAATTGATATAAAGTAACAGGCGCTGAGGTTTGACCTGCACGCTATGGTCGGCTAGAATGCCGCTCTTTTTTTGCAAATACCCATAGACTATTATGTACGCAGTTATCGCCACCGGCGGAAAACAATATCGAGTAGAGCAGGGAGATATCCTGCGTGTTGAGAAGCTTGACGCTCAAGAAGGCGACACCATCGACTTTGACAAAATACTCATGCTAGGTGCTGGAGACGATGTTGCTGTTGGAGCACCCTACATTGAGGGCGGCAAAGTAAGCGCTGAAGTGCTGGCACAGGGTCGGGCGAAAAAGATTGAAATCATTAAATTTAAGCGTCGTAAGCATCATCGTAAGCAGATGGGTCATCGACAGTCTTATACAGAGTTACTTATAAAAGAAATCACCAAGTAAAGCGAAAATAGATATGGCACATAAGAAAGCAGGCGGTAGTACCAGAAACGGTCGTGATTCGGAATCGAAACGACTAGGCATCAAGATGTTCGGTGGCCAGCAGGTCGTCGCCGGTAATATCCTTATCCGCCAGCGCGGGACCAAGTTTCATCCCGGAACTAACGTCGGCATAGGCAAGGATCACACTATTTTTGCTAAGACCGACGGAGTAGTGAAATTTGAGACCAAGGGGCCAAAAAATCGTAAATATATCAGCGTGGTGAACGCGTGAGCGAGCAACGCGAATAGGTTAAAGCCCCGCTAGAACGGGGCTTTTTTTTGCCCACAGAAAATAATATCTATAAGAATTACTATGAAATTTGTTGATGAAGCGACAATTACTGTGTTCGGGGGCAATGGGGGCAACGGCTGTTTAAGCTTTCGCCGTGAGCGCTTCATCCCGATGGGTGGTCCTGATGGTGGCGATGGTGGCGATGGCGGCAGCGTGTTCCTGCGCAGTAAGAGGGGCATCAACACACTGGCGGATTTTCGTTACACCAGAAGTTTCAAGGCCGAACGGGGCGGCGACGGTGGTGGTCGCAACAAGACCGGTAAATCAGGCAAAGATCTATACATCGACATCCCTTTGGGAACAGAAATCTATGATCATCAAACTGATGAATGTATTGGCGACCTAACTAGAGACGAGCAAACACTGCGTGTTGCTCAAGGTGGCTTTCATGGTCTGGGCAATCAGCGCTTCAAGAGTTCTACCAATCGCGCGCCTCGAAAAACCAGCAAAGGCAGTGAAGGTGATATTCGCGAATTACGACTGGAGCTGAAACTGCTTGCTGACGTTGGTCTACTCGGACTTCCCAGTGTCGGTAAATCTTCTCTAATCACGGCAGTATCAGACGCGCGCCCCAAAATAGCAGATTATCCCTTTACTACTCTCCATCCCAACCTAGGTGTAGTCAGAATGGGTCCGATGCGTAGCTTTGTCATGGCTGATTTACCGGGTTTGATCGAAGGTGCCGCGGAAGGCCATGGCTTGGGTATCCAATTCCTCAAACACTTAACACGATGTCGCTTACTCTTACATATGATTGATCTGTCGGATCGTGGCCAGGACGAGGCGCCGGTGGCCCAGTTCCAGACTATAGATCGTGAATTAGCCAAATATGCTGATTCGCTAGCACTAAAGGATCGCTGGCTTGTGTTTAATAAAACTGATTTACTACTGCCAGAACAGGTGAGCTCTCGGGTGCAAGAGATATGTCAGGAGATTGAATGGACTGGTCCAGTATTCACTATCTCAAGCGTCACCCGGCATGGCACTGAGGCCCTATGTAATGAAGTTTTAAACTATATTGAAGCACGTGAACAAACAGACCAACAAGAATAATGCTCGGCCACGCTGGGTGGTTAAAATAGGTAGCTCGTTAATCACGAATGATGGCCAGGGTCTTAATCTGGCTGCTATTGAATCATGGATGCAGGACTTTGCCGCTTTGCGTGAGCGTGATATTGAGTTGATACTGGTCTCATCAGGCGCGGTTGCCGAGGGCATGGCGCGTCTCGGTATGACTCAACGACCACACACCTTACATGAACTGCAGGCTGCAGCGGCCGTGGGTCAGATGGGGCTGGTGCAAGCCTACGAGCAATATTTGCAGGCACACCGCTTGCACAGCGCGCAAATCTTACTGACGCATGATGACTTGCGTGATCGCAGTCGTTATATCAATGCCCGCTCAACCCTGTGTACGCTCCTAAATCTGGGTGTCGTTCCAGTGGTCAATGAGAACGATACTGTTGCTACGGATGAAATACGTTTCGGCGACAATGACAACTTGGCGGCCCTAGTTGCTAACCTGATCGATGCAGATCGACTCATTATCCTCACTGATCAAGTAGGTGTATATAACAAAAATCCAGCCCAGTATGAGGATGCCGAGCTGATTACCAATTGTTCGGCACATGACCCCATATTGGATTTAGTGGCTGGCCCTTCTCATCATGCCCTGGGCCGTGGAGGTATGATCACCAAAATATCCGCCGCGCGTCGCGCGCAACGCTCTGGTACCGCCACCATCATCATGTCGGGACAAACTGAGCATGCATTATTGTCGGTGGCGGATGATGATTATGTCGGCACCACCATTCATCCCACAATTGAAGCAATGACTGCACGTAAGCAATGGATTGCTAATCAGTTACAAGTGGTTGGGAAATTGTATTTGGATGCTGGCGCCAGTGGCGTGCTCAACTCTGGTGGTGCAAGTCTGCTAGCTGTCGGCGTAACTTCCGTGGATGGCGACTTTCAGCGCGGCGATCTGGTCGCCTGCATGAACAATGACGGGCAAGAAATTGCGCGCGGACTGATTAACTACAGTGCCGCAGAAACGCGCCAGATAATGGGCAAGTCGTCACAGGATATTGAGGGTATATTAGGCTATGTGGATGAATCTGAGTTGATTCATCGGGATAATCTGGCGTTGATCTGACTGACTTACGCCATGGCGCGAATGCGCGCATTCAATCTTTGCTTATGCCGTGCGGCTTTATTGGCGTGGATCAGGCCTTTCTGCGCAGTGGAATCAATGACCGAGATAGAATCTTGATAGAGCTTAGTGGCTTCTTCTTTGTTCCCAGCATCAATGGCCTTGATAATGTTTTTCAGATGGGTACGGAACTTTGATCGCATCGCCACATTTCGTTGACGTGATTTTTCTGAAGTACGTGCTCTTTTGCGCGCTGAAGCAATATTAGCCAAAATTATTCCTCTACGGTGCTATTCAATGGTCTAGGGCGCGGTACTATGCGATTTTCGATGTTAAATGTCAACCTTCCAGTGAGCGATAGTTTAACTGGTCAGCATGGCCTTATTTAGGTTAAAGTTTTTCCCTAAAAATTAAGCAAGCTAATGAGCAAAAAGCCTCTCAAATCGACCCTCGTGGTAGGTGCCCTTACTTTTATTTCCAGAATCTTTGGATATATCCGTGATGCGGTAATTTTTATTGTGTTCGGTGCCAATGCTGGTACAGATGCTTTTTTTGTCGCTTTTCGGATACCCAATTTTTTGCGTCGTCTATTCGCTGAGGGGGCGTTTTCACAGGCCTTCGTACCGGTTATGACGGCCCAATTACATTCTGGTGAGACTGAATTCAAACGCTTGATCGACCACATGTCAGGGGTATTAGCCCTAATATTGTTGGCTGTGACCGCACTCGGCATCATCGCCTCACCGCTGCTAATTTTGCTATTTGCACCCGGCTTTGATGATCCGCAACAACAGGTATTGGCCAGTGATATGCTTAAAATCACTTTCCCCTATCTGTTTTTCATTTCCCTGACTGCATTATCAGGCAGCATACTGAATATCCGACAACGCTTCGCGGTGCCTGCGCTGACCCCTGTGTTGCTTAATCTGTCTTTGATCGGGGCAGCCATCTGGCTGGCACCAAAGATGCAAAATCCCGTGATGGCGCTGGCCTGGGGTGTGCTCATTGCCGGCATCGCACAGTTAATCTTCCAGATCCCCTTCCTGATTCAGGCTAAGGGTCTGCCTAAAGTCAGACTATCCGGCGCGAATGAGGGTGTGAAACGCGTGTTTACCCTGATGTTACCCGCGATTTTTGGCTCTTCTATTGTCCAAATCAATCTATTAGTGGACACCATCATTGCCTCTTTCTTGGCTGAGGGCAGTATCAGCTGGCTGTATATTTCCGACCGCTTTGTAGAACTGCCGTTGGCCTTGTTTGGCATTGCCACCGCGACTGTTATCCTGCCGATGTTATCCAAACAGCATGTTGCGCAAGAAAGGCAAAAATTCAGTCATACCATGAATTGGGCCATGCGCCTGTCGCTGGTGATTGCTATTCCTGCAATGATGGGACTGGTGGCCTTAGCCACACCGATTTTAGCGACATTGGTGCAATACCGAGAATTCACTCTGGCTGATACACACATGGCTGGCCTAAGTCTGATGGCTTATGCGCTGGGCTTGCCGGCATTTATTTTTATCAAAATACTGGCACCGGCATTTTATTCGCGCCAAGATACTAAAACACCGGTAAAAATCGGGGTGATCGCCATGCTGGTGAATATCGCCCTTAATTTGTTGTTTGTCTGGTTATTTATAGAATTAGACCTTGAGGGCAGCCATGCCGGTCTGGCGCTGGCGACCTCGTTAGCCGCCTATGTCAACGCTAGCCTGCTATATATCCTGCTAAATCGAGCAAAAGTTATACAATTTATGCAGTCAACATTCGCATTGGCGAGCAAAGTATTCATTAGTGCCATGCTTATGTATTATCTGCTGGACAAATTCACGCCCGAATTAGCCGCTTGGAGCGTTTGGGATGTCTCCACACGCGCCAAGGTGCTACTGGCACTGATTAGCTTGGGTGCCGCCAGCTATGCTGGAATATTATGGCTGTTGGGCACCAAACCCGCAGACCTTAAATTAGAAGCCGATTAAGCCGCCATGCAACTTATCCGGGGTCACCAATACTTGCCCAGCCTGAGACAAGGCGCGGTTGCTACCATCGGCAACTTTGATGGCTTGCATCGAGGTCACCAACATATCATTCAACATGTCACGGCACTGGCTCGGCAACAACAGCGCGCGAGTATCGTGATCAGCTTTGAACCCACGCCGAAAGAATACTTCATGGGCCTGCAAGCACCTGCAAGAATATACAATCTGCGGGCCAAACTTGAGCTGCTAAGTGCGCTTCAGCCAGATTACTTTGTTATGTTGCGTTTTAATCACACGCTAGCAACTCTGCAGGCAGAAACATTCGTGCACCAGATCCTGCATCAGCCACTGAATATCAAACAACTGTTGGTGGGCGACGATTTCAAATTCGGTTATCAACGTCAGGGCGATATTCATTTACTCCAACAGATGGGGCTGGAATGTGGCTTTGAGGTCAGCGACATCAACACTATCGCTCAGCATGGTGAGCGTGTGAGTAGCACACTTATTAGAGAAAAACTTGCTGCGGGATTATTTACTCAGGCCGCCGAACTGTTAACCCGACCTTTTACTATTTCTGGCAAAGTTTTTCATGGCGATAAAAAAGGACGTACAATGGGTTTTCCCACTGCCAATATTCTGCTCAAGCGCCGCACGCTCCCAATCAGTGGAGTATTTGCAGTGACTGTTACCTGTGCTGAGAATCATTGGCAAGGTATCGCTAATATTGGCCATCGACCAACAGTAAGTGGCACCCGTGATCAGTGCGAGGTGCATTTGTTTGCTTGTGATGATGATTTGTATGGGCAGCGGCTGACTGTTTGTCCACACATGAAAATCAGGGAAGAGATCAAATTTTCAAGCCTGGAGTCATTAAGGCAACAGATACATATCGACATAGACAATGCGAAACATTATTTTTCAAAAGGACACAGCACTCCGTGACACAGGATTATAAGGCGACACTCAATCTCCCTAAAACGGATTTCCCTATGAAGGGCAATCTTGCGCAACGTGAGCCTGACATGCTCAAGCAATGGCAAGCGCTGGATATTTACCAACACATCCGTCAAGTCTGCAGCACTAGAACGAAGAAATTCACTTTGCATGACGGCCCTCCGTATGCGAATGGTGATATTCATATTGGCCACGCGGTGAATAAGATTCTTAAAGATATAATTGTTAAGAGCAAGACTCTGGACGGCTATGATAG
>DDIE01000048.1:0-16308 GCA_002338385.1 Proteobacteria bacterium UBA1858
AGCGTAAGACTGCTAAGAAAGCAGCACCTAAGCGCAAGACTGCCAAGAAAGCAGCACCTAAGCGTAAGACTGCTAAGAAACGCTAGTAACTGTTTAAGTTATGCATTGAAAAGGCCCCTGTTGGGGCCTTTTTTTTGTCTTCACGTTATGTTATCTGAGAAAGAGATCGTATACAGGATTATCGGTCTCAGCATGATAAGTAAACCCTAACTCATCTAAAAATTGTCTGAAGCTGGCACGCTCAACGGGTGGTACTTGCATGCCTGCTAATACGCGACCATAGGCAGCACCATGGTTTCTGTAATGAAACAAACTAATATTCCATTGTGAACCCACAAAGGACAAAAATTTCAATAACGCACCCGGACGTTCCGGAAATTCAAAGCGATATATCAGTTCATCAGCCAACTGCGGCGAACGCCCACCTACCATATGTCTGAGATGGAGTTTTGCCATTTCATTATCGGATAAATCATTAACGGAATATCCACATTTGTGCAATTTATCAATCAGGAGTGGTTTTTGCGTCGGTGCATCTTCAAATTTCACGCCAACAAAGATGTGTGCTGCATGATCATCCGCATAACGATAGTTAAATTCACTAATACTTAAGTTGCCAATGATTTCACAAAACTGAAAGAAACTACCCTTTTTTTCAGGGATAGTGACGGCCAGTAAAGCCTCTGAGCCCTCGCCCAGTTCCGTTCTTTCTGTAACATGACGTAAACGATCAAAATTAATATTAGCTCCACTATTGATAGCGACC
The DNA here is from genome assembly GCA_002338385.1 of Proteobacteria bacterium UBA1858. GTDB lineage: Bacteria > Pseudomonadota > Gammaproteobacteria > UBA4575 > UBA4575 > UBA1858. The sequence continues at coordinate 767 of DDIE01000048.1, forward strand.
AGATTTTGGTTTTTGACTTGTTCGCGCTGCACGTATTTCTTAATGCCTGCTACGGATAGAGCACCGGCAGGTTCCGATACAACACGTGTTTCTTCAAATATATCTTTGATGGCTGCACATAATTCATCGACGCTCACCAGGATAACTTCATCCACACAGCGGCGCGCAATATCGAAGGTGTTTGCACCGATTTGCTTGACGGCGACACCATCGGCAAATATACCAACCTGTTCCAGCACCACACGCTCATCGGCCTGCATTGCGGAGTACAACGTTGAGGCTTCCTCGGGCTCTACGCCAATGATTTTTGTTTGCGGTGAGAAATGCTTTACATAAGCGGCAACACCGGCAATTAGACCGCCACCACCAACGGGTACAAAAATAGCATCCAAATCTTCACTGGCCTGGTCTAGTAACTCTTTACCCAAGGTCCCCTGACCGGCGATAACCTTGAGGTCATCATAGGGATGAATGAATGTGCGACCTGTTGCAGCTGCGATCTGAGCGGCCTGCTGATAAGCCTCATCATAATTGTCACCCGACAGTAGGACTTCAGCGCCCCAGTTGCGGACTGAATCGACTTTAATTCCAGGGGTCGTGACCGGCATAACAATTTGCGCGACTATATTAAGCTTACTCGCAGACAGGGCGACACCTTGCGCATGATTGCCGGCTGAGGCAGCAATGATACCTGCCTGTTTTTGGGTGGCAGAGAGGCTGCTTATTTTGTTGTAAGCACCACGTAGCTTAAAAGAAAACACCGTCTGCTGATCTTCTCGCTTAAGATAAATATTATTATCCAGCTTGCTTGATAATTGCTTACCCAATTGAAGCGCTGACACCTCGGCGACCTCATACACGCGCGTTGAGTTGATTGCTGCAATCATCTCAGTCAAATCAATTTCAGTGTTATCATGCTTTAGGTTTGATTTTTTCACTATATGGTTTAGCCTTTAACTATCCTGATTCATCATCTGTCAGTAATTATTAATACAGTCTTTTATGAGTTTACGCTATGAATAATGACGATAAGAAAAAATTAGCCGCCGAGGCCGCTATCGATCATATCCAAATCGGAGATGTCGTTGGTGTTGGTACTGGATCCACTGCCAATTACTTTATCGATGCACTTGCTAAGCTAAAGTATGACATTGATGGCGCAGTAGCAAGCTCCGAAGCAAGTGCAAAACGTTTACAGAGTCATGGCATACGTGTGTTGGACCTCAACTCAGCCGGTCAATTACCTATTTATGTTGATGGTGCGGATGAAGCGACTAAACAAAGATCATTGATTAAAGGTGGCGGTGGCGCCCTCACCCGTGAAAAAATCGTGGCTAATGCCAGTGATAAATTTATTTGTATTGCTGACGATTCCAAATTAGTTGGCGCTTTAGGTAGCTTCCCCTTACCGGTAGAAGTCATCCCGATGGCACGCAGCAGTGTTGCCCGTCAGTTAGTTAAGCTTGGCGGTGTGCCCGAATTGCGCGAAAACTTTACAACCGACAACGGCAATATCATTCTTGATGTGCACAATCTTACTATCAATGAGCCCATCAAAATGGAATTAGAAATTAGTGCTATGGGTGGTGTTGTGACTGCAGGTATTTTCGCTCTGCGACCGGCTGATGTACTATTGCTGGGTGGCGATCAGGGCCTACAAACAATCTAAGCGATCACGATGAACATACCTTCTTTCCGCAGCCATGTGCGTGCTCAGGAAACGCTGGTCGGCACACTAGTCTCCCTGCCCAGCCCAGATATAGTCGAACTGCTGGCCGCACTCGATGTGGACTGGCTATTTATTGATGCCGAGCATGGCGCCTTTGGACCTGAAACGGTGATCGAGCTGTTACGTGCCGCGCACCAGTGCCCTTGTCTGGTGAGAATCCCGGCAATTGATGAGGGCTGGATTAAAAAAGTGTTAGATGCTGGTGCCGCTGGCATTATCGTGCCTCAAATCGCCACTAAAGCGCAGGCAGAACAGGTCATCACAATGTGTAAGTATGCGCCGCTGGGTAACCGAGGTGTCGGCTTGGGCCGTGCCCATGGATATGGGCAAAAGTTCAGCGACTATTTGCAACATGCTAACGATCACACGGTGATTGTATTGCAAGCTGAAACCGCGTCTATCTTGAACTGTATTGATGACATTACGGCAATGCCAGAAGTGGATGCAATCCTCATCGGCCCCTACGATTTATCCGCCAGTCTTGGGCATAGCGGTGATCTGCAGCATGAGACGGTCCAGTCGGCTATTCAAACCGTGCTGGCAAGTTGTCAGCGCAACTCGACCGCAGCAGGTATCTTTGGCGTTTGTGCGCAAGATGTCGCACCCTACAAAGCGCTCGGATTCAGCCTCCTGACTGTCGGTGTCGATACGCTATTTATCCAAACAGCCGCGCAAGCAGAGATTAGCCTTATTCGCGAGACATAACCTAAGAGTGCCTCTCACTCGTGGGCAGCTATCAATCCAGTCGCCAAGCAATCCTAATAATACTCAGGCATAAAAAAAGGGCCGCTAAGCGACCCTTGTTGAATACTGCAGTGGCGCATGTGATTAGCGCTTAGAGAACTGCTCTTTCTTACGTGCTTTTCTCAGACCCACTTTCTTACGCTCTACTTCACGTGCATCACGTGTTAAAAAGCCGCCCTGACGCAGGGTCAAGCGCAGCTCTTGGTCATATGATAACAATGCGCGCGCGATGCCCAGTTGGATCGCACCGGCTTGGCCATTCATACCACCACCTTTGACACTGATTTTAAGATCAAACTTGTTGTCTAGATCAGCTGCCTGCAGAGGCTGGCGTATCACTCGGCGCGATGTTTCCCGGCCGAAGTACTGATCTATGCTACGTGAGTTGATTTCGATTTGACCGTTACCAGGTCTCAAGAAGACACGTGCTGATGAGCTCTTTCTGCGACCGGTACCGTAATATTGTGTAGTTGCCATGGGTTAGATTTCCAGTGGTTCTGGCTGTTGCGACTGATGATTATGCTCCGGTCCTGCGTAGACCTTCAGCTTCTTGAACATGGCTCGACCCAGCGGGTTTTTAGGCAACATGCCTTTCACTGCTGTTTCGATCGCACGCTCTGGATGTTCGTTTAATAAGTCTTTTAAATTGGTAGATTTCAAGTTACCGATAAAGCCTGTATGACGGTAATACATTTTGTCATTCATCTTATTACCCGTAACACGTACCTTTTCAGCATTGACCACAATAATGTAATCACCCGTGTCGACGTGAGGCGTGTAGATAGGCTTATGCTTACCACGCAAGCGGAGTGCGATCTCCGAGGATAAACGGCCTAGTGTTTTGTCTGCAGCGTCGATGAGGTACCACTGACGGCTGACTTCTGCGGGTTTTGCGCTGAACGTTTTCATTCGGTTTGGACTTATGGATATGTAAATGTAAAGGCGCGCAATACTACTAGAGTCACTGTGACTAGACAAGGCCTCGCAGCGCATCCTGCAAAAATAAATCATCGGGCGAAAAAAACGCGACTTAACTAGCGCTAAGTCGCGTCAAAAATACCACCAGGGGTTGATGGAGGAGTAAACTCAAAATTCAATAATATTTGAATATGCGTATAGTCTAATATTCTTAACTACTTGTCAAGTATCACAACAATACAGGCTGAATTTGCCAATTTTTAGGTGATATTGAGCCTAATCTGGGGGCTAAAGCGTACTAGATCTTCAATCGCTCAACGATTTCACCATTTTCCAGGTGTTTATCGACAATTTCCTTTAGATCTTCGATATTATCGTACTGGTACCAGACTTCCTCCGGATAGACCACCACCACTGGCCCCTCATCACAACGATCCAGACAACCGGCACTGTTAATTCGCACTTTACCCTGTCCCCATAGACCCCGTTGCTTAGTGTATTGCTTGATATCCGCACGTAGCTGTTCAGCCTCATGCTGTTGGCAACAGACACCATCCGCACGCTGATTAATACACATAAACATATGTCGCTTGTAGTAACTCATGGTTAAACCCTAAACTAGTCGAATGACCAGTATAAATTATCTCACCCGCGCGAGCATGGCATGTCCTCTCAACAAGCGCTGATTAAACTCGCCGACCAATGTGTGTTGTGCGGGATTTGTATACCAACTTGTCCAACCTATCAGCAACAACGCAGTGAGGCGGAGTCGCCGCGTGGTAGAATATCACTGGTGAAAGCGTTAGCTGAAGGCAAGTTGTCAGCCGACCCAGTATTACAGCAACATTTGGCTAGCTGCTCGGGCTGTCTCACTTGCCAGCAAGTATGTCCCGCTAAAGTGCAGTACCAGAAAATTCTACTGGGCGGCAAACAGCTCCTCAGCTCCAACATAACTGATTGACTAGTGTTAACACATACCATGCAGAAAAATTATTCATTTGCCGACAAAATTATCTTGGAATTAGATCGCAGCCTGAAAGTATTGGCTAATTCCTCCTCATCACACGCCCAGCGGGATAATCCTGCCAGTACTGTTGCTGAGCCCGAATTAACCGCCCAACAAAGGCAGACCTCCGCGCGCTTAATGCGGGTTAATCATGCCGGTGAGGTGGCCGCACAGGGTCTTTATCATGGGCAGGCATTAACCGCCAGAAATAGTGACACACTGGCCCGCATGCAGGCCTCGGCTCAGGAGGAAACCGACCATCTAGTGTGGTGTCAGCAGCGTTTAAATGAACTCGATAGCCACTCCAGTTTGATCAACCCACTCTGGTATATGGGCTCGTTTGCCATGGGGGTAAGCGCCGGCCTGTGTGGCGACAAGTGGAGTCTGGGTTTTGTTTCCGAAACAGAAAAACAGGTAGAAGAACATTTGAGTGAACACTTGCAACGTTTGCCTGCGGAAGATTCGAAAAGCCGCAGCATACTCAAGCAAATGCAACAAGACGAAATTGAACATGGTGAAGCAGCGCGTAACCTAGGCGGTGTCGATCTGCCCAAACCGATTCCACAATTGATGCAGTCGGTGTCGCAAATCATGAAAGTCGGCGCTTACTGGATATGATGCGGTGGATCTGACCACCAAGACATCATCTGATAGGCCTATTTAACTATGTTCATGCCGTAGAATATTTCTGTCATTTCATTGCGAACTTTCGCTTCGATCAGTTCTTTTTGGGCGGCAGGTAATGCCTCTACACCATCACCGAATAAGTAGCTCCCCAGGTTAAATTCTTTCAGCATCATTTTGGTGTGAAAAATATTTTCTGGGTACACATTCACATCGATCATTTGGTATTGCTGTCGGGTTTTTTCGCTCAGATATTCCTGAATTGAAGTAATACTATGATCGTTGTAGTGCTTCATGCCATCAGTATCACGGGTAAAACCACGCACCCGATAATCCATGATCACCACGTCCTCGTCGAAGCTATCAATCAAGAAATTAAGCGCCTTCAGTGGTGAGATACGACCGCAGGTGGAAATGTCCAAATCTGCGCGAAAAGTCGAGATACCCCCCTCTGGGTGCGACTCGGGGTAGGTGTGTGCAGTCAGATGACTTTTATCTAGATGTGCAACTACGGTACCCACTCCTGCTGCTGGTTGATCCTGCGGATACGCATTTTCCTCTGAAATCAGCATGGTGACACTGGCACCACTGGGATCATAATCCTGGGTAGCCACGTTGAGTATCGTGGCGCCTATGATGTCGGCCACCTGTGTCAGTACTTCCATCAAGCGCTGAGCGTTATAAGTCTCGTCAATATATTCCAGATACTCATCTCGCTGCTTAATGGTGTTGGCGTAACACACATCATAAAAATTAAAACTCAGAGTTTTGGTGAGATTGTTAAACCCATACAGGGTAAGTTTTGAGTCAGGTTGATCAGTACTCATAGGCAGGCCAGTACTCCACGAATAATGAATGCTAATACGGTCTATTCGGGAAAAACAATTCTTTCAGTTTTTGCCCGGGATCTGGCGCGCGCATAAAGGCTTCACCTACCAGAAAAGTATTAATATCCTGTGCCTGCATGGTCTCAATGTCCTGCGTTGTGTGGATACCACTCTCGGTGACCAGTAAACACTCGGCAGGTACCTTGGCGTGCAATCGCAGGGATGTCTCCAGATCAACCTCAAAACTATGCAAATTGCGATTATTGACACCGACCATAGTGGGCTTAAGTGCCAGCGCTCGATCCATTTCATGTTCATCATGCACTTCGATCAACACATCTAAATTTTGTTGTTTGGCTAATGCATATAAGTCATTCAGCTGCGCTTCATCCAAAGCGGAAACGATTAATAGCAGACAATCCGCACCTAATACGCGCGACTCATACACCTGATAGGGATCAATGATGAAATCTTTACGTAGCGCAGGTAAAGAACAGGCCTTGCGCGCCAGTTCCAGCACAGGCCCACCACCTTTGAAGAATTCATTATCAGTGAGTACAGACAGACAGGTGGCCCCACCCATCTGATAGCTACGTGCAATCGCCATAGGATCAAAATCCTCACGCAAAATACCCTTGCTGGGTGATGCACGCTTGATCTCAGCAATTACACCGGGCTTAGCGGCACTTTTAGCGGCTCTCAACATAGCTTCAAACGGACGTTTAGCATCACCGTCTTTAGCCCACTCCTGCATTTGTTCTAGCGGTACGCGCTGTTGCTTTTCAGCAATTTCAGTGTGCTTGTGGGCAAGTATCTTGGTCAGTATTTCTGGTCGTTGTTGTGCCATGTTATTTTTTCTGGTTAATTCGAGAGTTGTTAAGCTTGCTGTTGGGTAAACGCGATCAGCTGAGTTAATTTGTCGGCGGCGGCGCCACTGGCAAGTTGTTGACTGGCTAGCTCCACTCCGTGCGCCACGCTGTTGGCTAAACCCGCGACATAGATTGCTGCACCTGCATTAAAGGCGACAATGTCGGCTGCTGCACCCTGCTCACCTGCCAGTAAAGCCTGAATTAGGGCAACACTATCCTGCACGTCATGTACTTTTATCAAGTCCAGGCTGGCGCGAGTTAAGCCAACGTCCTCTGGACTGACCTGGTAACGAGTAATGCGCCCAGCATGTAATTCACATACATTGCTCACCGCGGCAATACTGAACTCGTCGAGACCATCTTGCGCATGAACAACCATCACATGTTCGCTAGCCAATGTCTGCAGGACCTGAGCAAGTGGCTCTAACCAGTCATCTGAAAACACGCCTAACACTTGACGTCGCGCACCCGCTGGGTTGGTTAATGGTCCCAGCAAATTGAACAGTGTGCGCACACCTAATTCCTTACGGGGTCCGATAGCGTGTTGCATACAGCTATGATGCATGGGTGCGAACATGAAGCCGATACCGATCTGTTGCACACAGGCGCTGACCTGCTGTGGCTGCAAATCCAGTTTTACACCCAGTGCTTCCAGCACATCAGCACTGCCACATTTACTCGACACTGAGCGATTACCATGCTTAGCGATTTTCACTCCTGCACTGGCGGCCACCAGTGCGGCAGCAGTAGACACGTTAAAGGTACTGGAACCATCCCCACCAGTGCCGCAGGTATCCACCAAATCTGCACTCTCGATCTCGACTTTGCTGGACAGATTCCTCATCACTTGCGCGGCGGCGGCAATTTCGTCAACGCTCTCGCCCTTCATTCTGAGTGCCACAATAAAGCCAGCAATTTGAGCTGGTGTCACCTCACCCTGCATGATGCTGGTCATGACGGCTTGCATATCGGCTGAGGAGAGATCTTGTCTGGCAAGCACTGTACTCAGCGCTTGTTGAATTGTCATAGTCATGGCTGTATCACTTATTTTGCTGAATGAAATTCTTCAACAGGTGGTGTCCAAAGTCTGTCAGTATTGATTCAGGGTGAAACTGCACACCCTCAACCGCATAGTGTTTGTGTCTGACGCCCATGATTTCATCCATGTCACCATTATCTTTTTGGGTCCATGCTGTCACCTGCAGACACTCTGGCAAGTGTGTTTGGTCGATCACCAGAGAATGATAACGCGTGGCTGTAAAAGGCATATCACAGCCATTGAATACATGTTGATTATGGTGGTGAACAGCTGAGGTCTTACCATGCATGATAGCGCTCGCCTGAATGATGTTACCACCAAATGCCTGGCCGATAGTCTGATGACCTAAACATACTCCCAGAATAGGAATATGGCCGCTAAAGTGCTTGACCACATCCAGCGATACGCCAGCTTCATTAGGTGTGCAGGGGCCTGGTGATAGCACGATATGTTCAGGCTTGAGGGCACTGATTTCCTGCAGGTTAATTTGATCATTGCGCACTACTTTGACTTGCTCACCGAGCTCACCAAAATATTGCACTAGGTTATAAGTGAAGGAGTCATAATTATCAATCATCAAAATCATCGTTCATCCTCCACCTGTTGAGCCAGCGCGGCCGCTCTTAACACTGCTTTTGCTTTGTTCAATGTTTCTGTCCACTCATTATCAGGCACTGAGTCATAGACTATTCCGGCACCCGCTTGTACTGAGATTATATTATCTTTGATCACCGCTGTTCGAATTGAAATTGCGGTATCCATATTACCCTGCCATGAAATATAGCCAATCGCACCTGAGTAAACACCGCGCTTGACTGGCTCCAGTTCATCAATAATCTCCATGGCACGAATTTTAGGTGCACCAGAAACTGTCCCGGCTGGGAAGGTAGCACGCAAGACATCCATACACGATTGCCCAGGTGCCAAAGTGCCAACCACATTAGACACAATATGCATAACATGCGAATAGCGTTCAACAATCATCTTATCAGTCAGCTCAACACTACCGACTTCGGCAATACGACCAAGGTCATTACGGCCCAAATCAATCAGCATTAGATGCTCGGCACACTCTTTGGGATCAGCCAACAAGTCCTGCTCAAATTGCAGGTCCTGCTGTTGATCATGCCCGCGCGGACGGGTCCCGGCGATCGGTCTGACCGTAACTTGTTGCTCCTCTTGTCTGACCAGTATTTCTGGTGACGAACCGACTATTTCAAAATCACCCATGTTCAGGTAGTACATATAGGGCGAGGGGTTAAGACGCCGCAAATGGCGATAGACATCGATCGCGTTACCGCTGAATTCAGCATTCAGACGCTGGGATAGGACCACTTGCATAACATCACCCGCCGCAATGTAGCGCTTAGCTGTGACCACAGCATCCTTGAAGCCCTGTTCACTGAAGCCGGACACAAAATTAAGTTCTGCGACATCATCCTGAGCACACTCGATAGCGGCCAATGACATCGGTTTGTGCAAATCATGCTGAATATTATCGATGCGCAGCTGAGCCTGTTCATAACTATCCTGTTGCGCGCAAGGCGCCAGCACAATAATGTAGACACTGCCCTGCAGATTATCGAATACCAGAAACTCAGTCGAGGCCATCAACATAATGTCGGCACTGGCAAATTCATCTGGCTTATTACAGGGACCCAGCTTGGGTTCAATATAGCGAATCGTGTCATAGCCAAAGTAACCAACTAAGCCACCGACAAAGCGGGGCACAGCCTCAATCTCGGGGACTCTGAATTGTTGTCGATAATGCTCGATCCACTGTAATGGGTCCGCGTGCTCGAAATGTTGCACGCTCTGATCAGCTCGAGTGAGAGTGATGTTATGACCATGCACTTGCAGGATTTCATGACACTGCAGACCAATAATCGAATAGCGTCCCCAGCGTTCGCCGCCTTGCACAGATTCAAACAGGAAACTATGTTTTGTATGGGCCAGTTTTAAATAGGCGCTCAGGGGTGTATCCAGGTCAGCTGCGACCTCACGATAGACGGGAATATGGGTGTAGTTCTGGTTAGCTAAATCTAGAAAATCTTGTTTTTTCATGCAGGTTTCGTTTCATAGTCAATCGATACACGCTGGCATTATTTGACAGCATTTTGCCATTGCTTATCGAATTGCCAATATTGGCGTGAACCTAGAAAGCGCATGATTTATCCGAACAGTTGTATGAGTTGCTTTAATTCATCGATGACTATGGGTTGGTATTCATCGACAGATATGCCGCGATTATAGCCATAGGAAACATAAATTGCACCCGTTCCCGCCCTCACAGCAGTCTCCATATCAGTCTGCGAGTCTCCGATCATATAACCCTGCTGGGGTTGCCCAGCCAGTTGCTCAAGTGCATATAGCAACGGTGCAGGGTGTGGTTTTTTTGCGCTCAGGTCATCACCACATACGAGTACAGGGAAAAAAACATCTAATTTCATTTGCGCCAGCAAAGGCTGGGTAAATTGACGTGGTTTATTGGTTACACAAGCCAGTGCGATATGCTGCTTGTGAAAATACTCTAGGGTGGATAAACAGTCTGGAAACAATTGACTGCGCTTGGCCATATTGTCTTGATATGCGCTGAAAAACAGCGCCTGAGCGGAACTCAGTTGAGCGTCACTAACGCTGTCATGGGTGTGGCGCAAAGCACGCTCCACCAGCTTGGCTGCGCCATTACCAATCCAATTGCGCACCATCGTTTCAGGCACAGACGGGCAATTCAACTGGGTGAGCATCAGATTCACACTGTAAGCAATATCGGGCACACTGTCGACCAGCGTGCCATCCAAGTCGAAACATAACCAGTGGGGACGAGGTCGACTCATCTGAGCAATTATTCTGACTGAGGAATTTGGCTGACTTTAAGCGACTGTATTCAACTCAGCACGCATAGCATCAATGGTGTGTTGATAATTCGTGGTATTGAAAATTGCTGAACCAGCTACAAAGGTATCAGCACCCGCCTGCTTAATTGCCGCAATATTATCAATCTTGACCCCGCCATCAATTTCCAGCCGGATGGCGTGACCTGAGTCATCAATCATTGTTCTCACTTGCTTTAACTTCTGCAGTGATTGTGGAATGAAACTCTGGCCACCGAACCCTGGATTGACCGACATCAACAAAATCATATCCAGCTTATCCATCACATGCTCCAGGTAATGCAGTGGTGTTGCCGGATTGAATACTAATCCCGCTTTACAACCGGCCGCCTGAATTAATTGCAGACTCCGATCTATATGCTCACTGGCCTCGGGGTGGAAGGTAATAAAACTTGCTCCGGCCGCAGCGAAATCCGCAATCAGGCGATCGACTGGAGACACCATCAGGTGCACATCCAGCGGCGCAGTGACGCCATAATCACGTAATGACTGACATACCATAGGACCAATAGTCAGATTAGGGACATAGTGATTATCCATGACATCAAAGTGAATAATGTCTGCACCTGCGGCGAGTACCTTGTCCACCTCCTCACCCAGACGGGCGAAATCCGCCGCCAGAATTGAAGGTGCAATCCAATTTTCCATAGTATCAACCTATATGCATGAATCGAGCGTGCTTGTGTGAGCTACTTTAACGTAGCCAATAATTTTTTGCATGTTGATTTAAGCCCCGGCTAATCTGTTCTATACTCAGTTGAATCAATCATTTCAGGTGCCACCTCCATGGATATGCAAGCTCTCTCTTACCCATTAACGATCAGTCTCCATGCACTTGCCGCTGTCATCTGGGTGGGTGGTATGTTCTTCGCCTATATGGCACTGCGTCCTGTCGCCGCCCAGTTGCTAGAGCCACCGATCAGATTAGAACTGTGGTCACAGACTCTGGCTAAGTTCTTCCCCTGGGTATGGCTGGCGGTGATCGCCCTACCTGCCTCGGGCTATTGGATTATATTTGCTGTCTATGGTGGCTTTGCAGGGGTGGGCTGGAGTATCCACTTAATGCACACATTAGGCATCATTATGATCCTGCTATTCCTGCATGTATATTTTGCGCCCTTCAAACGATTACGACGCGCGGTCGATGAGGAAAACTTTCAGGAAGGCGCCAGAAACTTAGCCATCATTCGAAAAATGGTAGGCATTAATCTGTTACTTGGTTTATTGACTGTGGTGGTTGCCGTGGGACTGCACAGACTGGCGGTCTGACCCTTATCAGCATGGGCGAACAAGGCAGCATGAGTGAAAAAGGTCTAATGACCTCTTTCACTGTGGCGCTTGCTTTGTTTTACTGACAACTGAGGCTGGCGTAATAAGCTGAGATATTTACTATATCTTCATCTGTTAAGGCCATAGCCATAGGTGACATCTGAGAGTTTTTACGCTCACCCGAACGAAACATCTTTAATTGGTGCACCAGGTACTGTTCTTTTTGGCCTGCCAAATTAGGCCAAATTGGTGTGGGACTGATACCAGCACCGCCATGACAACCCGCGCACATTGCTGCTTTCGCCTTGCCCGCTGCAATGTCTGCTGCATGCGCAGGTGTAAGTAAAACCAGTGCAGAAACCGCTGCCATTAATAAAATTTTCATAATCAACCACTCTCCTTAGTTAGTGCTGTGAAGTGTGTCCGCGACTCGAACAGACACTTTGCCAGTCGCCATTCTACTATCTTGAGGTTTTGGGCAGAAGCCTTTTCAACACTTGTACTAAAGCCGCAGGCAAACTGTTTCTGGTATCATGCCGGCAGCAAGCATGCTATTCAGCCATCCTGCGCGGACCTGCTGTTGAGCTTAATTTTTGACTTATAAAAATAATATGCAATTAATTAAAGACCTCGGCCTACTTAGATTTTGTCTGCTCGGCCTCGCCGTGGTAGATACTCTGGCACGTCCAGAACCTGGTAGTTATCCGATCCACCATGGCTGGGAAGTCATACCAACTCTGGTGGCACCTGCCGCAATGCCTATTCTTTTGATGGTCATTTTGTTTGATGCCTTGATGTCTAAGATACGCTCAAGCGATGCAGAAACCGAGCAGGGCAGACTTAAATATCGACGTATTATGCTGACAGAGTTGGCCGTAGTGGCACTATCGCTAGTGTTGTGGTTACCTTATTTTATGGCTATTGGTAAATAATTATTTATGCTCGGACGATTCTGGTCAGCGTGTATTATTGCTGCATTCATCGCCAGTCTGAGCCAGTTATTGTTTTTTAACCAACAGCAGATCTTCGACCAGGCGATTGCCGCGCTATTCGATGTCGCTAAAATAAGTGTAGAAATCTCCATCGGATTAATTGGTCTGATGACCCTGTGGCTGGGCTTCTTTAAGATTGCTGAACGTGCGGGTCTGATTGAAACAATTGCGCGTGGCTTGAATCCTTTGTTTTGCAAGCTGATGCCAGAGCTTCCTCACAATCATCCAGCTATTTCAGGCATCACCATGAACCTCGGGGCAAACGCCTTGGGCTTGGATAACGCAGCCACACCGTTTGGCATCAAAGCCATGCATGATTTACAGACTATCAATCCCCTAAAGAACCAATTGTCTAATGCTCAGATTCTGTTTCTGGTGTTAAACACCTCTTCCGTGACGGTGCTGCCAGTGACGGTATTTCTTTTCCGTGCGCAGTATGGTGCCAGTCAGCCTAGCGAAGTATTTATTCCTATTTTAATTGCCACTTCTATTTCCACCCTGGTGGGACTGTTAAGCGTTGCCTATGTGCAAAAGCTAGCTCTTCTGAACAAGACAGTGCTGAGTTATCTAGCTGTTCTGAGTGCTGTGCCAATTGGTCTGACGCTCTATTTTTCAGCCTTACCGGCCGAGCAAATGAGTATTCAGGCGGCGCTCTTTGCCAACCTGACTTTGTTCAGTGTTATCGTTTATTTCCTGGTCGCTGGTCTGCTTAAAAATGTACCGGTGTATGACGCTTTCATCGACGGCGCTAAGCAGGGTTTTGATGTGGCCATCAAACTGATCCCTTATTTAATCGCCATGTTACTCGCGATTGCTCTACTCCGTGTAAGTGGCTTGTTGGATGCTTTATTAGTCGTCTTAAGTTTTATCCTGCAGTTAGCCCATATCGATACTGCCTTCATTGAGGCCATGCCGACGGCACTGATGAAACCATTCAGTGGCAGTGGCGCTCGCGCAGCGATGATTGAAGTCATGCAGACGCAAGGGGTTGATTCTTTCCCTGCCAAGGTGGCTGCCGTTATGCAAGGCAGCACCGAAACAACTTTCTATGTGTTGGCGGTATATTGTGGTGCCGTTGGTATTAGTAAAATTCGCTATGCCATGAGTTGCAGTTTGCTGGCGGATGCGGCTGGCATTACCGCAGCCATCATTGTGTCTTATGTTTTCTTCGCCTGAATTGCAGCTTTATGCGCTGATAGAATACCCAGCAGACTGACACTGAAACCCACCAGTAGAACGACACAGCATATGGATAAAAGCTGGTCGTATTTATGCCCCGCACCGAATAGCCATTGTACCCAAGGGCTAGCATGGAATAGATAGGCTAGCGCACCTAACAGAGAGGTCGCATAAGCCAGCATAAATGACCAAACAGGCACGACTCGCTTGAACACGAACGCACATATCAGGACGGGGGTTAAAAACATAGATGCTGTGCCAGACACCGCTACCGCATCAAATAATGTTTTATTATCCCAGAGGGTGAGCAAACAACCCAACAGCATAAAAACCAACATAGTAATACGTCCATTGAGCACTGTCCTCGCGAGCCACTTTAATTCATCAGTCACCAGGCGTGCCGTCGAAGCCAAGGCACTATCGATGGTTGATAGTGCTGATATCAGCAAAGCCGCGGCAAGTAAAAAATATACGCCAGCACCAAACATACCCTGCCAGGTAGCGAGCAGTTGATGTTCATAACTGGCGCCAATGATAGCTGCCTGGATACCAAACATAGCAAAACCTAATATGCACACCGATGACAGCACAAAGGCATAGATGAAACTTTTACGGGTCGTGGCACGATCTGCGATGAACCCTCGATCCATCATGATGGGATCATGCACTGGGTAAGAAAATACTTGCAGCAGTGCAACCATAACTAAAATCCAGCCTGGACGACTCCCCTGCTCATGTACTCCCTGAGCGACCAAAATATCAGCAAAACTGAACTGCTCGGAGAGCAGCATGACTGCTAATGCAGTAATGAATACCAGCAGGAATATAACCATTTGCATGACATCAGTACGCAAGCTCGCGCGCAGTCCACCCGCACTAGAATAAATTAATGCCAGCAGTGCAATACTCAGAATTGACGCATGGTAGGACCAAGTGTGCGCAGGAAAGGCATAAGAGAAAATCAAACCCACTACGATTAAGTTAGCAAACACTTCGGATAACAAGCGCAAACCAATAACGACATTGTAGGCGTGGCATCCAACACGGCCGAAATGATCAGTGAGCCATTGTTGCACGGATCGTGCTCCCTGCTGGCGCAACTGCTCGACTACATAGAGGCCAGTTAAAAAACTCAAATAGTAACAAGTATAGGCAAGCGCACCGGCCAAGCCATAGAAGTAGCCAAGGATGGCTGCATTCATCAGCGAGCGGGCAAAAATCCAGGTCGTCGTCTGACTTAATGTCAGCATCAATGTCGTGGGTGGATGACCGCTATTGGACGTACCACGCAGGAAACTGTCCAGCGACACAGTGCGTGGCGATAGCAGTATACTGATGAGACTGATGCCAAGTACGAATAGCACCAGAGCAACAGGTTGGGCTAAAAAATCCATCAATCCTCAGCGAGTAACTTGACTAGATAGCGTCCCCGAACATCCGCCGTTAACAATT
>DDIE01000048.1:16581-19852 GCA_002338385.1 Proteobacteria bacterium UBA1858
CCGAACATCCGCCGTTAACAATTTTTCAAATACCTCTGGCAGATCATCCAATCCGACTTCACCAGCACATACTTGTGCTAGCTTCTGCGGTCGCCACTGCGCACCCAGTTGTTGCCAAATTTTTTTCCGCAAGGACTGAGGACAGTTCGCCGAGCTGACACCTAGCAGGGAAATACCTCGCAATATAAACGGTAGCGTAGACGTTTTGATATCGACACTGGCCGCCATCCCTACACTCACAATGTTACCCCAGGGTTTGACACTTTTGGTCAAGCTCGCAAGTACTGTACCTCCAAGATTATCGATCGCACCCGCCCACAGGCCTTTATGCAGTTGGGCATCGTCCTGCTTAAGTTGCTCAACAGCGAGCACCTGACTGGCACCCAGCCCTGTTAAATAATCATGCGCATCGGTCTTGCGGGTCAGCGCGATCACTTCGAAACCTAATTGATGCAACAGTTGGATAGCATAACTGCCGACTCCACCGCTGGCGCCAGTGACCAAAATTGGCCCCTGTTCGGGGGTTTGGTGATTATCCAGTAAGCGCTGAATGGCTAGACCCGCAGTAAAACCCGCGGTACCAATTAACATTGCGGTGCGGGGTTGCAAACCGTCCGGCATAGTCACGACCCAGTCACTGGGGACACGCGCATATTCACTATAGCCACCGTCGTGAGTTTCACTCAGGCCACTGCCATTGACCAATACTAACTGGCCGGCACTGAATACAGGATGGCTGCTAGACACAACCTCACCCGCTAGATCGATACCCCCAACTAAGGGTGATTGGCGCAGAATCTTCCCACGCCCGCTGCCCGCCAGAGCATCTTTATAGTTGACACTGGAATAGTGCACTTTGATGATGACATCACCAGCTGACAAATCTGCCAGACGCAAGCTTTCGATAGCTGCGCGTTCAAATACCTGCTGTGCATAAATACGAAACGCTCTAAAGCCAGCCTGCATCTCTAAGGACTCATGAGTTTTTTATACACTTGCTGAGCATGTGTTATGGCATCAGCTACATCATCCGCCAGCACATTAAAATGACCCATTTTACGACCAGGCTTTGCATCCTGCTTACCATAGAGGTGCAACTTGACGTTAACATCTTGCAATAATTCAGCTACCGGTAATTCACCGTTAATCCAGGCATCACCCAAGATATTAACCATCGCCACGGCACTGTGATTGAGAGTATCTGCCGGTGTTAAGCCACACATCATGCGTACTTGTTGCTCAAACTGAGAGACATTACAAGCATCCATACTGTAGTGACCGCTATTGTGAACACGCGGGGCAATTTCATTTACCAGCAAACGCTGCTCATCATCAATGAAATATTCGACAGTTAAAATACCGACATAATCGAGTTGTTGAGCAATCTTTAAAGCGATCTCACAGGCATAGGTTTGTATGTCATCAGAGACCTGTGCCGGCACTGAACTTATATGCAGAATGCCATTTTTATGCTCATTCCTTGCGCTTGGGAAGTAACCCACTTCATCATGGCAATTGCGGCCTAGCACGACTGATATTTCTGTTTCCAGCGCGACTTTCTGTTCGAGAATACACGCCACTTGATTAAAGCGAGTGTAGGCGAGCTGTGCTTCCTGCATATTATTGACCACTGCTTGACCTTTACCGTCGTAGCCAAACTGTGCTGTCTTAAGAATACAGGGCCATTGCAACTGACTTGCCTGAAGCAAGTCCTCAGCACAATTAACCGCAATAAATGCCGAAGTAGGAATACCTAGATCATTAATGAATTGTTTTTCCCGAATCCTGTTCTGAGCAATATATACAGACTCAGGATTCGGGCATACCTGACAGTAATCCTGTAAAAATCTCAGTGTCTCAGCAGGGATGTTCTCAAACTCTGTGGTCACCACCTGACAGGCTTGGCCAAATTCTCTCAGTGCTTGCTGATCATCATAGTCAGCGCAGATGTGACGTGCTGCGACTTCACCCGCTGGACTGTGTTCACTGGGATCATATACCCAAACTCGATAACCCATTTGGGCTGCAGCAAGGGCAAACATACGCCCCAGCTGACCGCCACCGAGCATGCCGAGAATTGAATCTGGTTTTATCATTCTATTGCTTTGGGGGCAGCACTTTTGCTAATACTTGCTCACTTTGAGTTTGTCTAAACTGAGCTAATTTTGCTGCCAGTTGAGGATCGCTGTTGGCAAACATTGCGACTGCAAACAAGCCAGCATTTCTCGCGCCGGCAGCGCCAATTGCAAAAGTCGCGACCGGTACACCTTTCGGCATTTGTACGATCGATAATAAAGAATCTTGACCTTGTAAGTGTTTGCTCGGCACGGGCACACCCAACACGGGTAGCGGACTGATGGCCGCCGTCATGCCTGGTAGATGAGCTGCTCCGCCAGCACCCGCGATGATGCACTCTAGGCCGCGCTGTTTGGCCGAACTGGCATATTCATAAAGATAATCTGGCGTGCGGTGTGCAGACACTACTTTGCACTCGTGTGTGATTGCAAATTCTTGCAGGGCTAGAGCAGCGTGCTGCATGACTTCCCAGTCGCTGTCACTGCCCATTATTATACCCACTTTGGTCATATTTCCGCCGTGTTTTGAGGAAAAAACGCGCATTTTCCTCTTTTTCCATCGCGTTGGCTAGTGGATATTGTTAATAGCTGGGATAATTCCGATAAATCCACCTACAATACGCCGCTTTTAGGAAGCTCTTCATGCCCCCAGTCGTCCATCAAACTCAGCTGACCAGCCTACCGCTACTGCATCGAGGCAAAGTTCGCGACATCTATACCGTGGATGATCAGCACATGCTGGTGGTCGCCACCGACAGAATCTCTGCATTTGATGTCATTATGCCCACACCTATTCCCAATAAAGGCGCCTTGTTAACGCGTGTATCAGACTTCTGGTTTAGCCGTTTTGCGCGGTTCATTGCTAATCAGCTAAGTGACATGCAGCTGTCAGACTTAAACCTATCTACATCCGAGCTGGCGCAGGTTGAAGGACGCTCGATTATTGTCAAACGCCTGCATGCACTGCCTATTGAGGCAATCGTGCGTGGTTATTTAATTGGTTCCGGCTGGAAGGAATATCAGTCCAGTCAGTCAATATGTGGACTCACTCTGCCGCCAGACATCCCTCTCGCAGGTCAGTTACCTGAGACCTTATTTACCCCATCGACCAAGGCTGCTGTCGGCGCACATGACGAAAATATCACTCAGCAACAAATGGCAAATTTGATCGGTCATGAGCTGGCTGAGCAAGTGGC
>DDIE01000048.1:20159-37132 GCA_002338385.1 Proteobacteria bacterium UBA1858
GAGCAAGTGGCTGCCATGAGTATCCAACTGTATGAGGATGCCAGCCAGTTTGCGCTTAGCAAGGGCATCATTATTGCAGATACTAAGTTTGAGTTCGGCCTGGATGATAATGGCCAACTGACTCTGATCGATGAAGTGCTCACACCTGACTCATCAAGATTCTGGCCAGCGGCCGACTATCAGCCCGGACAAAACCCGAGCAGCTATGACAAACAATATATTCGGGATTATTTAGAAACGCTGAATTGGAACAAACAAGCGCCCGGCCCCGAACTACCTGCAGAAATTGTCATTAATACGCAAGCCAAATATCAGGAAGCAGCTGAGCGCTTGCTCGCAACGAGTTAATTTAACTCAGCAATTAACCATCTAACGCTGTACACTGCCTGCCTTTTATTAGTATTGCGTCAGGTTTGGGTGACGTGGACTTTAATTTATTAGGATGATCAATGACCACCGACGCCACGCTTAAATTCGATCAGCTTGATCTCAAAAAGCCTATTCTTAGTGCACTCAATGAGATTGGTTACGAGACGCCATCACCCATTCAAGCTCAGACTATCCCGTTTCTGCTGGATGGGCGTGATGTATTGGGCCAAGCACAAACGGGTACCGGGAAGACCGCCGCCTTCGCGCTGCCGATCTTGTCCAAAATTGATCTTAATCAGAAACAACCTCAAGTATTGGTTCTGGCGCCTACCAGAGAACTTGCTATCCAGGTGGCCGAGGCATTTCAGAAGTACGCTTCAAAGATGAAAGGTTTTCATGTGCTACCTATTTATGGCGGGCAAGACTATCGTGGCCAAATCCGCGCCCTGCAACGTGGCGTACATGTGGTAGTTGGCACGCCAGGTCGGGTGATGGATCATATGCGTCGTGGCACGCTGAGCCTCGATAATTTAGAGACATTAGTATTGGATGAAGCTGATGAAATGTTACGTATGGGCTTTATTGATGATGTCGAATGGGTATTAGAGCAGACCCCACCTGATCGCCAGATCGCTTTATTTTCAGCGACTATGCCACAACAAATTCGGCGCATTGCCACGCGTCATTTAAACAATCCAGAGCAGATCACTATTAAGGTGAAAACCACCACTGCGGACACTATCCGCCAGCGTTATTGGCCGGTGAGTGGGGTGCATAAATTAGACGCACTCACACGCATATTGGAAGCTGAAGTGTTTGATGGCATGTTGATTTTCGTGCGCACTAAAACGATCACCACAGAGTTGGCAGAAAAACTCGAAGCACGCGGCTTTTCAACTGCAGCCCTAAATGGTGATATCGCACAAAATCAGCGGGAACGCACGATCAAACAATTAAAAGATGGCAAGATTGATATTTTGATTGCCACCGATGTTGCTGCGCGCGGACTTGATGTAGAGCGTGTCAGTCATGTGATTAATTATGATATTCCTTATGACACGGAATCCTATGTGCACCGGATCGGTCGTACCGGTCGTGCTGGTCGTGAGGGTGATGCAATTTTATTTGTCGCGCCACGTGAAAAAAGATTACTCGCAGCCATTGAAAAAGCCACGCGCAAGAAAATTGAGTTGATGGAGCTACCTTCGACTGAAATTATTAACGACAAGCGAATTGCACGTTTCATGCAACGTATTACCGATACCTTGGGCAACGAGGACCTCACTCTATTTACTCAACTGATCGAGCAGTATCAACAAGAGCATAATGTTCCTGCAGAAGATATCGCTGCCGCATTAGCCAGTTTAGTACAGGGTGATACGCCTTTACTGTTGCAGCACAAACCGCAACGTCAATCCGCCGCCTTCAAGCATGACCACGATCGTCCTGAGCGTGCACGCTCTGATCGATCTCGTTCTGAACGGTCGACTAAGAAACCACGCGAGCGATCAGAGCGTGGCCCTAGGCAACAGGCACCTGAAGAGGGCTTACAACGTTACCGTATTGAAGTCGGCTATGATCACGACGTCAAACCAGGCAATATAGTTGGGGCGATTGCTAATGAAGCAGGCTTGGATAGCAAATATATCGGTCATATCAAAATCCATGATGACCATAGTTTTGTTGACTTACCTGAAGGCATGCCAAAGGAAATCTTCAAAGAGTTGAAGAAAGTATGGGTCGCTGGTCAACAATTGAATATTTCACGCAGCGGTGAATTCGAAGCTGATGAAAAACCAAGGAAAAGAAGAGCGCCGGGGCAGCTTGGAAAACCGGTAAAGTCTGGTAAGTCAGACAGATCAAGTGAGGGAGGAAAATCGGCCAGCGCTGAAAAATCGCGCAAACACCGATCTGGCTCACAAAAACCAGCACATAAACAATCTGCCCCGAAAAGAAAAAGGCGCAGCTAATATGCTACGCCTAATCATTATAATGCATGCATAGCGCGACTAATGCGGATGGCCGTGCTCAAGCTCCTCTGCAGTAGCGTCACGCACACTGACAATCTTGACATCAAAGTTGAGGGTAACACCGGCTAACGGATGATTGCCATCGACTGTCACTTGGTCACCATTGATTTCAGTAATAACAACTCGCTGGACCTCTCCCTCGGGGCTGCGCGCTTCAAATGCCATGCCCGCTTCTAAAGATTCCACACCTTCAAAAGCCGCTTTATCAACACTCTGCACAAGCTCTGGAATGACCGCACCATAACCTTCCTCAGGAGCGACCGTCACCTGACATTCATCATCCACTGTCTTACCAATCAGACCTCTTTCCAAACCTGGGATAATATTATTTGCGCCATGCAGATATGCCAGTGGTTCTGCGCTCTCGGAGCTATCTAGCACATTCCCCTGAGGGTCTGTCAGCGTGTAATGCATGCTGACCACCATGTTGTCACCCACCATTAAAGTCATTATTTATCCCCGTATTTGGTTAATGAAGTTTTTGAATGGCAAGTTTATCAGTTATGCCCACCTGAAACAGCCGGATGTCATAGTCTAGCGTTACTGCTTAGACATTTTGCTGTAGGATTTTATCGAGTTGATCAGCAAATGCTTTGCGGTCTGTTTGACTGTAGCTATTTTGACCACCTGATTGAATGCCGCTAGCGCGTAAAGTATCCATCAGATCACGCATACTCAGTAGCGATTTGATCGTGCTGCTGTGGTAACGCTCACCCCGTGGACTTAAGGCATGGGCCTGATGAGCTAATATTTCTGCCGCCAGTGGAATATCGCTGGTAACGACTAAATCGCCGCTTTGTACACGTTTGACAATCTCGTTATCCGCCACGTCAAAACCTGCGGGCACTTGTAACATCTTGACCCATGGTCCTGGCGGTACCCTGAGCGCGGTATTCGCCACTAAAATACATTCCACTTGGATGCGTTGTGCTGCACGAAATAAAATTTCTCTTACCGGCACCGGACAGGCATCTGCATCCACCCAAATTTTCATGTTTTAGTTTCTCGTTGGAAAGTCGATTGGCACAGTTTACACTCTGAGCCATGAAAACTCTTTTTATCAGCGGCAATGATACCGATGTCGGTAAGACCCATGTAGGCACGGCATTAGTTGCGAGATTAATTGCCCAAGGCCATCGCTGCGTGGCACGCAAACCCATCGAAACTGGCTGTGATGAGACTGCGCAAGGGCTGATTCCCAGTGATGCCGAAGCTTATTATCACGCATGTCAGCAGCAATTTCCTCTAGCTGAGATCTGCCCGTTGCGTTATGTCCCGGCGATTTCACCTGAACGTGCCATACGCCTAGCAGGTGAGACTATTCACGTGTGTGAACTGGTGGATCTATGCCAACCCGCAACAGCAGCTGATTATTTAATTGTTGAGGGCGCGGGTGGACTATATTCTCCTTTGTGCAGCGATGGTCTTAATGCTGATTTGGCACAAGCACTGGATGCGCAAGTGTTATTAGTCATTGGTGACCGCCTCGGCTGTATCAATCAAACTCTCCTTTGTCTTGAGGCCTTGCAACAGCGCCATCTCAAACCTGTCGCCGTCATACTCAACCAAGTACAGCTTGATGACACACCTAGCATGGATAACTTTGATGATTTAACGCGTCGTTTATCTTTACCCGTCATAATCTTCCCACATGCAAGCGCTCCGCAGCAGAGCAGCGATGATGCACTGAGCGCAATAACTTATTTACTCGAGAGCAGTAACTATGAATAATGATCCGCGTCTGATTGAAATCGAAACCAAGATTGCTTATCAGGAAGATTTAATCCAGACATTGAATCAAACTGTGATCAGGCTGCAACAACAAGTTGATAAACTAGAATTAACCAATCAACAGCTGCGTGATCATTTGCGCCAAATGCAAGCGCAACTGCCTAGCGACCATAATCCGCACGAAGTGCCACCACATTATTAGCTCTATTTTTTAAGCAAAAAAAAGCCCGCTTATGCGGGCTTTTGCATTTATTTTCTTACTTAATTTAGTCTGGGCTATATTCACCTAAGGCTGCTTTACCATTACAGCGTGCACGTTCCAGTAGCACCGCCTGCGCCGCTGCGACATTAGCCGTATCCCCACCCCATGTTGACATGGCTGCTTGCTGCAGTGCTCTGCCATAGGAAAACGTTAAGTTCCATGGCAAGTCGATACCTAAATTATGCATAGCACTCAAGTGAGCACTGGCTTCAGTATCAGACTGACCGCCTGACAAAAACGCGATGCCTGGCACCGCCGCAGGAACTGTATGCATTAAGCAACGCACTGTCTGCTGAGCCACCGTTTCAACGTCTGCTCGGTTGGCTGCATCTGCACCCGAGATCACCATACTCGGCTTGAGTACCATACCTTCCATCAATACACCCTGAGTATGTAGCTGTTGAAATGTCATGCGTTGTGCCAGTTCTGTAACTTGATAACTCTGCTCAATAGAGTGCGAACCATCCATTAATACTTCCGGCTCAACGATGGGCACGATACCCGCCTCTTGACTGAGTTTTGCATAACGTGCCAGACCATGAGCATTGGCTTCGAGACACGCCATGGTTGGAATATTATCACCTATGGTGATCACCGCACGCCATTTCGAGAAACGTGCGCCCATAGCATAGTATTCGGCCAAACGATCACGCAAACCATCCAAACCCTCGGTGACTTTCTCGTCTTCATGACCGGCCAGTACCTTAGCTCCCGCATCCACTTTAATACCCGGGATAATACCATTTGCGCTGAGAAACTCTGGGAATGGCGTGCCATCGAGCAGTTTTTGCCGAATAGTTTCATCAAATAAAATCGCCCCACTGATATAGTCTGACAAACCGGTGGTCGTGACTAGCATGTCACGATAAGCTTGGCGCATTGCCTCAGTTTCCGGGATACCTAATTTTTTGAAACGCTTGCCGCAGGTAGGATGACTCTCGTCCATGGCCAGTATTCCTTTACCCGGGGCGACCATAGCTTTAGCTATTTGCTTTAACTCTTCGCTCATTTCGTTCTCCTTGGAAACTATCGGTATGTGCATGCAATATTACTTGGAAATATATTCTGGATCATCTTCCTCTTCAACCATATGCCCAACACGTAGAACCTTCATCGCGTTGGTGCCGCCGTCGACACCCATCAAGTCACCCTTGGTAAGAATGACTAGATTACCATCAACAACCTCGCTCGAGTCTTTCAATACCGTGACTGCAGCATGGTTGACCTGAGCATGTGTTTTGCCCAGAAATTCTAATTTAGCAGGAAATACGCCTCTATATAATGTCACCCGACGCAATGTTTTAACATGTCGCGTAAGTGCGTAAATCGGAATTGATGAGCTGATTCGAGACATCCACAGCGCAGTCGTGCCCGATTCAGTGAGCGCCGCAATTGCAGCCACATTGAGGTGATTAGCTAGGTACATCGCCGACATGGCAATCGCTTTATCAACCCGCTCAGCACCCTCTTGAATGCGACGCGCCCCTATTTCTGCTTCCTGTAACTCAGACGCGCGACACACACGGCTCATTGCTTTAACCACCTCGACAGGATACTCACCCACAGCGGTTTCGCCGGAGGTCATTACTGCATCGGTACCATCGAGTACCGCATTAGCTACGTCGGAGACTTCCGCGCGGGTCGGAATTGGGCTGTGAACCATGGATTCCATCATTTGGGTGGCGGTGATCACGCAGCAATTTGTGGTCTGTGCTTTTGCAATTAAAGACTTTTGTACACCCGGCACTTCGGCATCACCAATTTCTACCCCGAGATCACCACGCGCTACCATAATGGCATCTGAGGCGGCCAGAATGTCATCCATCACCTGCAATGCTTCAGACGTTTCTATTTTTGACACGATGCCCGCATCACTACCAATTTCTTTCAGCAGTTCGCGTACGCGATAAATATCGTCAGCACGTTTTAAAAATGATATGGCCACGTAGTCAAGATCAAGTTCTTTGGCATGCTTAATGTCAGCCAGATCTTTCTCCGTCAGGCAGGCTGCAGACAGACCACCACCTTGACGATTCATACCTTTATTACTGGAGAGCTCACCCCCCACTAATACAGTGGTCCTCACCAACGGGCCCTCAACAGCATCTACCCGCAGCGAGATACGACCATCATCAAGCAACAACACATCGCCTGCGACGACATCATTGACCAACCCTTTATAAGTGAAGCCAATCATTTCACGGGTACCCGATTCCAGATCTAAATCTGCATCCAGGATGAATTCGGCACCTGGATGGATCATCACCTTACCCTCTTTAAAACGACCAATGCGCAATTTAGCACCCTGCAGGTCACCGAGAATACCGATGTTATAGTGTTTTTCTTTGCTGATTCGACGCACCATCTCAACGCGCCGTTTGTGCTCTTCTATACTGCCATGAGAGAAATTTAAGCGCACTAGATCGATGCCTGCATCGATCATATCTGACATGACTTGTTCGTCATCCGTAGCCGGGCCTAATGTTGTAATAATCTTAGTGCGTCGATGCATCATATTTATTAATTCGCCTTTGATAGTGCACGTTGTTGAAGAATTTCTACTGCAGGCAATGTTTTACCCTCCAGGAACTCTAGAAACGCACCCCCACCTGTTGATATATATGAAATATTGTCAGCGGCAATGAATTTATCTATTGCCGCCACAGTGTCGCCGCCGCCAGCAATACTGAACGCTGCACTCGCAGCGATCGCATCAGATAGCATAGCAGTGCCATGGGCGAAGTTAGCAAACTCAAATACACCTAGCGGCCCATTCCACACAATAGTCCCAGCACTTTGCATAATAGCAGCAAGTTGTTGACAACTCTCTGGACCAATATCCAAGATAAGATCATCCTCAGCTACCGCACTGACTGCTTTCACTGTGGCCTGCGCGTGTGCTGAAAATTCTTTGGCACAGACCACATCGACCGGAATCGGAATGGCTGCACCCTTGTCTTTAGCCTGAGTAATGAGGCTCTTTGCCACTGGCAGCAAATCATGTTCGTGGAGTGACTGGCCGATTGAATAGCCTGCCGCAGCAATGAATGTATTAGCAATACCACCGCCGACGATCAGTTGATCAACTTGACCAATAAGTTGCTCGAGTAAATTCAACTTAGTCGATACTTTAGACCCACCTACGATAGCAACCATGGGTCGTGCCGGAGTCTGTAGCGCTCGGGCAAGTGCGGCTAACTCCGCGGCAAGCAACGGCCCGGCACAGGCAATTGGTGCATACTGAGCAACCCCATAGGTCGATGCTTGGGCTCTGTGCGCTGTACCAAATGCATCCATAACGAATACATCACACAATTGCGCCATTTTTTCTGCCAGCGCTGGCTGACAGTTGCTCTCGCCGGACAGGAATCTGACATTCTCACACAAGACGATTTCTCCTGCTTGAATATCAATCCCATTAATCCAGTTCTGGATGCACTTTACCTCCACCCCAAGCGCCTCACTCAGCGCTCTGGCAATAGGTTGCAAACTCAATGCAGGATCAAACTCACCTTCGCGCGGACGACCCAGATGTGACATCAGCATGACGGCTGCACCTCTATCTAACGCCAGTTTGAGTGTCGGCAGCGATGCCCGAATACGCGCATCATTGGTAATGTTGCCCGCATGCATCGGGACATTGAGATCTTGTCGAATCAACACGCGTCGACCTGACAAGTCCACCTCATCCATTGTTATGACAGTAGGCATGAGCCGTTATGATTTAATAGTTATTTGGCGTGCATCAAGGCCACGGTAGTATCTAACATGCGATTAGAGAAGCCCCATTCATTGTCATACCATGATTGTACTTTCACTAAGGTGCCACCCATCACTTTTGTCAGCGTAGACTCAAATATGGATGATGCAGGATTGTGATTAAAATCACATGACACCAATGGCTGATCGTTATAGGCCAGCACGCCTTTGAGTGCGCCAGTGGCTGCCTCCAACATAATGCTGTTGATTTCCTCTACGCTGGTTGTTCGTGCGGCATGAAAGGTCAGATCAACAATCGATACATTAATCGTGGGCACGCGCATAGCGAAACCATCTAACTTGCCATTCATCTCTGGTAGCACCAGACCAACCGCGAGCGCGGCACCCGTCTTAGTAGGAATCATTGATTGGGTCGCCGAGCGAGCGCGGCGTAAATCTGAGTGAGCGACATCGGTCAATACCTGATCATTAGTATAGGCGTGGATAGTGGTCATCAAGCCATGCTCTAAGCCAATCTTGGCATGCAATGGTTTAACTAACGGTGCCAAACAGTTGGTCGTACATGAGGCATTCGAAATCACTGTGTCTGAGGATTTTAAGATGCTGTCGTTAACACCAAAAACTACCGTTGCATCAACATCGCTGCCGCCTGGAGCGGAGATGATCACCTTTTTAGCACCTGCACTCAGATGTGCCGCAGCCTTCTCCTTGCTGGCAAAGAAACCGGTTGACTCATGCACTACATCGACAGCTAATTCAGCCCAAGGTAATTTGGCAGGATCGCGCTCACTACATACTCGAATACGATCACCATTAATGATCATATCGTCGCCATCCAGCGACACGTCGGCATTGAACTTACCATGCGCGGAATCATATTGGGTCAGGTGGGCATTAGTTTTGGCATCAGCTAAGTCATTAATAGCGACCACTTGAATCTCATCCGTGCGACCAGACTCATACAATGCGCGTAAAATATTACGACCAATTCTGCCGTATCCATTGATTGCAACTTTAATTGCCATTTATCTTCCTCGTTAAATAATTCTTAAGCCTCAAGCAAGGCTTTAGCGCGTTTAATTATATTGTCGATAGTAAATCCATAGTGCTCCATCAGCACGTCACCAGGTGCAGACAGACCAAACTCATCCAGACCGATTACAGCCCCATCCAAACCGACATATTTACGCCAGAAATCGGTGACACCCGCCTCAACTGCAAGGCGTGCTCGCACTCCATCAGGTAAAATTGACGCTTTATATTGGTCGCTTTGCAGGTCGAACACTTCGCTGCAAGGCATGGATACTAAGCGCACCGCAATATCTTCCTGAGCTAGTTGCTGAGCGGCCTCAAGTGCAATCCCTACTTCCGTGCCAGTGGCAATTATAATGACTTGCGGTGCATCGCCCTGCTCAAACAGGATGTAGGCACCTTTAGCTATCGCGTCTATCTGCTCTGGCGTGCGCTCAATGAATGGTACTTTTTGGCGTGAGAAGCCCATCGCTACCGGTTTCTTCATAGCAATACTGGTGATCCAGGTCTGCATCGACTCCACGGTGTCACATGGCCGCCAAACCATCAGATTTGGAATACTGCGTAAACTAGCAAAGTGCTCGACGGGCTGATGGGTTGGTCCATCTTCCCCCAGACCGATAGAGTCATGGGTGTAAACAAACAGACAATGAATATCCATCAGTGCCGCCATGCGCACTGCATTGCGCGCATAATCGGAAAAAGTCAGGAAGGTGCCGGCATATGGAATAAAGCCGCCATACAGAGCCATACCATTCATCATGGCGGACATCGCAAATTCACGCACACCGTAGTAAATGTAATTACCGCTAGCATCATCCGGGAAAATGCCCTTACAACCCGACCACCAGGTGTTATTAGAACCCGTTAAATCAGCCGATCCACCCATTAACTCAGGCAAAATTGGACCTATGCCTTCCAGCGCACGTTCTGAGGCTTTGCGTGTAGCCACTGCTTTTTGTTCGCCAACTATCTCGTTGAGCGCAGCACTGGCAGCGGCTTGCCAGTCAGCGGGCAATTCTCCGTGACAACGCCGCTCAAGCTCTCGCGCTAATTGCGGGTGGTGTTGTTTGTAATTGGCAAAGTCGGTTGTCCACGCCTCTTGTTTTGCCTGACCCGCTTGTTTGGCATCCCATGCACTATAAATGTCATCAGGAATGTCGAATGGCGCGTGCGGCCAAGCCAGGGTGTCGCGTACCAACTGAATTTCGTCATCACCGAGTGGCGCACCGTGCACGCCTGCGGTGCCCTGTTTGTTGGGTGACCCCCAACCGATAATAGTTTTGCAGCATATTATTGTCGGCTGATCGGTATTTTGTTTGGCGGCGACAATGGCGGCATCAATTGCGCCAGCATCATGTCCATCAATATCTGGTATCACCTGCCAACCGTAAGATTCGAAGCGTCGCGGGATGTCCTCTGTGAACCAGCCTTGCACTTCTCCATCAATAGAAATGCCGTTGTCATCATAAAACACAATTAATTTGCCTAGCTTATGAGTCCCAGCCAGGGAACATGCCTCATGGGAAATACCCTCCATCAAGCAGCCATCTCCCGCGAAAACATAGGTAAAATGATCAATTATGCTGGCATCTTGCTGATTAAACTGGGCGCCTAATATCTTTTCTGCGAGCGCCATACCCACGGCATTGGCTAAACCTTGTCCGAGAGGACCCGTGGTTGTCTCCACCCCGGGGGCTTCATTCAGCTCTGGATGCCCCGCTGTCTTGGAGTGCAATTGACGAAAGTCTTGCAAATCCTGAATCGTCAGGTCATAACCCGTCAGGTGTAGAAGCGCATAAATCAACATCGAACCATGCCCGTTGGACAACACAAAACGATCTCGATTGATCCAGCTTGGGTCGGTTGGGTTATGCTTTAAATGGCCGCGCCATAACACCTCTGCGATGTCAGCCATCCCCATAGGCGCACCGGGATGACCAGATTTTGCCTGTTGTACGGCATCCATGCTTAATGCTCGAATGGCATTAGCCAGTTGTTTTTGCTTTTCCACGTGTCTTTATCTTTGTAAGTAAGTTATTTGGAAGCGTCGCTCGAGCCTGCGCATTTTTGCAGGCACTGCGCCTAGTCGCTTATGTGGGCGATCGGTCAAAGCGCCGACATTTTCCACGACTTAGCCGGTTGTCGCAAGTTAATGACTCGCTGAGCGGATGTTATTCGACCCTATTCAGGTTGTTTTCCACTTGATACCGCAACCTATGCTCGGTCTCTGCTCATGGGCAACTGCTTCACCACTGAGCAGCGCCTCGATAGCGGCCCGCAAATCACGCCCTGTGACAGCAATTCCATTACTAGGCCTTGCGTCGTCTAACTGACCACGGTAAACACATTTCAAGTCAGCATCATACAGATAGAAATCAGGCGTGCAGGCGGCTTGGTAGGCTTTAGCGACCTGCTGGGATTGATCATATAAATAGGGGAATGTGTAACCCTGTTGACGTGCCTCGACAACCATCTTGTCAGGCGCATCATCAGGATAAGCAATCACATCATTGGCATTTATCGCCACCACAGCAATATCACGCGGCATATAATCTTGGCCCAAACGCGCTAATTCATGCGCTACAAATTTAACGAAGGGGCAATGATTACAAATAAACATGATCATGGTACCGCGTGCACCTCGCATGGACTGCAGATCTCGTGTCTTGCCCGTTGCCGGCTCGGGCAGATTAAAGTCTGGCGCAACGGTGCCCAGCGCGATCATAGATGAAGCAGTTTTAGCCATAATCAATTCCAGCCGTGGTTGATACATTATTATATAAAATTTATACAATATGTGCTGAGACTTTCCCCTATGGATACGTTTCACGCTATAATTATGAGCTTATAGTTGCACTGCAACTCGTGCTCCCTGGCCAACCTCAGTTAGGTTGCTTAGACTCACGGAAATATCAAACTCATGACTGATAGCCGCTCATTCACCTCTGAATCTGTTTCCGAGGGACATCCTGATAAAATAGCTGATCAAATCTCAGATGCGATTCTTGACGCCGCTTTGGCACAGGACCCGAATGCACGCGTCGCCTGCGAGACGTTGGTGAAAACAGGCCTAGTGCTGATGGCGGGCGAAATTTCTACCAACGCGAAAATTGATTATGAACAAATCGCACGCGACACCATCAATAAGATTGGCTATGACCACACAGACAAAGGCTTTGATGGACATACCTGTGCTGTTATTACCGCGCTCAGCGAACAGGCAGCAGATATTGCCCAAGGCGTCGACCGCGCTAAACCAGAAGACCAAGGGGCAGGTGATCAAGGCCTGATGTTTGGCTACGCTTCGAATGAGACGGATGTGATGATGCCAGCACCAATCACTTATGCACACAGACTAGTCAAACAGCAAGCAGCCATGCGTAGAGATCAACTCACCTGGTTGCGACCAGATGCTAAAAGCCAAATCACGTTTAACTATCAAGACAACCAGCCGGTCGGTATTGAGGCTGTTGTACTCTCGACTCAGCACGATCCAGACATACCACAAAAACAACTGCATGAAGCGGTCATGGAAACTATTATCAAACCGGTATTACCGCAAGCATGGTTGCGCAAAGATACCAAGTATCATATTAATCCGACCGGCAAATTTGTTATTGGTGGTCCGGTCGGTGATTGCGGCCTGACTGGGCGCAAAATTATTGTGGATACGTATGGCGGAATGGCGCGTCATGGCGGCGGCGCTTTCTCTGGTAAGGATCCATCAAAAGTTGACCGCTCAGCCGCCTATGCAGGTCGCTATGTGGCAAAAAATATCGTTGCTGCAGGCTTAGCTGATCGCTGTGAAATCCAAATTTCTTATGCCATTGGAGTGGCCGAGCCGACATCGATTTCAATCAACACATTCGGCACTGGCAAAATTGACGATCAGGCCATAGAGGCTCGTGTGAGAGCACACTTTGATTTGCGTCCTTATGGCATCCTCACTATGCTCAACTTGAAGAGACCTATTTACGCGCCCAGCGCGAGCTACGGACACTTTGGTCGCACCGAGACTGAATTTACCTGGGAAAAAACTGACAAGGCCGATGCCTTGGCTAATGCCTAATTGCCCAACCATGCACGCTGATACACTCATCGCAGTCACTTCCACCCAACTGCTACAGAATTTTTGAACAAGGACAGAACATCATGAGCCATCAAGACTATAAAGTTGCTGACATCACTCTTGCCGACTGGGGTCGCAAAGAGATCGCTATTGCTGAAACAGAAATGCCTGGGTTGATGGCGTTGCGTAAAAAATATGGGGAGCAAAAACCACTGGCAGGCGCACGAATTATCGGCTGTCTCCATATGACTATCCAAACAGCTGTCTTGATGGAAACGTTAACCGCACTAGGCGCGGAATTGCGCTGGTCATCCTGTAATATTTTTTCTACCCAAGATCATGCAGCTGCCGCTATGGCCGCCAGTGGTATTCCAGTGTTTGCCTGGAAGGGTGAAACCGAGGAAGAATATGAGTGGTGTATAGAACAAACAATCATCGGTCTTGACGACTGGCAACCCAACCTATTGTTAGATGACGGCGGTGACTTAACTAAAATTATGCACACAAAATATCCTGCATTATTAGAGGCCGTGAAGGGCGTATCGGAAGAGACCACAACTGGAGTCAAACGCCTGTACGACATGCTTGCAGAGAATGAACTGAAAATTCCCGCTATTAACGTCAACGACTGTGTCACTAAATCTAAATTCGATAATTTATATGGCTGTCGTGAGTCGCTGGTTGATGGCATCAAACGTGCCACTGACGTCATGATCGCCGGTAAGGTTGCAGTAGTTTGCGGTTATGGCGACGTCGGTAAAGGCTCGGCACAATCTTTGCGTGGGCTCGGGGCTACTGTTTGGATTACTGAAATCGATCCGATTTGTGCCTTGCAAGCAGCCATGGAAGGTTACCGGGTAGTCACCCTGGACGAAGCTTGCACGCAAGCAGATATTTTCGTTACCACCACGGGTAACTTCAAAATCATTACCCATGACCACATGGCCGCCATGAAAGATCAGGCCATCGTTTGTAATATTGGTCACT
This sequence comes from Proteobacteria bacterium UBA1858, assembly GCA_002338385.1. Taxonomy (GTDB): domain Bacteria; phylum Pseudomonadota; class Gammaproteobacteria; order UBA4575; family UBA4575; genus UBA1858. The sequence goes on from DDIE01000048.1 coordinate 34,363, forward strand.
TTGATAATGAAATCGATGTTGCCAGCCTGGAAGAATATCAATGGGAAGAGATTAAGCCACAAGTTGACCACATCATATTCCCTGATGGCAAACGTATCATCCTGCTCGCCAAAGGACGCCTGGTCAATCTGGGATGCGCCACAGGTCATCCAAGTTTTGTCATGTCGAACTCATTTACTAATCAGGTATTGGCCCAACTGGAACTATGGAACAATACTGCCAGTTACCAGAACCAAATCTATATTCTGCCCAAACATCTTGACGAAGAAGTTGCCCGCCTGCACCTGGATCAGATTGGCGCTAAATTAACCATGCTCACTGAGGAACAGGCAGACTATATTGGGGTTGCAGTCGAGGGACCATACAAAGCCGATCACTACCGTTATTGATTTTGGTATCAATACCAATGCAAAAGTCAGTCACGCGAGTATAATCGTGAGCATTACTGATGCTTGCGAGTGTTTTTTAAAAAACAATGCGCGTTCCGCGAATACACATTACCCAGCCGCTTAGTGAAGCGCAGTCTGTGGCCCTGGAAGATAAGGGCATTAAACATATTAAAGATGTTTTACGTTTAACTGTTGGACACCGCGTCATACTTTTCAATGGTGACGGCTACGATTATCAAGGTGAGATTGTCGAGTTACATAAACGCAGTGCCGTGATACAACTGGGCGCAAGAAAAAAAATTCAGTGTGAGTCGCACTTACATCTGCACTTACTGCAACCCTTGTGTCGCTCTGAAAAAATGGATTGGTGCTTACAGAAAGCGACCGAACTTGGTGTCCAGACTATCACGCCGTATATCAGTTCACGCGTAAATCTGAACTTACCGAGCAGCAAGGTAGAAAAAAAGCTAGCGCATTGGCAAGCGGTCATCCATAGCGCTTGCGAGCAGTCTGGTCGCGCCGAAATCCCGACCATTAGTGCAGCGCAAGATTTTGCAAAAGTAGTGTCGTCGTTACCTGATGGTGCAACCAAAATCATAGCCAGTCCGACCGCCGACGTGCAGCCCCTGGCGAATGAAAAAAATACTCACTGCATATGTGCAGTGGGACCGGAAGGCGGTTTCACAGATGAGGAGATACAATTAGCGGAACAATCCGGTTTTGTCTCACATCGTCTGGGACCTCGCATCTTGCGTCTGGAAACAGCTGTTATTTCTATCTTAACCTTATATCAGGCACACTGTGGTGACCTCAGCTGAACTTAATATCACTCACACTCTGGCAAACGCATTTGAATAAAAAACTTGCGGTACTGATGGACCCTATTGAGGATATTAATCCTCGCAAAGACAGCTCGCTTGCCATGCTGCTGGAAGCACAGCAGCGTTGCTGGGATATTTATTATTTAATCCCTGACACACTGTTTGCTCTGGATGGTGAAGCCTACGCCGAAGCGGCTCAGCTAGATGTTTTTGCGGATGATCAGTGCTGGTTTAACACAGGTGAAATCAGCACCCATGGCTTGGCAGACTTTGATGTTATTCTGATGCGTAAGGATCCGCCCTTTAATATGGAATTTATTTACAGCTGTTATATGCTCGATCTGGCAGCAGCAAAGGGGACCTTAGTAGTCAATAATCCGGCCAGCTTAAGGAACTGTAATGAAAAGTTTTCTATTCTGAATTTCCCACAATGTTGCGCACCGACTTTAGTGACCAAAAATGTAGCCACCATCCAGTCGTTTTTAGAGCAACACAAAAATATTGTGATTAAGCCATTGGATGCAATGGGTGGCGAATCAATTTTTAAACTGTGTGAGAGTGATCCTAATCGATATTCAATTATTCAACACATGACTGCCAAGGGTCACAGCACAGTGATGTGTCAACGTTTTATCCCGGAAGTCACTGCTGGTGATAAACGCATTCTAATTATTCAAGGTGAACCTGTTCCGTATGCCCTCGCCCGCATCCCTCAGGCTGATGATTTTCGTGCTAATTTAGCGGCTGGCGGGCGCGGCATATCCGTACAATTAAGCGAACGCGATTATTGGATTTGCCAGCAGCTCAAAGAGACGCTAATTAGCCATGGTATTGTCTTTGCTGGCATCGATGTTATCGGCGATTATTTAACCGAGATTAACATTACCAGCCCAACCTGTATCCGAGAATTGGATGCAATAAACGACATCAACATTAGCGCACTATTATTTGATCGTATCGAACATTTACTGACTGAAATTAAGCATGCCTGATAGTACTTCATATGCCGGCCAACTTCTGATTGCCATGCCCGCCCTGAATGATCCCGAGTTCAGTCATTCCGTGACGCTTATTTGTGAACATAACCGCGATCTGGGCGCTATGGGAATTATAATCAATCATCCCATTTCTATGACCGTAGAGGATTTAATTACCAGCGCTAATATCCCTGCTCCAGACTATTATAAAAACGATACTTTGATTCATGCCGGTGGACCGGTGAGCACTGACCAAGGGTTTATTCTGCATGACTCACCCGCTCAACGCTGGCCCTCAACTATTCCGATCACTGATACTCTGGCACTGACATCCTCGAATGATATTCTTACCGATATTGCAAGTGGACATGGCCCGACAAACAGTCTGGTCGTGATTGGTTATGCCGGTTGGTCACCGGGTCAGTTAGAGGCGGAGATCGCTGATAATTTTTGGCTGACCGTCGCCGCTACTCACACGCTTATATTTGATACTCCAGCTAAAAATCAATGGCTGCTGGCAGGGGAATTGCTTGGCATTGATCTGAATTTATTAAATTCTGATGTAGGTCATGCTTAATGGACA
>DDIE01000006.1 GCA_002338385.1 Proteobacteria bacterium UBA1858
CACGGAGATTATCCACAGAAATTGAAATGTATAGCGGATTAAAACATAATAATCATACTCAAAAGAGTGTTTTAGTGCTTGAATTCTAGTTGATATAAGGTGATACCTATAGCATTATCTATAATAAATATAATTAGAATGTAGGTTGTAATGGTTACGCCAGTAAAAGTGAAAGTAAGAGTCATCACTGATAATTCAGGTTTTGAATGCTGGCTTCCTGTTCTAGTTACAGAACATGGTGTTTTAAAACCGTTGTTGGATTACTTGCTAACCCACAGGCATGACAGAAGTGTGAGTTGGATGACTAAAGTTACACATTCAACTTATCTGCTGATGCAATACATGGAAGCAAACAAGCATTGTTTCCATGATCCAGTTCAGCTCTTCCAATCATTTACGCTGGCCCTGTATGAAGGAACCATTGGTGATAATGGTCTGGACCCTTCAAATCTTTATTGGCTCCCCTCAAGAAATAAAACTACCAATGGAGTCATCAACGCTATTTCTGGATTAACAGATTGGCTTAGTGAGAATCATAACGTTAACAATATGAATCCTTTGCGTGAGGCTGATAGTTTCGAAAAGAGGCTCAATTACGCTGCTTGGTTTAGACGTTCGCATAATGACTTTCTTGGTCACATTAAGGATCGCAGTATTAGCGATACAGTAAATAAGGTTCGAAGCATTAGCGGCAGACAATTAATGGCGACGTCGAGTGATGCAATTGCATTTTCAGAACCTCTTTTCGGTCGTTTCTTTCTTGAAGGTATCGGCGGTGCGTCAGATAGAAGAGTCATTGTTAGGAACCAGCTCATTATCTTGATGATGCATTTCACTGGTTGCAGGATCAGTGATTCATTGCATTTGTGGGTCCAAGATGTTCACTACGATCATAACGATGAGAAAAAAGCCAATGTGAGGCTATATCACCCTGAAGATGGCCTGGCACCGGATGGATGGAAAAGTTCTAAAGGAAGTACAAATAGAGCTGCCTACTTAAGGGAAAAATATGCACTTACTTCCCGTAATCGAATAACTGGCACACAACATGTTGGTTGGAAGAATTGTAGTGGTCAATAAAACCCGGACACCTTTTTAGCTAATTCTTCCGCTTTTGCCGGTGGTAGCCCATTGTTAAATTGATGCGGTCTTTCCCAGTTGTAATAATTCATCAGGTAATATCCCACATCTCGTTTTGCTTCATTTGGCGAATGGTAGCCGGTTGATGGCATCCATTCGGATTTCAGACTTCTGAACACGCGCTCCATCGGGCTATTATCCCAGCAGTTACCTCTGCGACTCATACTCTGAACCATCTTGTATCGCCACAGCCTTTGCCTGAACTTACGAGCACTGTACTGCGAGCCCTGGTCGCTGTGGAACATCACGCCTGTTGGCTTACCCCTAAGCTCGTAAGCCATATCTAAAGCTCTGGCGGCAAGCTCCGCATCCGGTCGATGTGACATACTCCAGCCGATTACCCGTCGAGTATGCAGGTCAATCACGACCGCTGCATAATGCCATGCTGAGCCGGTCCAGATGTAGGTGATATCACCGCACCAAGCTTGGTTAGGCTGTTCCGCATTAAACTGCCTGTCCAGTAAATTAGGGATATCTGGCCGCTCAACCTGCACGTTTTTATAAGCGTGTTTACCTGGCTGCTTGCTCATCAGCCCTTGTTCTTTCATCAGCCGGCCTACTTTGAACCGGCCCATGACGATGCCTTCATCGCGAAGCATATCAACAAGCGTTCGTGTGCCAGCGGACTGACGACTCTTATCGAACAGACGCTTCACTCTGGCGCGCAGAATACGCCGTTTAGCGCCAATCAGCCGGCGGCGCTTTCGTCGCTCGTAATAGCTACTGACACCAACACCTAACGCTGAACAGACCAATTCTGTTGATTCATGCACTCTCAACCGGTCTATCAGCGCGTGGATTTCAGGTCGTCGGACATTAAGAGTGCAGTAGCCTTTTTTAATATGGCCTTTTCTCGCTCCAGCCTATTCACGCGAGCTTCAAGTTCCTGAATACGTTGCTGTTCTGGTGTCAGGGCTTTTGATTTCGGCGTGCTGCCGCCGCGCTCAGACTCAAGCTGCTGAACCCATTTGCGCAGGGTATTTTCATGAACGTCTACCGCGCGACTTGCTTCGGGCACACTATACCCCTGATCGAGCACCAGGCTGGCTGCATCATGTTTAAATTCCGGACTGAATGACCGTCTTTGTCTTCTCATTGAACACCTCGTTATTAAGTGTAATGCTACCACTTAAAACAGTGTTCGGGTTTAGTCTGCCACTACAAACCGACCCTTTCGTTGAGCGCTTACAACTGGCGTGTAGTGGCTTATCGAGTATTGAGTTATACGTACATGACGGCAGTCAGGGTGAAAAGCTAACGACAGATCAACTCCTCACTCAACATACGCAGAAAAATGCGATGGAAGTATGGTTTTGCGGCCCCTCAGCTTGGGCCAAAATATTAGAAAAAGAGTTACGAGAAAGCTTAAAAGGTGCCTTATTTTTTCGTAAAGAAGCATTTGAGCTACGATAAAACAAAAAACAGCCTTGCTTTCAGCTTACTGTCAGAAAGGCCGTTTATGATGAAACCTGTAATCAACAGAACCAAATCAACAGTTCAATAAAAAAGGACATATATCATGAAAAATATCTCAAATAACAAACTTATTACTGCCTTTATTGCCTCATGTTTACTTAGTGGCGCAGCCTTAGCAAAAGATGACTGCACTGACCCAGTAACAGACTGGCAGCCTAAGGAGCAACTGCGGCAGATAATGGAAGACAAAGGCTGGGACGTAAAACGCATCAAAGTGGATGATGGCTGTTATGAAATTAAAGGTCTGGATCGTAATGGTCATAAGGTAGAAGCCAAATTTTCACCCGCCTCGCTGAGAGTGATAGAACTTGAAATTAAATTTAACGGTTCAGGAGATACTTCCGACTACTTGGATTTAGGCGTCCAATATAGCCCTGAAGAATCTGGCGCCAAGATGAATTCAAAAAATAAGGCAGCAAAACATAAAGCTAAAGCAACGATCGACTAAATTAATCACTATCAAATAGCTATCAGGAGTCAATACGATGAAACATTTAGTAATGATACTGTGCTTGCTCAGCGCCTTGGCATTAAGCACACAAAGCACTGCGCGTGAAATAGTTCTGAGCACCGAACTACAAAGCTATAGCGGGAATGGTGCCTATCTGGCGATCTATTTAACCAATGCGAAAGGTCAATACCAAGAGACGCTGTGGATCGCTGGGCAGAAGTCAAAATATTACAAACATTTGACGGGCTGGGCCCGTGGTAGTGGTCTGCGCACTAGTGAGTATGACGGGATAAGCGGTGCCAGCGTGACCAGCGGCAAAACATTAACGGTAAGCCTTGAACTGGCGGATACTTATATTGATACCGGTTTTCAGTTGCGAGTGGATTCGTCGGTCGAGGATATGCGAGACAATCGCAACGATGTTGTGGTGCCATTAACCAGCGAAGGTGCCGGTAAACTTGTCAATGGTAACGGCTACGTCAAAACCTTTACTTATTCTTTTTAAACGGTCAATAGGAAGCTCTGCCATGCTCCGTAAATTTCACTCTTTGTCTGGTTTAATGGCAGCGCTTCTCATTGTAGTGCTAGCCATTTCGGGCGCAATTTTATCGGTCAACCCATTTTTGGAGCGCACACAAGCCAAGGTAGCAGGAACAGCGTCCATCAGTGTGGCCGAGTTAGCTGGCAAACTAGCAACTCGCTACCCTGGGGTGGAACAAATACAGCGAACGGCCTCTGGCGGCCTGATCGTCTATTTTACCGACAATAACCAGACCGGGGCCGATCTGATCAACCCGATAACGGGCGCAACTATCGGGGCTTATTCAGCCTCACCTGTTATGGTTTGGGTGAAAAACCTACATCGATCATATCTGCTTGATACGCCCGGTCGAATTGGTGCCGGTGTTACTGCTTTTATTATGCTGTTATTAACGTTTTCAGGTGCCTTCATGTTGGCAAATCGACTGGGCGGCTGGCGTCATGTTTTCCGACCCATTCAAGGCTCTTTTAAACAGCGCTTACACCTTCAAGTTGGTCGAATAGCCATACTTGGCCTGATACTATCGGCGGCCACCGGCCTTTATATGTCAGCTATAACCTTCGAATTGATACCTGATTACCAATCCGCTGAACCTGCTTTCCCAGAAAAGGTGAATGGCGGTACGCCGGCATCCATTGACACGCTTTCAGCATTAAAGGCCATTTCTGTGTCCGAGCTTCGAGAGTTGGTTTATCCGTATACAGAAGATCCAAACGATGTCTATTCAATCACAAGCGATCAGGGGCGTGGTTTTGTTGATCAGTCAACAGGTCAATTACTAGCCTTCCAGCCCTATGCTAGCAAACAGATAATCTATGAGTTTATTTATATGCTACATACCGGCGAAGGGTTATGGTGGCTAG
>DDIE01000001.1:0-1632 GCA_002338385.1 Proteobacteria bacterium UBA1858
ATATGATATTGTCCCTTGACCTTAACCAAGGTTCTGTCAACACCATATAGTAGGCAGTAGCGCACAGCTTTTTTTAACTTAAAGCGTATTGATTGCTGGGTGTAATCCATATTGATTATAAATTAGTGATTCAAATATTTACTCATACGATTCAGGTCTATCAACACTCGCTAGCAGTCTCGTAAGCTAAACATTGAGTAATTTCCCAAGCTCAATGTCAAACTCATATGGACGGATAAATTCACAACCACCTCCGGGATGATAGGTCAGCTCGCCAACAAATATCTGATTTTGATATTCATATAGATCAACTCTGAGAAATTTTTTATGGGCACTAAGAATACTCGCAATTTCAAGCATGCGTGCTAGATTTTCTGGTGCTTGGATTGACTTTTCACTTTGAGGATAGAGAATCATACAGGGTTGCAACTGCCACTGGGTGTTATAGATATTTCTTCTGTGCTGACTATTTCTGTCGATATCCACTTGCACATAGCGAGGCTCACCGTCAAAACAAAAAAACTTATAATCCAGCAATGAATGTTGTGCCGTATTCTCAAGGTAGCGCTCACAGATTATGCGTGGCTGGTGTCGATACTGCCACTCGCCAGAGACTAGACTATAGTCAATCGCCAGCCAGTGCTGCATGAGAGACTCTGCCTTAGAACGATCGAGCTTATGTTTATCATTACAAATAAGATTCATACCTGAGCCATGACTGGCCTTCATGACAAATTCATTGGGTAATTCAGACCAGATAATCTCATTCGGCCTATCATAAATAGCCAGTGTGGGGATAACATACTGCTTGCCGATTTTCTCAGCGACATAATCTTTCATTTTGATCTTATCTGCCAGAGTGCAACCTGCAGGCTGGAAACGATTGAGTTTCAGATAAGTTATCTTTTCGTTAAACGATTCAGGCTGCAGGAAATTGAGCCCTCGGGGCCAACGACCATGGCGGACATGCAAATAGATACGCAAGAGTAAGGCATAGTTTAGCGCAGATAGATGAGTGGCAAAAAAAGCCATGATACGAAATTTCACTCATCCACTCGCTTGATCAACTTGGCGGGCACGCCACCCACTAGAGTGTATGCTTGCACGTTCTCGGTAACAACGCTCCCTGCCGCGATCACTGCGCCTTGTCCGATGATGACACCCGGCAAAATAATAGCATTAGCACCTATCCAGACTTGATTTTTGATAATAACAGGATCTGATATATGCTCTCTATCACGCCGATGAATACCACGTTTTTTTACATCAACATGCAGACCTGCAGTCAATATGATTGCGTTGTATGAAACCACCACACCATCACCCAAATCTATTGTTGCATCCTGAGAGGCCTGTAGTTTAACGCCGGCATTAAGGGTCACCTCGTGGCCCAGACTAATATTCTGTGGATTATAAATATTGACAGCCCTATCAATGATCGGATTTGATCCGCACGAATGCAAACGCAACCGCCAGTAGAGGCAGGAGATTCTTTGAAAAAATGAATTAACTATACCCATCAAGTTCAACCTAACAGTTGCCAGTAATGTGATCCAAGGCCTGCACCCATGTTTTTGACCAAGAGAAATTATCAGCCATATGTTGCCTGGCTTGCGTGCCAAGTTTTTGTCC
>DDIE01000001.1:1918-15789 GCA_002338385.1 Proteobacteria bacterium UBA1858
TTGCGTGCCAAGTTTTTGTCTGAGTGAGTTTTCTTTTAATAATTCTATTTTAGAGACTAGATCATTAACATTGGATGGCTCAAAAAGAAGTCCATCGATACCATCATTAATAATTTCTCTATTACAGGCATAGTCAGGTGCCAGTGTCGCCAGCCCCATAGCCATATATTCCTGTACCTTGATAGGACAGATTATATCAGTCGATCCAGGTAACAGCGCAATATCGAATGCTACCAACAGCTCCGGCACTTGCTCTTTAGGCACTCTGGGTAGAAAGAATAAATTTCGATTATTTACCTGATATTGCTCGGCTAACGACCGCACCTGATCATATTCCTTGCCAGTCCCAACCATAATCAGCTCAATATTCTGAGTAAGCAAATTACGCGCTAACTCAACCATCAGATCGCATTGATGATAAAAGGCGTAACTACCGATATAGCCTATCACCAGCTTATCCTGTGAGATATTATATTTTTGGCGGCATTTTTGTTGTGACTGCTGATGATCAAACGCCTCAATATCGACTGCATTATGGGCAACAATGATCTTGTCACTATCTACTGAAAATTGAGACACCAGATATTCTCGCAAGACATTTGATTCCACTACAATGTAACGTGCTTGTGTGAGTTTGCTGTGCTCTACGCGACGTGCCCAGTAAATAAATAAAGAGCACCGATAGGAGATGAGATGGTCTTTCCATTCTAAAACATATGGTCGATTATATTTTTGGGCCAATCTCAGTCCAGTTTGATGTAAACGGCTAGAGCGCTCCCATATGATGTCAGGTATTTTTTTACTCCGCAGCAGACAGACATACATTTTAAAATCATGCATGATATCTTTAAATTCGGACAAGCTATCGAGTACAAATAATTTCCAGCCAGCTTTGTTTTCCCGTCTACGGTGTGCCTGAAGTTCTCTTGTTTGCTGGTCAGTAATATTATTTAGATCGGTATAATCACCCCCACATTGATGATCAACAATATATCCGGATTGCTTCCAAGCCTCCACAACACTGAATATTTTACGCCCAGGATCACGCGCCAGAAAATTCCTAGCGGCACAAATATACATAATGTGCTTGTTTTTTTTATGCTTCATTGTCATCTTATTCAATCAAGCTGAGCTAAGATATTTTGCTGATATTGTTGATAAGCAAATTCTGCCAGAACAAATTCACGACCCGCAGCCCCATAATGCCGGCGCAGAGTAATATCCCTCAATAAGCGAATTACCGCACTAGCTATTTGTCCACTATCTCTGGCTGGAACCAGCAAGCCATGCTTCTCGTGCAGACACCACTCCGGTATACCACCAATATCAGTTGCCACCACCGGCACACCTGCGGCCAATGCTTCCAAACCAACCAACCCGAATTGCTCACACCAGATACTCGGCATGACCACCACTGAGGCTTGCTGATAAAGCTGGAGAAGCTCTGCCCGACTTTGAAAACCTAAAAAATTCACACGTGCTTGAAGCTCCAGCTGAGTCACTTTTTGCTTGAGGCTACTGGTGAGCGCGCCGCGGCCAGCAATATTTAAACTTAGCTTGGGTAGCGCGCGCACTATCGCTGGTAATGCTTCGATTAAGTATGCGAGACCCTTGGCTTCGACCAAGGCGCCAACAAATAGAATATTAGCTCGGTCGTCATAGCGCGGCTCAATATCCTCAAATACTGGATCAATTGTCAGTGGGAAATATTCAACTGGGCGATAGCCCAAATCATGCGCAGTTTGTGCGATTTGATGACTGGGAGCTAAAAACTTAGTAACAACATCATGAATATTATGCTTGATTCGTCGATCCAGATTCATATGTAATGGCAGTTGGGCTAAATTCACACAGCCCCGTTGGTAACATTTACGCCCTATACCCTGTTCACAGCGGTTGCTGTTGATCTTCAGCGCACCCCATCCTGTCGCACAAAACAGATTGGGGCCATGTAATATTTGGACTGCCTTGTAACCCTTCAGTGCCGCATAGATTTCGGCTGGATACTTGGCCAATAAATGCAGCTTAATAAAATCAGGCTGCAAGCGATGAAGAACATCGCGTAGATGTTGAACAAGCTTAGGCATGATGACAAATTTGCCAAGTCTACGCTGCAGATAGCTCGCTGGCTCTTGAAAGATAATATCGTGCGCAGAAGGCTTTACCTGAGCATCTGGCGACATTGAGTAGGTGTAAACCTGATGCCCTGCTTGCTCAAATATTTGCCGCTCAAGCTGAAATACTGCATCACCTCCACCACCAAAGTGGATGTGATCGTTGAGCATGAGTATTGTCTTGCTTTTCATGGGCATCCTGAATTGAGTTTGTAAGCCAGGCACGCGCACTCTACAAACAGGTATTTTGAGGGATTCGGTTTTTATCTGTGTACGTAATGTGTGACATACTAACCTGAATTGATGACGAATTTATTGTATGCCGAGAAAAACTATGTCAGCGACTATTATTTACCATAATCCAAACTGCTCCAAATGTAGGGCTGCACTCACGCTGCTGCAGGATAAAGGCATACATGCAGATGTTATTGACTATCTTGTCAGCACACCTGACCGTCATCAGATCATGACAATTATTAATTCTGGCGTCGCTATTGAGGATTTAATACGCACTCATGAGGATGCATGGCAAGCGCTTAATATTAATCTACACACTGCCAGTCAGGACGATCTCATCGCAGCCATAATTCAGCATCCAAACATTATGCAACGGCCGATAGTCCTGCATCAGGGACAGGCCTTCATCGCAAGACCACCAGAAAAACTGCTGGAGATACTCTAATGCAACCTGTCCTAATCTTATATTACAGCCATAGTGGTGCTACCAAAAATATGGCTGCCAAAATTGCTCATGGTGTTACTTCCGTCAATGGAGTTGATGCCGTGCTTCGAACTGTACCGCCTGTTTCTGCTAATTGTGAAGCAACTCTGTCTGATATTCCTGCGACGGGTGACTGTTACGCCGAGCTAGCAGATCTGGAAAACTGTTCAGGTCTGATCCTGGGCAGCCCGACCCGCTTTGGCAACATGGCAGCTGCGCTCAAATATTTCCTAGACGGCACTAGCAGCCTCTGGCTGAAAGGTGCCTTGGTAAATAAACCCGCAGCTATGTTTACTTCCAGCAGTAGTTTACATGGCGGCCAGGAATCCACCTTATTAAGTATGATGCTGCCACTACTTCATCACGGCATGATCTTGACTGGTTTGCCGTATAGTGAGTCAGACTTAGCCGCCACCCAAACCGGAGGCACACCCTATGGCGCCAGTCATTATGCGGGCACCAGCAACTCTAATGTCTTATCCGATGAAGAGACCAGACTATGTATCGCCCTAGGTAAACGTGTCGCGCAGTTGGCACTGAAACTGAATTAAAACGCAATCCAACAAAACCGGAACACAACAGCCACTATGTATTATCTTTTCTCGCTAATAAGCTATTTTAGTCTCATGTTTGGTCAAATAATTTGGTTGGTATGGTTGAATCCTAATCCAGTCGTGCCTACTAGTTTGGCCATTCTTTTCTTGGTTGGCCCACTGCTTTTTGCACTCCGTGGGTTACTGCATAATCGTCTTGATACTTTCAAATGGGTCACTCTATTTGTTTGGTTATATTTTACATACGGTATCTGGAACGTGGTCAGCGATAGCCAACTTCCCCTGGGCCTACTGCAGATCATCACCAGTTTGAGTTTGTTTGTTGGCGCTGTTATGCATGTTCGCTCACACCAAGTTAAAGAGGACACACCTGCTTAAGTAGAGGAATAGTGATTTTTCTCTGCTCGCGTAACGAAGCCTGACTTAATTGCTTGAGTATAGTAACTAAATTCTTCATGTCCCGCGGATAATGCGTAAGCATATACACCACCAGTTCCTCGCTCAAAACTAACCCTCTGGTGTGTGCCTGAAGGTGGATAGCGCGCATTAAATTTTCTTCATCGAGCGATTCGAGTTTGTACACTGGCCCCCAAACTGATCGTGATGTCAGATCTGCCAACTGAAATAGATTCTCGTTAGGCATTTTTTGGGAGGCAATGACTAAACAAGTGTGTTGTGCGCGCAACTGGTTGATCAGATCGAATACCGCGCGCTCCCAAATTGGCTGTTGTGCAATCAAGTGAAGATCATCCAGACAAACGATGTCCATTGTATGCAGATCTTCGAGGCAACTTGGATCATGTTGCAGACACTCAGCAAGTGGCAGATAAATTGCACGCTGCTGTGAATTCAAGGCCGTCTGGCAGGTGGCCTGTAATAAATGCGTCTTACCACTGGCCGCTGATCCCCATAGTACGACCTGAGGCTCATGATATTGATTGGCCGCTATATTTTTCAGTAACGCCAACAACACTGGGGCGTCGCTAAAGAAATTAGCAAAGGTATATTCAGGAACCAGATTAAGATTAAGTAACTGCTGAGTACTTGAGAGTGCCATGCCTGTTGTTGTGCGATGCGATCAACGCCATTCTATGTCAGCCCAAGAATTATCTCTAACTCAATTAGCACACCCGTGGACTAGCGTGAGCTGACTTTAGCCGCTTGGATCTTGACCGCTCGTTGGTACCACTTTGCCACATATTCACAACCACTCATGATGGTCGTGCAAACCACCAGTGTCATCATTGCATTCAACAGCAGTGCGTTGACACTGACAAGCTGGTCATACACCAGACACAGGGCTAACACGATCTGCGTAAAGGTATTTACCTTACTGATACTTAGCGGCTCCATGCTTAATTGGCGGGTAAGGAAGTGGAAATAAATAGCGCCAAGTAGCAGGGTAATGTCGCGGGCGATTACCAGTACCGTGAGCCACCAGGGCACCCAGCCCAGAATGGCAAATGCTAAGAACACAGATAACAGCATAATCTTGTCTGCAACCGGATCCAGATATGAACCAAGTGTCGTTTTCCACCCGTAGCAACGGGCCAGAAAACCATCCAAGGCATCAGATAATCCCATTATCAACAGCACAAATAAGGCACGTTCAAACTGCTGATCAACTAATAACCAGATAAAAAATGGTACGGCTAATATGCGCGCGAATGTGATTAAATTAGGAATATGAATAGCCGGCAACATATCGAGTCAACTCCTTCCTTTTCCCTGCATCTGAGCGTGGCTTGCCCTGCAGTGTTAGTATTATTTTTGGATAAGATAGCACAACAATGTCGCATTAAGTAGTACACTAGCACCCTAGTTGGACTGCTAAATTCCATGTTTCTCAGTATCTTAAATAACTTCATTGTCAATTATGGGTTTAACATATAAAGATTCAGGCGTAGATATTGATGCCGGCAACGCGCTGGTGACGCGTATCAAACAGGCGGTAAAAAGTACTCACCGAGATGAGGTATTGTCTGATTTGGGTGGCTTTGGTGGTTTGTTTGAACTCGCCAGTCATAAGTATAAGCAGCCGGTATTAGTCTCTGGCACTGATGGTGTTGGTACTAAACTCAAACTCGCTCAACAGATGAATGAGCATAGCTCTATCGGCATTGATCTAGTCGCTATGTGTGTCAACGATGTCATTGTGCAAGGTGCTGAACCTCTATTTTTCCTCGACTATTTTGCAACGGGTAAGCTGGATGTAGACGTGAGTGAGGATGTCATCACGGGGATTGCGCATGGATGTCGTCTGGCGGGTGCGGCTTTAATTGGTGGAGAGACGGCAGAAATGCCTGGCATGTACAATGACGGTGAATATGATCTGGCTGGCTTTTGTGTGGCGGTTGCGGAAAAATCAGACATCATTACAGGACAGGGTATACAACAAGATGACCTCATTATAGGCCTCCATTCCAGTGGTATTCATGCCAATGGATTTTCTCTAGTGAACAAACTGTTAGCTGAGAATAACAGCACACTGACCCAAGATTTCAACGGCACTAGTCTGGGAGCCACCTTGCTCACCCCGACTACGATCTATGCTAAACCCGTGTTACAAATGTTATCAGCATTCCCCATTAAAGGTTTATGTCACGTTACCGGCGGAGGTATTACTGAGAATTTGCCACGCATCCTGCCAGCCAACATACGCGCGGATATCAATACTCACGCTTGGCAGCGGCTGCCAATCTTCGACTGGATACAAACACAGGGCAATGTGGCTGAGCAGGAAATGTTACGCGTATTTAATTGTGGCATAGGTATGATCATAGTAGTGACAGCTGAACACCAAACAGCAGTCGAACAGATTGCCAAGACACATAATATTGCTAGTAATGTGATAGGTAAAATGAGTACAACTGACGCCACTTCACACGTCAATTATTTATAAAAATTTTCTCATGGCAAATAAGATTGGTGTGCTGGTATCTGGGGGTGGAACTAATCTACAGTCAATTATTGATCAGATCCATCTTAGCCCGTTTGACGCCAGTATCAATTGTGTCATCAGCAACAGGCCTGATGCCTATGCTCTGCAACGCGCCCAACAGGCCGCCATCCCACATCATGTCGTCAAACATGGCGATTACACTCAACGCGTTGATTTCGAAACAGCATTAATCTCCGTATTTGAGCAATATCAAGTGGATCTAGTTTGTCTCGCGGGCTTTATGCGGGTGCTTGAACCTGGCTTTATCACCCACTACGAAGGACGCATCCTAAATATACATCCATCGCTACTGCCGCACTTTCGTGGCTTGCATACGCATCAACGCGCTTTGGATCAGCAGCATACACAGCATGGTTGTAGCGTTCATTTTGCCACCGCTGAACTCGATGGCGGTCCGTTAGTCTTACAAGCACATGAGACTATCCTTAAAAACGATACTGCGGAGTCGCTGGCAGCAAGAGTGTTGGTCAAGGAGCACATCATTTATCCCATGTGTATTAAATGGCTATGTGAAGGGACTATCTTCTGTAAAAATGAAATTGCCTATCATGCGGGTAAACCCCTCAAGCAGCCATTACGACTCGATGAAATATCCGCTTAGACTGACACTCTATTTGGCTGCGCAGGCCGCGACCTGTGCGACCGTAATGCTCGTGTTCGCCTTGATCAGTACCTCTGGCGCCCTCGCGAATCCCAGCCTGTTCGCGCTGCATGAAAAGACTATGCCACCGCCGTTCTCTGCTGAATATGATATCCATATGGGAAATATGACACTCGGCCAGCTGAGAATAGATCTACGCAAAAATAACAGCCATAGCTGGACCTATCGTGCACGCACTCAGGCCAAAGGTTTAGCCTCTCTGTTTGTGGGCGGTAATGAGATGACCGAAACCAGTCATTTAGAATTAATAGATGACACCATCAGACCGGTATTGTTTGAACGCATCCAGGTCACTAATAGTACTAACAAGAGTGAGCGCGCAATTTTTGAGTGGCACAACAATAGTGTTAAAACAAGTTACAAAGACCGCCGACTGCAACATCCTTTGAATAAATATAGCCTCGACAAATTCACTCTACAGCTGGCGTTAATGAATAATCTAGCAAGCTTGCCTGAGCGCAGTACTGTGGCTGTAATCAGCAAAGCTAAAATGAAAAAGTATGTCATTATCAGGCATGGCGCAGAGACCGTAGACACGGCTTTTGGTCGCCGCCAGGCCGTCGTGATTGAACGCCTGCGAGATGACGCATCGTATATGATCTGGGCGGACAGCCGCACGCATGGTATCCCTCTGAAGATACAGCATATTAAACAAGGTAAAATGCAATACGAGGTAGTATTGGCTAGTAGCTCATTATTTTAGCTACACCATCAGCGCCTAAGCACCTGCTACGGTCAGATTGTCGAGCAAAATTGAACCACACTGAATACTGCCACAGGTATCAACATCACTCCCTAGGGCGGCGATATTTTTAAACATGTCGGCCAGGTTTCCCGCAATCGTTATCTCTTGGACCGGATACTGAATTTCTCCATTCTCTACCCAGAAACCACTCGCTCCTCTGGAATAATCCCCTGTCACTGGATTGACTCCGTGGCCGATTAATTCAGTCACCAGTAGCCCAGTATTAAGCTCAGCAAGAAGTTCATCAAAGGATTTAGCACTGTGATTGAGATGGATATTATGCATACCGCCTGCATTAGCTGTGGTGCGCATATTAAGTTTGCGCGCAGCATAGCTGTTCAGCAAATATCCTTGCAGAATACCATTCTCGACAATATTTCTGGGCTGTGTGGATACACCCTCATTATCAAAAGGTGCGCTCGCAAGCCCGCCAGGTACATGCGGATCCTCTTTGATCGTCAGCCAATCAGGGAATATTGTGTTGCCAATTGCATCGACTAAAAAAGAAGAATCCCGATAAATCGCACTGCCCCTAATTGCGGAGAAGAAGTGCCCAATAATTGAACGGGCGATACGCGGCTCGAATAATACCGGTATCTGACAAGTCTTCAGACCACGTGCCGACAAGCGTCTGACACTGCGGTCACGTGCTTGCTGCCCCACATAGTGCTCTGCATCCAGTTGTTCACCACGACGATTCACTGAATACCAATAATCACGCTGCATCCCGCTGGCATCACCAGCGACAACAGAGCAGCTCAAACTATGACGCGTACTCGCATACTGGCCTAAAAAGCCATGTGTATTGGCATAAATCATATGTGAGCGGATGCTGCTGACAGTCGCCCCTTCAGAATTGACAATATCTGCATGATCGCGTGCGGCAGCTTCGCAAGCAATTGCTTTCTCCAGCGCGCGCTCGGCATCCATGTCCCATGGATGATCTAATTCTAGTTGCGGATAGTTGTTAGCCATCAATTGCGCATCAGCCAAGCCGGCACATTCATCTTGAGCGGTGAATTTTGCAATATTCAAGGCCGCATCTATTGTCCGTTGAATGGCTTCAGGCCGCAGGTCGTTACTACTGGCTGAGCCCTTTGCTTGACCGCGATAAACTGTCACTGCCATGGTGCGTTGATTATGATGTTCGCATGTTTCAACATCCCCTAAACGCGCTGTCACCGAATACCCTTTATCGTTGCTGGCCATGATTTCCGCACTATCAGCGCCACGCGAGCTGGCATAGTCGAGACTCTCTGGTAACAACACCTGCAGGTCAGATTGATCAATATTATCCATAGTTATGCTTGTGTGCCTCCCACAGTAATTCCATCCACTCTTAGCGTCGGCTGACCAACACCCACTGGGACACTCTGTCCATCCTTACCACAAGTGCCTATGCCAGAATCTAATGCAAGATCATTTCCAATCATGCTGACACGTGTCAGTACATCAGGACCATCCCCTATCAGGGTCGCACCTTTCACGGGGTAACTAATTTTACCGTTTTCAATCATGTATGCTTCCGAGGCTGAGAACACAAACTTACCTGAAGTAATGTCTACCTGACCACCACCGAAGTTAACCGCATAGAAACCTTTATCTACCGAGGCAATGATTTCTTCTGGTTGGTGCTGGCCAGCAAGCATGTAGGTATTGGTCATGCGCGGCATAGGCAAGTGGGCATAAGATTGTCTGCGACCATTGCCAGTAGACACCGTCTTGGATAAGCGCGCATTAAGTCGATCGTGCATATAGGCTTTTAAAATGCCATCTTCAATCAATGTGGTGCATTGTGTCGGTACACCCTCGTCGTCAATATTGAGTGAGCCGCGGCGTTGCTGCAGGGTACCATCGTCAACCACAGTGACTCCTGGACTAGCGACACGCTCACCAATACGACCACTGAAAGCAGAGGTCTGTTTGCGGTTAAAGTCACCCTCCAAGCCATGTCCTATTGCCTCATGCAGTAATACCCCCGGCCAACCTGGACCGAGTACTACCGTCATGTTCCCTGCTGGCGCATCTTTAGCCTCGAGATTAACCAGCGCTTGTCTGACCGCCTCTTGGGCAAAGTGTTGAGCACAATTATTGGCCACAAATTGCTGATAGTCATAGCGACCACCACCGCCCATAGAACCCTGCTCGCGACGCCCGTTGTGCTCGACAATAACATTGATATTGAATCTGACTAACGGGCGTATGTCGGCTGCCAGGGTGCCATCACTCAAAGCCACCAACACCGTGTCATGGGTACCAACCAGGCTCACCATCACTTGCTTGACCCGCTTATCCTGTGACCGTGCAGCAGCATCAGCTTGTTGTAACAAAGCCATCTTTTCATTTTCATCCAAGCCATCCAGCGGGCTATCAGGCGAATAAAGACCATGCCCAGTTTTAACTTGCCAGGCGGGTAACTGCTGTGGCCCCCCCGCGCGCGCAATATTTCTAGCTACTTGAGCTGATTCAAGCAAAGCCTGTGCTTCGATATCATCCGAATAGGCAAAACCGCATTTGTCTCCCGCGAGTGCGCGCACACCGACGCCACGCTCTATACTGAAGCTGGCGTCTTTAACGATGCCATCGTCCAGTGACCAGGCTTCTCGCGTAGTGCTCTGAAAATATAAATCTGCCGCATCGATACCACCACCCAGGGTGACGGCTAATGCTTTGTGCAGATCATCCTCATCTAATCCGGTAGGTGCCAGTAATTGTGCTTTTGCTAAATCTAAATCACTCATAGTGTTCCTGTATTAATAAACTATTTTTTAGTCGATCCTAGTGTTCTGTGTTGCAGACAGGGAAAAGTCCGGCGCGTATGGTGCATGCGTTCTAGATCAATCTCGGCAATAACCACACCAGCACCCTGTGACAAACGATTGAGGACATTTCCCCATGGATCGACCACCATACTATCCCCATAGGTGCTGCGACCATTGAAATGGTAGCCACCCTGATTAGCGGCGATCAGGTAACAAAGATTTTCCACCGCGCGTGCGCGCACCAGTACTTCCCAGTGAGCCTTACCAGTGGTAGCAGTAAATGCTGCTGGTAGGGCAATTATCTCTGCACCCATATCAATTAGTTGGCGAAACATTTCTGGGAAACGCAAGTCGTAGCATATGCCCAAACCTAACTTCCCGAATGGTGTGTCAGCCACTACCAAGTCTGAGCCATAGGCAATTGTTTCTGATTCCTTGTAGGATTCTTCACCCTCGAGTTCAACATCGAACAGATGTATCTTATCGTATCTGGCCACCACCTCACCTGCGCTGTTGTACAACAGTGATGCAGCAAGAATTTTATGCTCATCCTGCGCTTCCAGCGGTATCGTGCCTGCAACTATCCAGACTTTGTGTTTCTTCGCTTGTTCATGCAGAAAATTCTGGATGGGTCCGCTGCCATAAGGCTCACGAATATCGACTTTATCTGTCTCCTGCATACCCATAATCGGAAAATTTTCCGGTAACACAATCAGCTCCGCACCCTGATGTTTAGCAGCTTGAATAAGACGTTCCGCTTCCATCAGATTAGTATCACGTTGTGGGGCAGAAGCCATTTGAATTGCGGCGACTTTACTCATTGAACAACACCTTCATTGGTTGAGTGTATTTTCTTCAGACGATTCATCTGAGACTTTTTTTATTTTGACTATTTCTGGCTGCTCCCAGGTACCTGTCATGCTGTATTGGTATTTGAGTGCTTTATCCAAACCGACAACTTTTGCGACCTTATCAACGACAAAGCCTGCTGCGGCACCAATTGGCCCGCCTACAATCGCACCCGCGGCAGGTAATGACTCAGTCACAGACGGAGTAACAAATATATTTTGAGCATAGGTCCGAGCAACTATATTGGTTGTCCCAGTAAATTCAATCACCGCCGCGGACGAATCGATTATAACTTGTTCCATTTTCATTTCACCGCCAGACTGCAAATCTAAATCACCAGAAATAGTATTAAAGGCGAAGCCTTTAGTCGTGACATCTTTAAAGTCCAGACTCAAGCGTCGGGTCAAGGCACTCAAATTAAACAGTGCTAACAAGCGACCTGCACCCGGCTCGACTTCGGTGATTGAGCCGGCCCGAATATCCAGACTGGTGCGTCCGGTCATATTGCCCAAGTTAACTTTATGCGGTGCATCAGGCCAGCTCAGCTGCGTTTTAATTGAACCATTACCATTTCTGAGACCGGTCTGAAAATTCAAACTTTCCAGAGCATCTGCCAGATCTGAGGTGGTCATATCAAAGCTGAACTCACTCCAGATATTATCCTTATCAGTCTGCCGCCAGGAACCCTGTCCATGTGCTCGCAGATCGACCAGAGCGAAATTAACATCACTAAAAAATAATCCATCGTGAATGGTCTCAGCCGTCACATCGACCGCACGAATCAGTTTATCTTTGAGATGGAAACGCTTAGCTTTAAAAACAAAGGCAGGCAATATATTTGGATCCAAGACTTGTTCTGATTTTTCCTCATTATGATGTACCCTAAATTCTTGCATATCAAAAACGATGGGGGCATTTGCAAGTTGAGGCCATAGTACCCTGCCGGTGGCTAATGAAGAACTTATAGCAAGCACGTAGTTGTCATCCTCCATCGCGGCCTGAAGAGACATGTCCTGAGCTGGCCAAGGTGACCAATCCAAAGCTTGGATATGCAAGTCCACCCGCGGCAACTCAGCAGCAGTATTATTGATACCTCGGCGCGTCAGTTCTGCAGTATATTGCTGATAAGTCTGCACCCAGGACTCAATCGGTAAGCGATCAATCTGGCCGACTATGTTAAGACCCTGATTGAGTGCGTATGCTGTATCTGTTGGCTGGCCAAGTTCGATCAGTCGCAAAGTAAATGGCTGCTGTTGATCCATTGTAAAGAGTAAACTGGCTTGATCTGCAAATTGCCACCGCATGCTTGCTTGTTTTTGGTCAAACAATAATGCTGTCGCTAACGACTCGGACGCGGACTTATGCAACGGGTAAGGCAGATTAGACTGGATCCCCTGTAGTTGACTGAGAACGCTTAAGGTCAGTTTTTCGGGATTATTTTGCTTGAACATGGACGGCAAATAGAGCGTACCCTGAATCGGTGTTTGCCCCTGTATAAATGGCTTAAACTGAGGAAGCTGGCTGCTGATATAGGCATCGACATCAAATTTGCCATTAAAATATAATTCCGACGCGCCGGCCCCTAGGGCCTTGGCACTGAGTGCTAGCTTGTGCCCGTATAAACTGGCTGATAAATATTCACCATAGGCACCATCTTGATCAAACGCTAGCGTCCCCCTGAGATCTTGCATGGCCATATTTGCAGCATGAATATGCAGAGTGTTGCCAATAAAATTGAGCATGCCTGATACTCTGAAAGGTAAAGCTACTTTTTGCGACAATGATTTAGTGAAAGAGAGTTGTAGCTTAGTATCTCCCTCTAAGGATAGTTGATCTGCCACAGAGTTTTGGCGCGCAACCAGACCTGCATCGGCTAGGAAATGGATTAAATTCTGACCACCTCCCTTAAGCTCTCCCTCGGCCTCTAGTACCGCTTTGAGGAATGATGGGATCTCCAAGCGCGCGCGCGTGAGTTGTGAGTCATACATAATGCCCTGTGTGGGTAACACCACTACCCGGTCTTTATTCAGGCTGATGGTTGCCTGCACATCACTGAAAGCAGGCCAATCTCGCTTGTATTCGATGACAGCATCCCGCAGCAACACATCAGCCAGTATCACACCACTGCGTTTATGGAATGGAAACTCGCTCAGCAGTCCACGTAATAATATGTTCGAACTAACCAGCTGGCCTTCATGAACTGCATCAGCAAACCACTTTTTAGTGCGACTGATCTGTTTAAGTGCGGGCAGGTAACGATTCAATTCTGCCGCGCTGGCGCGCTCTATATATACTTGCGCGTCACTGTAAATTTGATCCTTATCCAGGAGAGCAGTAAATCGCGTGGCGAGCGCTAAATCATTATTTTCAATAGCGAGTCGCTCAGTATGTAAGCTGTGGATCTGGCCATAATGTTGCCAATCAAGCTCACCGGTGAGTGCAATTTGTAAAACATCGGCGGGATACATTTGAGGCAACAATAATTCAACTTGTTGACTGGTTA
>DDIE01000001.1:16083-24355 GCA_002338385.1 Proteobacteria bacterium UBA1858
ATTCAACTTGTTGACTGGTTAAGGATACCCTGCCACTACGATCGCCACCACTCAAACGCCCAGATAGCCCCGCTATTTTTCTGTCTGTAGCGACATGCCATAGCGTCGCGTCGTGGAATGTAGCGGCATATTGAAAAGATGGTTTTTGATCCTGACTTTGCTCGATATGGACTACCAAATCGTCCAGCAACGCATGCGCACGCAGTCCTGCCAAACGCTGTTCGACCAGATCGGGCATGTAAGCATGCATGCTATTACACAGCGCGCCAAGATTGAGACTATTAATATAGAAACTTATCTGCCGGGTGTGCGGCGACTGGGCATTAATCTTGAGCGATAATTGGTGTGCTTGCTCAGCAGGTGCAGACTGTCCATTAAAGCGCGCATTGATATTGTCTGCCAACAACAACCATTGATTGTCTTGGGCAGTCAACTGGTAGTCTAAACTCAGCGCCTCGAGTACCTGGTCGCTGAGACACAGCGCTTGCTTAACATGTGCATTCCTATCCTGCAGGTGCGCCAAATCAAGTGAGCCCTGGATTACTTTGAGCTGGCCTTGATTGTATTCACCCCACGCGCGCAGTGCGACAATTGCTTGCGTTTGCAGCGCGTAATTAGGAGGCAAATGTTGACTGATCTGGTCGATATGGATCTGCTGAAGATCAGCATAAAACTTTATTTTCGCCTTGTCTAAAGCAGCCAAGCTACCATTGATACGGGCCTGCAAATTTATAGTTTTTCCGAGTCGCTCTGGCAACCTCGCAGACAAAGACACTTCCATCTCTAATAAGCGGGGTGCCAGTAGTGCACTGACATCTAGGAATTGATAGTCAACCCCTGTGATTGCATCCGACCAACGTATTTTCGATTGGTAGACACTGATATAGCTAGCAGAGAATTGTGTATTGTCACTGTTTTTATCTTGCCACAATGGAAACTCATGATTGACATGTATTTGCCCAGCTTGATCACGATGCAAGGAGATATCCAGCCCAACCAGCGTAATACGCTTGAGTTTGAGTTGCTGGCTGAACAGAGAGGCGAGCAGGTCAAACTGGATTTCAATTCTATCCAGGCCCCAAGCCTGAGCTTCAGGATGCGCTGGGGTAATGCTGACACGCTCAGCGATAAGTTCTGAAAACGGTTGCCGGCGGCTGACCTGCAATGACCCAATATCGACCTGGGCATTGAGGCTCTGATGCAGATGCTGCTCTACTTTATGCTGGACGATGAGATTAAAATCAGGATACAAACGAATTGCGCTCAGCAACACAGCAATGACGACCAAAGCCAAGGTCATCCCATACAGCGCGGCGTTGAATATTGTGCGTAAGATAGACTGACCAGTCATGACTTACAGGAGAACCACATCGAATTGTTCCTGAGTGTAGAGCACCTCGACCTGAAGCTTAATCGTCTTGTTAGTGTATTCTTCCAACTCAGCCAGATTGTCTGATTCCTCATCAACTAATAGATCCACTACCGCCTGCGAAGTCAGTACCAGCAATTCATGTGCCTCATACTGGCGTGCGACGCGCATAATTTCACGGAATAATTCATAACATACTGTTTGCGCACTCTTGACCGACCCACGTGCGTCACAGCTAGTACAAGGCTCACACATAATATGCTCTAAGCTTTCGTGCGTACGTTTGCGCGTCATTTCTACCAAACCTAAAGCAGAGACCTCACAAATATTTGTCTTGGCACGATCTTTATCTAGTGATTTTTCGAGTGCACGTAGCACTTGATGGCGATGTTCTTCCTCCTCCATATCGATAAAATCAATAATGATGATGCCACCCAGATTCCTCAATCTAAGCTGACGCGCAATGGCTTGGGCAGCTTCAAGATTGGTTTTAAAAATAGTTTCCTCTAGATTCCTATGGCCGACAAAAGCGCCCGTATTCACATCTACCGTGGTCATAGATTCAGTCTGATCAAATACTAGATGACCACCCGATTTAAGCATCACTTTACGTTGCAGAGCGCGCTCGATTTCATCCTCTATTCCATACAGATCAAATATTGGTCGCTCACCTTTGTAACGCTTAATATGACTGGCAAATTCCGGTACTAGCTTTTCTGCAAACGCTCTGACATTAAGCACTGTCTCACGAGAGTCGATGGTGATGTTTTCTATTTCATCGGTATTGATGTCGCGCAACGTTCTCACGGCCAGGGGTAAATCTGCATATACTTCTGCCACCGAATCAACTTGGTTGATTTTCTCGACGATGGAATCCCACAGGCGTAACAGGAAATGCAAATCTCGTCTGAGCTCCTGTTTCGATGCAGACTCAGCGGCCGTGCGTAGAATACAACCAAATCGATTGCCACTCTCTTGCAATAGCTCTTGCATCACGGCGGTTAAGCGCTCACGCTCATCCTCATCCTCCAGACGCGCTGATAAGCGCACATCATTTGAGTACGGAAGCAACACTAAGTAACGTGAAGGAACAGTGATATTAGTTGTTAAGCGTGCCCCCTTGGAGCCAATTTGATCTTTCACAACCTGCACGAGTACTTGTTGACCCTCATGCAACAAATCTGCAATCGCATCTGGCTCCTCGAGCGTGTCTGATTGATGTTCGGCGCGCGTAGCAGGCGATAAGTTGACGACATCCGAGGCGTGAATAAATGCTGCTTTGTCTAAGCCTATATCAACGAAGGCTGCATCCATGCCGGGCATAACCCGACTGACAGCTCCCTTGAATATACCTCCGACCAGACCACGTCTAGCGGTACGTTCGATGTGTACCTCTTGCAAGACGCCATTTTCAACCATGGCCACACGGGTCTCTCTGGGCGTTACATTAATTAAAATCTCTTCGCTCATTTATTTTCTGCCGCCATCAAAACAGGCTTTAGCAATTGATCCAGTTCATATAAGGGTAAACCCATGACCCCCGAATAACTGCCTGTCAAATGTTGAATAAAGCGTGCGGCCTGCCCTTGTATTGCATAACTACCGGCTTTATCTATGGGTTCACCTGTCTGCCAATAACGTTCAATTTCCAGCGGGGTTAAGGCTCTGAAAGTCACCTCACTGGAGCAGATACAGTGGCGCAAGTCGTTTTGATAGATCACCACGAGCGCGGTATGCACGTTATGTGTTTGAGAAGACAATTGCGTCAACATGGACTCGCTGTCGGACTGATTTTTTGGCTTGCCCATGATAGTTTGCTCCAGACAAACCACAGTATCCGCTGCAATTACGACCGCTTCAGGAGGATAATGTTCACTCACAACTTGCCCTTTCGTGCGTGCCATGCGCAAGACATAGTCCAATGCCTTCTCATGAGTATTGAGTGTTTCATCGATATCTGCCGCATGAATTTTGAAGCTGAGCCCTAGCTGACACAAAAGCTCGGCACGTCGTGGTGAAGCTGAAGCCAGAATAAAGTCCATTGAGCTGAAATTTTTATTATTATCATCGAGCCTGATTATCGCATGAAACAGGCCACGGTAGCAGTCTCAAACGGACTGGCTTAGACCCGGTGATAGGGATGATTAGCTGCTATCGACCAGGCACGATAGAGCTGTTCAAGCAACATTAAACGCGCCATCTCATGTGGGAGTGTCATTGCTGAGAGTGATATTGAACTGCTGACCTGCTGTCGATGTTCAGGATTCACTCCATCGGCACCTGCGATGACAAAGCAAATATCCTGACCCGCTTGTTGCCAACGTTGGATCTGTTGGGAAAATTGTGCTGAGGAATAACTTTTACCTCGCTCATCTAACAACACCAAGGCAGAGGATTTGGGCACTTTGGCGCAGATTTGCAGCCACTCTTGACTGCGTAGGGTCGCTAAATGTGAGTTTTTGGTCCTTCTGGCAGGTGGCAAAACAATATCTGAAAAACCGAATTCAGGCGGCAGACGCGAACTGTAGTGACTGCATGCTGCCTGCAGCCACGCGCTGGGCTTCTCACTGACGTGAATTAATGAGAAATGCATGCGCGCTAGATCATTGAGGCAGGTTCCTGCTGACCCTGTAATTGCCAGAGCTTTTCTAGATCATAGAATTTGCGTGTTTCTGGCAACATGATATGAACCACTATGTCGTACAAATCGATCAGTACCCACGATCGATCTTTTTCAACACCAACTATGGTGGCGCCTGACTTCTTGGCGTTTTCAACTACATTATCAGCAAGTGCTTGAATATGACGATCTGATGTTCCACTGGCGATGATCATTAGGTCAGTGATGTCGATCTTGCCACGCACATCAATGGCCGTCAGCTCGTGAGCCTTAACATCTTCCAAAGCGTTAATTACCAATGTTTGCAGTTTATTTAATTCCACATGATCTCCTTGAGGTTAATTAAAACTCTTGCGTAAGTTGTTCAGTTTGATGTTGATAGAGCTTGTTACGTTTTATGTAATTCCAAACACCGCCCGGCAGTAAAAATCTGGGTTGCTGCCCTGCGTGTGTGATTTGTCTAATTTGAGTAGAAGAGATATCCAGCATGGTGCTGGCAGTAATGAAAATATGCCCAACTGCTTGCTTGTCCAGTGACTCCACGTTAGCGGTTAGATAACGCGCTAACCAGGCCTGATGGGCTGGCTTGATCGCTGCTGTATACCCTGGTCGTTGTAACACTAGCACATGACATAGCTGCATAATTTTCTCAGCCTGATGCCATTCAGGAAAATCCACTAAGGCATCCATACCCATAATCCAGAATAAAGTATCATTAGCGGCCGATTCCGCGGCCAGCTCTTGGAGTGTCAAATAGGTATAAGAAGGCGTGTCTCTGCGCAGCTCGCGATCGTCAACAGACAGTAACGCGCTATTATCCGCGATCAGATTCAGCATATTGAGACGATGTTGGGGTGAGGCGTGAGGGGCAGATTTAAACGGTGAAACTTTACAGGGCAGTAAACGTACTGTGTGTAAATTAAAATGCTCAGCTAGTTCAAGCGTCGGTTTGATGTGCCCAAAATGGACTGGGTCAAATGAACCCCCTAATATGCCTATTCTGGTCTTTGTTTCAGTCACGTATGTTTCCGTCTCCGATGACGATAAACTTCTGCGAAGTGAGACCTTCTAGACCGACAGGTCCACGCGCATGAATTTTGTCTGTGCTAATACCAATTTCTGCTCCCAGACCGTATTCGAAACCATCAGCAAAACGTGAGGAGGCATTAATCATGACTGAGCTGGAATCGACCTCGCGCATAAAATGCTGCGCAGTAGAAAAGTTTTCGGTCACAATAACGTCGGTGTGATGAGAACCAAAGGTTTCAATATGATCGATGGCTTCAGTGGTCGAAGCGACTACTTTGATGGCGAGCACTGGTGCTAAGTATTCCTCATACCAGTCTTGCTCTGATGCTGGGGTAACGGCTTGTAAGATAGTCTGTACCTTTTCACAGCCACGCAGCTCAACAGCATGATGGGCATACTCTGTCGCCAGCCGTGGCAAAATATTGTGCGCAATATCGTTATGCACGAGTAATGTTTCCATAGCATTACAAACCCCGTAGCGATGGGTTTTTGCATTGACAGCGATGGCCACTGCCTTGTCGCTATCGGCATCACGATCGATATATACGTGACAGTTACCATCTAAGTGTTTAATCACCGGGATAGTGGCATCAGTAGACACGCGCTCAATTAAACCTTTACCTCCACGTGGTACGATCACACTGACATAATTATTCATAGTGAGCAGTTCATGGACGGCATCACGATCAGTCGTATTCACCACCTGCACTGCTGTTTCAGGTAACCCAACCTGTTTCAGGGTCTGTTTGATTAACTCCCCCAGCGCACGATTTGAGTGTATCGCCTCAGAACCGCCGCGCAGAATCACAGCATTACCCGATTTGAGACACAAGCCTGCTGCGTCAACAGTAACATTGGGACGCGACTCGTAAATAATACCAATCACACCGAGCGGCACCCGCATCTGACCGACTTGAATACCTGATGGACGGGTCGCCATATTGGCTATTTCGCCAACCGGATCAGGTAATGCTGCAATCTGCTGGAGACCCTCAGCCATCGCTTGCATGCGAGCAGGGGTCAGCTCCAGACGATCCAGCAAGGCGGCGGCTAAGCCTTTTTGTTGACCCGCCTGTAAATCCTGCTGATTGGATTTACTCAGTCCGCGCTGATTATCCATGATGCGCTGTGCAAGCTCGTTTAAGGCCGCATTTTTGGTGGCTGTAGAGGCCATACATACCTTACGCGCGGCCTGAGCTGCCTGTTGTCCAAGATCTTGCATATAGGCATGGAAATTCATTTGATCGTTATTTGTTGTCATGGTCATTCCGTTATCAGCGGGCCAGTTTGAGCGATACATCGACAAATGATTGCCACACATCACCATGTGCGCGGCCCTTGATGATGCGATCTATCTGGCCACATTTTGCCAGCAAGGTATATAACTGCAAGCTGGTAAATTTTGTCACATGCTGATTAAGCTGGTTACGTTTATTATAGAAGAATGCATTTTGGACGCCTTTGATCGCATTGCCACTGCCGGCATACAGGACTGCACGCAGTAACTCTGCCAATCCCCAGAGGACGAGATTAGGAGCAAACGACTCCTGCTGCAAATGGGTCAGTATTTTGATTACCTGCGGCCGCTGGCCACGCAAAATGGCGTCAACTAAGTCAAATACGGTATATTTTGATTGATCTGCGAACCATGCCTCGGTCGTGGTCTCGGCATCTATCGCCAACAAAGCCATTTTTTCTATTTCCTGGGCCGCGGCCAGCATATTACCTTCCACCCTCGAGGCGAGATATTCCGCACTGGCACGGTCATCGGCAAGACCTTCTGCACGCAGCCGTGCCTGCACCCATTGGATGAGTTCCATACCGCTAAGCGGCCATATTCTTATCTGTACACCAATGTGCGCAACCGCTTTGACCCATTTGGAATTAAGGGCCGCTTTATCCAGCTTGCCACTGTTAATTATCAGTAACACATCCTCAGCCGGTTGTTGGCAGTACTGCTGCAGTGCTTTAGCGCCGACCGTACCCGGCTTGCCCCTGGGCAAGCGTAATTCAAGAATTTTTTTATCTCCGAACAAGGACATGTTACTACTCTGTTCAGTCACTTGCTGCCAATCAAAGCTGCGCTCAGCATGTAATACTTGGCGCTCGGTATAGGCCTGTTGGCGCGCCGTCTCGCGGATGAGTGTGATTGCTTGATCTATTTGCAAGGGCTCTTCGCCCGCCAGCAGATACACTGGGGCGAGTTGTTGCTTGAGGTGAGCTTCGAGTTGAGTAGCCTTTAATTCCAAATAGTCGCTTCCTGTTATAGACATGCAGTCGCCACCAGATAATTACCCAAGGCTGTCTGCGGTGTTTTATTATACCCTCTTTATCAGAATATTCAGGCAAATAATATGCACACAATTGGTTTTATCGGGATTGGCATTATGGGCAAACCGATGGTAGAAAATTTACTCAAATCGGGCTATTCGGTAAACGTATATGCGCGCAGACAGGCCAGTATCGATGCGCTAGAAAATACGCCCAATCAGGTCTTCAATAGCCCACAAGCGCTCGCATCTGCCAGCCAAATTATTATTTCCTGTGTGGCCGACACCAGCGATGTTGAGCAGGTGTTAATTGGAGACGAGGGTGTATTAAATGGCATTCAGGCAGGTTCATTAGTGATCGATATGAGTACGATCTCACCTCAAGCTACACGTGCTATGGCACAACAATTTGCGGCGGCTGAGGCCAGCATGCTTGATGCCCCTGTTTCTGGCGGCGAGATTGGCGCTATCAATGCCAATTTGTCGATCATGGTGGGTGGGCAATCGGATGACTTTCAACGCGCCCTGCCAGTGCTGCAGTGCCTAGGGGAAAACATTACTCATATCGGTGATCATGGCGCGGGACAGGTCGCTAAGGCATGTAACCAGATTCTGGTCGCACAGACGATGAATGCTGTTGCCGAAGCCTTTTTGCTTGCTCAAAGTGCGGCTGTTGATGCCTCTAAAGTGCGTGCCGCGCTGCTCGGTGGTTTTGCTTACAGTAAGATCCTTGAGGTACATGGTCAACGCATGTTAACTGGCGACTATCAGCCCGGATTTAAAACTGCACTGCATGCTAAAGACTTACGCATTGCGGCCGAAACGGCGAGTACCCATAACATTGAGTTAGCGGGTGCTGATCTGGTCCGAGCGCACATGCAGGCATTGCTGGCCAATGGGGATGGGGAATTAGATTCCTCTGCCATTGCCAAAATCGTTGGCAGTGGCTAGCCTTTATACAGCAGCCATGGCCGCGGCGACTAC
>DDIE01000001.1:24654-36916 GCA_002338385.1 Proteobacteria bacterium UBA1858
CGGCGACTACTCGGCGGTGAGTGACGAAATAGCCTGCAGGCGGTAGATAATCAGGCGCGCAATATCTTCGCGCATTTCCTGATAAATTTGCTCACGCTCACTGCTTTTACCCAATACATCGTTTATCTCGAACAGAAAATCGCGCGATAAGCGTATCTCCTGATTGCGGATGATGACTTCACCATCGGCGTCACTCAGCTTGATTCCAACCTGCAGAATTAATTCATATTCTCTCACTTTGCCATTTTCATCGACGGACAGAATGTCTTTAGATTTTTTCTCGTATAGCAATTTAAGCTTGGCGCTGGCGTCGGTACTGTCTACCAGCTGCATGTCATTAGCCCTGAACTGAGCAGCCAGTAAATCCGCCATGGCGGCAGTATCAATCTGATAGTCGATATGAGTCTGTGCGAACATCGGATCTAAGTTTGCCTTAGCAGCCAACTGGAAACCGCAAGCATTAATGCCCAGCCCAGCAATCAAAATGAGTACTATTTTCTTCATAACTGTTCCTGATGTGTAGTTAGATCACGATATTGACTAAGCGACCTTTGACGACTATGACTTTTTTGATGTGCTGTCCCTGCACAAATGCTTGCACCTTTTCACTGCCAAGCGCAGCGGCCTCGATAGTGTCATTATCAGCACTAGCCGCGAGCATTATTTTATCTCTTAGCTTACCATTCACTTGCACAATAAACTCAATATTCTCCTGCACCAGTGCTGCTTGATCATAATCTGGCCACGGCTCATCTTCAATTGCTGTATGCCCCAGATGCTGCCATAGCTGAGCGGTGATATGGGGTACTATCGGTGCCAGCATTAATATCATGGCCTCGATGCCCTCACGCACAACCGCATGATCTTGATCAGTCTGCCCCTGATAGGCAGACAATTGATTAAGCAATTCCATATTGGCAGCGATCGCCGTATTAAACGTGTAGCGCTCACCTAGGGCACGCGTTACTTTTTGCAATGTCGTGTGTATTTTATGGCGCAGTGCCTTCTGGGCAGGATTCAATTGAGCACTATCCAGTGCTGCGCTATGGGGTGCTTGAAGGTGTTGGTAGACAAACCGCCACAATTTCTTTAGAAAACGTGCAGCACCATCAACACCGGTATCGACCCACTCCAGTGAGTGCTCCGGGGGTGCAGCAAACATCGTAAACAGGCGCACAGTATCGGCGCCAAAACGTTCAATTAATTGCTCAGGATCAACTGTGTTGCCTTTTGACTTGGACATTTTCGTGCCATCTTTGAGCACCATGCCTTGGGTCAGTAAGTGCGTAAATGGTTCGTCTGATTTGAGCAGACCTTCATCGCGCATCAACTTATGGAAAAAACGTGCATACAATAGATGTAATACGGCATGCTCAATACCACCGACATACTGATCGACCGGCAACCAATAATCTGCACGCTGGTCCAGCATACTGCTGGCATTATCAATACTGCAATAACGGGCGTAATACCAGCTGGATTCAAAAAATGTATCAAAGGTGTCTGTCTCACGCCGAGCCTGACGCCCACATTGTGGACACTCCACCTGGACGAACTCTGCCATGCTAGCCAACGGCGACCCGGCGCCGGTCACGGCCACCTCAGTCGGCAGGATGACTGGCAAATCTTGTTCTGGCACGGCAACGGTGCCACAGTGATCACAATAGATCACTGGGATTGGACAGCCCCAGTAACGCTGGCGTGAGATACCCCAGTCACGTAAACGATAATTGACTGAGCGCGTACCGCAGTTCTGCGCTTCGATAGTCTCGCTGATAGCCACAAATGCCTGTGCTGAAGTCATGCCATCCCACTCGCCAGAATTTTCCAATAGGCCCTGATCAGTAAATGCCTGTTGACTAATATCAACACTCTGAGTGTCGTCAACGGGGGCAATCACCGGCTTGATTGGCAGATTATATTTATGCGCGAATTCCCAATCGCGCTGATCATGAGCCGGCACACTCATCACCGCACCCGTGCCGTACTCAATCAGCACAAAATTAGCAATCCAGATGGGTAGCTTGGCCTCTGTGATTGGGTGGATAGCATTCAGGCCTGTCGCTATTCCCTCTTTTTCAGCTGTGTTGATATCGGCTTCAGCGACTTTGCCTTGTTTGCAATGCTCGATAAATGTCGCCACCGCAGTATTATTCTGTGCCGCATACGTGGCTAATTCGTGTTCAGCGGCCAACGCAACATAGCTTACGCCCATGAGCGTATCGGGACGCGTGGTATAGACTTCGATGGCGGGTAAATCACCCTCGACCTGAAACTTGAACTGCAAACCTTGCGAGCGCCCAATCCAGTTAGCCTGCATAGTTTGTACTTGCTCTGGCCAGCCGGCCAGATTTTGCACACACGCTAATAATTCATCAGCATAGTCAGTAATTTTCAGAAACCACTGTGAGATTTCGCGCCGCTCTACTAGCTCACCTGAGCGCCATCCACGACCATCAATAACCTGTTCATTAGCTAATACGGTCTGATCAACTGGATCCCAATTAACAACCGCTTTCTTCTTGTACACCAAACCTTTGGCAAGTAAGCGGGTAAACAACCATTGTTCCCAACGATAATATTCTGGCGTGCAGGTCGCCAGTTCACGTTGCCAGTCATAGGCGAAGCCCAGTCGTTTGAGCTGTTGGCGCATATAAGCAATATTTTCGTGCGTCCATTGCGCGGGTGGCACTTGATTTTTTAATGCTGCGTTTTCAGCAGGCAGACCAAACGCATCCCATCCCATAGGTTGCAGCACGTTCTTTCCCAACATACGTTGATAACGGCTGATGACATCGCCAATAGTGTAGTTACGAACATGGCCCATGTGCAGACGACCGCTGGGATAAGGAAACATCGAAAGACAATAGAACTTTTCACGACTGTCATCTTCAACGGCTTGGAAAGTACGTGACTGCTCCCAGTGCGACTGTACTTGCACTTCAATCTCATGCGGCGAGTAGGATTCTTCCATGGAATTAAGAATGGTTTGATTAATCAGGCAATAATAACAAATTGCCTAGTTGAGGGTGATATTTGATTTGCGTTAATGTAATGCAGATTGATCCTGGCCACCATATGCTGTCATTTGAATACCTTCTAATGTCAGCTGCCAGTCGGTCTTGGCTTCAACCTGAACGAGCATGTTGCAAAAATTATGCAACATAGCTTTGGTGAAGCTGACTTTTACAGACAGATCATCAATGCTAATAAATTCAATTTCTATCAGTTTGTTGGCCACTAATTTCAAGCGACTTTTGATGATAAGCGCGGGCTGCTCACCCAATGGCAAGGTCTCCGCTTGCTCATATGACTTCACATAATCTGTATCGGTGATGGCTTGAGTATGTTCAAAATCTAATTGCACTCGCTTGGATAAAGAGGTCGATGGCGCTGGCATGTCAGCCGCGGACTGTTGCATTGGTGGCTGATCATCTGTTGTTAGTTCCAGCAGTTGCACCAGGGCCGGCCACAGTGTCATGACGTAACGCCGGGTAAAATAAAAGCTTACTTCTTCTTTTTCGGTAGTATTGAAACGAAACACTAGCCGGTCTTGTTTATCGCTGTAACTGAGTTGCAGTTGATGGATAGACATATCAGGATCAGCCTCAACCTCAGCGACCATATTTGTCTTCGAAACGTTCGATATCATCTTCCCCCAGATAACTACCAGACTGAACCTCAATCAATTCCAGCGGAATTTTTCCTGGGTTCTCCAAACGATGTACCTCGCCTATCGGAATATAGGTCGATTCATTCTCCGCCAGCAAAAACTCTTTATCACCACAAGTGACACGCGCTGTACCATTCACCACAATCCAATGTTCAGCCCGATGATGGTGTTTTTGCAGTGATAAACGCTCACCCGGCTTAACTGTGATACGTTTCACTTGAAAACGCTCGGCATGATCAACCGATTCATATTCTCCCCAGGGCCGATACACTTTGAGGTGGGTATTCGCCTCCTCGCGCTGAGTCGCCTGTAAGGTCTGGGTCAGTGATTTGACTTTTTGCGCTTCGCTGCGCGGGGTAATCAGGAGCGCGTCGGAGGTTTCTGCAATCACAATATCACGCAATCCGATTGCTGTGACTAAACGATGAGAGCTATGCACCATGCATCCCTCACAATCCTGCAATATCACATCGCCACTGCTGGCATTATTATTGTCATCTAACTCAAGCGACTCCCACAGGGCATGCCATGAACCGACATCACTCCAGTGACAGTTGAGAGGCACGAGCATTGCCTGAGATGTTTTTTCCATCACGGCATAATCTATTGACTCACTCTGACACTGTTTGAACGGGTGTGGGTCAATGCGAATGAAGTCCAGGTCTCGATGTTGAGCCTGATAGGCCGCGAGGGTGAATTGTGCGATGTCGGGTTGATGTTGTTGCAGTTGTTCAATATAGCTGGCGGCCTTGAACATAAACATACCGCTATTCCAGGCGTACAGACCAGACTCAAGATATTCCTGAGCCACCTCCAGAGCAGGTTTTTCGACGAATTTTGCCACTCGGTAGGCTTGCTCCTGAAACATTGCGGCACCTGCTTGAATGTAACCATAGCCTGTCTCTGGGCGCGTTGGTGTTACCCCAAAGGTGACCATAAAGTCCTGCTCAGCACAGCGCATGGCAGTCGCAATGGCTTGGGCAAAGGCCGCTTGATCATGCATCACATGATCGGCAGGGAGCACAAGCATAATTGCCTGCGGATCGCGCTGCTGGGCGCAATACGCAGCCAAGGCAATCGCCGGAGCGGTATTCCGACCCGCAGGCTCAAGTATTATTTCGGCATCGAGCACGGCCTCTAACCTAAGTTGTTCAGCGGCCATGAAGCGATGTTCTTCGTTACACACTACGATAGGGGCTTGAATGCCATCAGCCAAAGCCATGACGCGCTTAATGGTATCTTGAAACAAACTGCGCTGTTGGCGCAGTGGGATGAATTGTTTGGGATACATCTTTCTCGATAGCGGCCACAAGCGTGTGCCTGAGCCGCCCGACAAGATCACGGGAATAATTGCTTGATGTTTTGACATGATATTAGTTTCTACTCGTGATCTTAGTGACGATTAAATAATTTTTGCTGACCGTATGCGATTAATAATGTAATCAACAATAAGCAAATTATCCCCCAATTCGACCAAATCATAAATGGGGTTTGGCCTTGCATGGGCCATATTTCTGCATCCACCACCTCAGCGGTGAACTCGCCTGATTGGGTGATTATCTCTCCCTTGGGATCGATAATCGCAGAAATGCCTGTATTCGCAGCACGCACCATGTAACGACCTGTTTCCGCCGCGCGCACGCGCGCAATCTGTAAGTGTTGATGTGGCGCCAGCGAGGGACCAAACCAGGCATCGTTGGTGATGTTAATCAGCCACTGCGCATAGGGCACAGCCATGAGTATTTGCTCGCCAAATACTGCTTCATAGCAAATAGACACACCCACAGGTCGATGACCAATGATCATCAATGGCGCGCCCTGACCGGGTGATAAATTAGAGGCTGGGATTTGTACTAAGCGATCGAAGAAGGCAAACAAACCACGCAACGGTAAATATTCACCAAATGGCACTAAATGCTGCTTACTATAGAAACGCGGTGGATTGCTGATAGTGACCATGGAATTATAAATTTCTTCTGTTGCTGGCTGGTGTGTGAAAGTGCCTGCAACAATCTCGGCGTTGTGCTGACTCAGCTGCTGCGCATAGTCTGAAATAAATTCCTTTTCAGCAATGTGGTAGAAGGTCGGAATCGCTGTTTCTGGCCACACGATGACATCGTGATCGAGGAATGCCTCACTCGAATCAACATGCCGTTGGTAAATTTCCCCCCTGAGCTCACGCTTCCATTTCATGAATTCAGGAATGTTGGCTTGTACCGCAGCAACTTTCAGTGGCTGCCGTGCAGCTGGCTGAGTCCAGTTGATAGCATCCAGACTCGCGCATAAGCACAGCACAACAATAAATATCACGGGGTCGCGGGTGCTATGCACGGGTGTATGTATGACCGTTTTGGCAAGCAGTGCTGCTAACAGGGCGATCAGGGCACTGCCACCAAAGGTACCCACAACAGGCAACACACCTCGTAAGGGGGAATCAACCAGGCTGTGACCAAAAGATAACCAAGGGAATCCTGTCAGCAACCAGCCACGCGACCATTCACACAACACCCAAAATACGACGAATATGAGCATCTGCTGAGTAGGTTGAGCCCGCGCCAGTTTCTGACAGCCGTAGAAACACAGCGCGGGTAACAGGCTTAGATACGCTGTCAATGCCAGCACCATCAAGACGGCGGCCAACAAGGGCGCCTGGCCAAAATCATATAAACTATAGAACAGCCATGAAATACCACAACCAAATAAGCCCAGACCATAAATGAATCCATGCTTGAATCCTTGGCGCTGAGATTGACTGTAGAATAAAACCAAACAATAGGATAGTGAGACAATACTCATCCACCAGAGATTGAATGGTGCGAAAGCGGTTACCGCGACAGCACCACATATGAAGATTTGCAGATTACGCATTATACGAGGATATGCCTAATCATATGCCGATACTATTCTTGACTGACCTTTAAGAGATTCAGACGCCGACTGTCGGCATTAATTATCTGGAATTTAAAGCGACCAATTGTGATATTTTCACTACGCTTGGGCACCCGCCCAAAGTGGTGTGTTACCAGTCCTCCGATAGTGTCAAAATCACCTTGTTCAAGTGCGGCTTTAAAGAATTCATTAAAGTCCTCTATCGGCGTTAATGCCTTCACCAGCGCATAGCCCTGCTCTTCTGAATAAGTAATATATTGATCCTCTTCTAAATCGTGCTCATCTGTGATGTCACCCACAATTTGTTCAAGTACGTCCTCAATCGTGACCAAGCCAGAGACGCCACCATATTCATCCACGATAATAGCCATATGATTGCGCGTATTGCGAAATTCATTCAACAGAATATTGAGTCGTTTGCTCTCAGGCACGATAAAGGCGGGCCGCAGGATATCTTTAATATTGAACTCATCAGCATGCTCATCTGACATAAAGCGGAGTAAATCCTTGGCTAACAATATACCGGCAACTTCATCCCGACTGTCGCCAATCACTGGGAAGCGTGAGTGGGCAGACTGGACGATAATAGGCAACATCTGTTGCACGCTGTGCTCGTCTTCCACTACCACCATTTGTGAACGGGGAATCATGATATCGCGCACCTGTAACTCAGAAACTTGTAATACGCCCTCAATCATTGCCAGCGCACTGGCATCAAAAAGATTGCTATTTTGCGCCTCACGCAGGACTTCAACCAATTGATTGCGATCCTTGGGTTGGGTGCTGAAAAATTGCGTCAGGCGTGTGCGCCAGAGATTGATACGAGAAGGTTTAGCCGTTTGGCCCATGATATTTAGCTATGTGAGTGTGTGTCGGTGTAGGGATTTGCAAAACCCAGCGTACGCATAATGTCTGTTTCTAATTGTTCCATGATGTTGGCTGCACTTGCCTCGGTGTGATCATAGCCCTGCAAGTGAAGAATACCATGCACTGTCATGTGCGCCCAGTGACTTAGCACAGTCTTACCTTGAGCCTGAGCCTCTTGCAGCACGACCGGCGCACATATCACCACATCACCCAGTAAGGGTATATCGACCACAGCGGGTAACTCAGCGCGGAAAGACAGCACATTGGTCGCTTTTTCCTGCTGTCGAAACTGATGATTCAAGGTCAGCATTTCCTGGTGATCAACGATCCGGATTAACACCTCTTGCTCAGACTG
Source organism: Proteobacteria bacterium UBA1858 (assembly GCA_002338385.1). Classification (GTDB taxonomy): domain Bacteria; phylum Pseudomonadota; class Gammaproteobacteria; order UBA4575; family UBA4575; genus UBA1858. The sequence goes on from DDIE01000001.1 coordinate 32,439, forward strand.
GCAGGGAATCGCATCTACCCAGCACTGAAAAGCGTTATGGTCTGGTAGGTCCGGCGCAGATAAAGTGTTTTGTAATTCTATACTGATACTCATTAATCAGATCAGTTGGCACGGGCGTGGCATTTAGCTGTTATGCTCTTCAGATTGGTCATACGCGTCAATAATATGCTGAACCAGAGGATGACGCACCACATCTTTGGAATCAAAGTAATTGAATTTGATCTTATCCACATCCTTGAGTATGTGCATGACATGGCGTAAACCTGAGGCATTGCGGTTTGGCAAATCAACCTGCGTGACATCACCTGTGACAACTGCTTTGGAACCAAAACCAATCCGCGTTAAGAACATTTTCATTTGGTCTTTGGTGGTATTTTGCGCCTCATCCATGATGACGAAAGAATCATTCAGCGTACGTCCTCTCATATAGGCCAGAGGTGCAACCTCAATGACCGTCTTTTCGATCAACTTATTGACCCGCTCGAAACCCATCATTTCATACAAGGCGTCATACATGGGACGTAAATAAGGATCGATTTTTTGACTTAAATCACCGGGTAGAAATCCCAATCTCTCACCCGCTTCCACTGCGGGTCGAACCAGCACCAAGCGTTGCACAGATTCTGTATCCAGCGCAGCCACGGCGCAGGCGACTGCTAAATAGGTTTTGCCTGTACCGGCCGGGCCAATACCAAACGTCAGATCGTGATTCATGACATCACGAATGTAAGCCGCCTGATTAGGTCCTCTAGGTTTGATTACTCCACGGCGCGTATTGAGTACGATATCCTTGAGCGCTTGTAATTCATCACTCGCCGTATGGTCAGTCATTTGGTTCACAGTGGAGTCTTGCAGTTGCAGGTGGATGCTTTCCTTAGACAGCTGTTCGGAACTGGTTTGTGCGTATAGCGAGTGCAGAATTTTGACCGTCGCCTCTGAACTAGCCGCATCACCCTCGACGGTAAATTCATTCCCGCGCCGATGTATTTCAACGGCCATGCGTGACTCGATTTGCTGCAGATGCTCGTCAAATGGCCCACACAAGTTGGCCAAACGTGGATTGTCATTAGGTTCTAACGCGACATTAAGTTTTAAGATTTGAGCGCTCAAGCAGGCAACATCCGGTTTGTCACGGTATCAATCGTCCTCTGAGCGAGTTCGGCAATGCTTCGGTGATCTCCACCTCAACAAGGTGTCCGATCAAGTCAGGCGAACCGGCAACATTAACGACTCGGTTATTTTCTGTACGCCCGGCAATTTCTTCAGCGCTTTTTTTAGACAAGCCATTGACCAAGATAGTCTGTCGGCTGCCCACCATGGCCTGTGAAATCGCTCTTTCCATTTCTGTTATGCGCGTTTGCAACCGCTGCAGACGCGCTTTCTTGACGTGCATGGGCACCTCATCAGGCAAAGAAGCTGCCGGTGTCCCTGGGCGAGCACTGTAGATGAAGCTAAAAGAATGATCGAAGCCAACATCTTCTATCAACTGCATAGTGTGTTCAAAATCCTGTTCTGTCTCACCAGGAAAACCCACGATAAAATCTGATGACATACTAATATCAGGCCGATGTTGTCTGAGTTTACGTAGCTTGGATTTATACTCTAAGGCAGTATAGCCGCGTTTCATTGCCGCCAATATACGGTCGGAACCACTCTGGACGGGTAAGTGTAAGTGATTCACCAATTGAGGTATTTCCGCATAGGCGTCGATTAAAGCGTCACTAAATTCCAATGGATGTGAGGTGGTGTAGCGAATTCTTTCTATGCCATCGATTGTGGCAACATAATGTAACAGTAGTGTGAAGTTGCAGATCTCTCCATCATCCATCACACCATAATAACCATTCACATTTTGACCTAGCAGATTAACTTCGCACACACCTTGATCTGCCAACTGCATAATCTCGACTAGAACGTCATTCAACGGGCGACTTATTTCCTCACCACGCGTGTAAGGCACAACGCAGTAAGAACAGTATTTACTGCATCCCTCCATGATCGAAACAAAAGCAGACGGCCCCTCAACTCTAGGTGCCGGCAAGTTATCAAACTTCTCAATTTTAGGGAAAGAAATGTCTACCACTGCCCGGCCTTCAGCACGCGATTGGTCAATCATCGCTGGCAAACGGTGTAAAGTTTGCGGACCAAAGACTACATCGACCTGTGGTGCGCGTTGCTTCAGTGCCTCGCCTTCCTGACTGGCCACACAACCACCGACCGCAATCACCAGGTCGGGGTTTTTGTTCTTCAAATCACGCCATTGACCCAGTTGAGAGAACACTTTTTCTTGTGCTTTTTCGCGAATGGAACAGGTATTCAACAACAACACATCCGCTTCTTCCGGATTATGGGTTTGTTGCATCCCTTTGACTTCGCCCAATACATCCACCATTTTGTCTGAGTCGTACTCATTCATCTGGCAGCCCTGAGTCTTGATATATACTTTTTGTGTCATGTCGATATTGTAACTCGCTTTAAATACGATGGGGATACCCAGATACGGCAACAATGCAAGGGAATATAATGATTCTTCGTCAGTGTATAGATTAAGTGTTAATATTCCTAACCATCACTTACACAGGGAATATTGGGCAATTTGATGCTCCAACTCGCGCCCCCAAGCCAATCTAATGCAACTCTTCCAGTTTTTTTTCAGCGCCTATCCGAAACGTACCATTTTAGTCTTTATAGCGGTCACGATTGCCAGCGTGATCACCGCGGCGACGCTGCTCGCACTGCCCGCATTATTGTTCAGTTTATTAGGCCGCGATAGTGCTAAAACACAATTCATCAATGAAGCATTAGTCTACCTGGGTATACCTCCAAGCGCAGAAAATCTGATTATCTTCCTGCTGACCGGCATCATTCTGCAAAATATACTGTTGGCCAGTGCCAATATCTATGCTGGCTTTACCACCGCCAAGATTGTAAAAGATCTGCGCATGCATTTGCTGAATGCCACTACCGCTTCTGAATGGAACTTCTTTATCAAGCAATCAAGTGGTGATTTTACCTCCTCACTGACCCAGGAGATTGAAAAAGCCGGTGATGGCTATGGCAACATGGTGCTGATAATGGCCACCTTTGCGCAGATCATTGCTTACTTGTCGGTCGCTTTTTTCCTTGCTTGGCAAATTGCTGTGGTGGCCATCGTCACCAGTCTAATCCTGAGTTATTTCTTTAATAAACTGATTCGTGCCAGTAGACAATATGGCCGTAACGAAGCTCAATTGGTACGTAATATTGTCTCCCAGATGAGCGACTCTTACCGCAGCATTAAACCACTCAAAGCCATGGCTCGCGAGCGATTTTCACATGAAATCATCGCTAACTTCACACGTAAAATTAAACGATTGACGCGCAAGAACACGGTCGCGTCAGAGTTATTAGATGGCATGCAAGAAATTGTCCTGATGGCGACCGTGATATTGACTATATATTTTGCATTTAAATATTTAGAGCTGCCATTTGAATACTCCATTGTATTGGTGATTTTGTATCTGCGTTCGATGAAGTTATTCGGCAAATCACAAAAACAGCTACAGGCCTACGCCAATAACCAAGGCGCATTTGAAATGACTCAGGAGTTATTGGAACTGGCGCTGGCAAATAAAGAGCACCGGCCTGGGCATAAAAAACATGTGCTCAACGGCCACATAGAGCTCAAGAATATCAGCTTCAAACACGGCGATAATATTATTCTGAAAGACGCCTCAGCGACGTTTCATTATCGCAAACTCAACAGCATCATCGGGCCATCAGGACAGGGTAAAACGACTGTAGCTGACTTAATCTGCGGCCTATATCAGCCCAGCAACGGACGCATATTGATCGATGGTATTAACCTGGAGAGGATGGACATACGCCATTGGCGTGGACAAATTGGCTATGTCACCCAAGAAAACACCTTGCTCAATACCAACATCAAAAATAATGTCACACTGGGCGATCAGAGTTTCACAGATGAGGCGATATACCGCGCCTTAGAGCGCGCCCACTGCCGCGAATTCATAACACCATTGCCCGACGGCATACACACTCAGGTCGGTGAAAATGGTAACTTTCTCTCTGGAGGGCAACGCCAACGCATCTTGATAGCGCGTGCTCTGGTACATTCTCCTAACCTACTCATCTTGGACGAGGCCACCAGCGCCTTGGATATGGAGACAGAGCAATCACTTAGCCATGTATTCAAAGAAATCAGTCGCGATACCACGATTATTTCCATCTCACACCGACCCGCGATGATGGAGGTTTCAGATTATGTGTTGGCGATTGAAGAGAAAGTATTAATTCAGAAATAGTACTTTATACAAACTGTAGATGTAATCATATTAGCCACCATGACAATATATTCTCATTTATGTCTTGAACTATATTCTTTGAAATTAATACCTATTAAACCGGCAACTCTATGACGATCATGGAGTCTGTCGGTAATCCATATATGTGAGACTCCATAACGATAGTACCTTCTC
>DDIE01000037.1:0-5424 GCA_002338385.1 Proteobacteria bacterium UBA1858
AGTTCCTGCCATACATAGCTATTCTTGTGTTGCGCCAAAGATTTAGCTGAAGGTGCAATCACCAAGGATACTTTCTGCGGCGTGAAATCACTTGGCAGATCAAATATGCCACTCAATCTCTGGAAATATTTAAACGAGTAGCTGAGTTGATCTTGCTTGGCCGATGCGACGTCTATCCTGCGCATGACATCACCCTGCAGACCATCAATGCTGATGCCTATTTTTCCTTTCGCTGGCTTTTTGCTGCCGCCAGACTGCATCAACAAGAAATCATAATAATACTCCCCCGGATTGACCGAGGCACGCACACTAAAATCGCGAATGTCTACGCCCAATTTAACACTTTCTGGTGATAATAACTTACGATAAAACGCTAATTCTTGTGCTTGTCGCTGAATCTGTATCTCTTTATCAATAAGTATTTTTTGACTCTGCTCGGCGGTCTCGTAATCCACCTGGGCGCTGCGTCGAAGCTTTTCGATTTCTAACCTCAGCGCTGATATTTGTTGTTTAGCCATGCGCACCTCGGATTCGAGTTTGCTGGATTCACCTATAGCCAACACATCAGGCATAGATAGCTTGCCCTTACCTAGGCTATACGACGTCCAGGCAATGACAATGAGCAAGACAAGCAGCAACAATCCTCGCAGGCGCCCGACAATGGGATGATAGGCGGTGAGTGCAATATTCTCTAGTTTGGGCAGGAATACTCTGACTTTTCTGTTCACAGTAACCACCCACTAGGGGAGTAAGGCGATAGTATCAAGACCACTCACTTCAGGCAGACCATACATGATATTCATATTCTGCACGGCTTGTCCGGCAGCACCCTTGACTAGATTATCGATCACAGACAACACCACGACCTGCTGCTCTGATACACGCTTAACAGCGATAATACATTGATTACTGCCACGCACAGCTCGTGTTTCTGGGTGCTGATCCTGCGCCAACAGTGATACAAACTGCTCATCCAGATACCGCTGTTGATAGATGGAAGTCAGATCCTGCTGTTGCAGTGCGGACCCCACACGTGCGTAACAGGTCGCGTGGATACCACGATTCATTGGCACTAGATGCGGTATGAATGTCAGTTGGACGGCATCTGTTTGCGCCACCTGCCTGAGGGTCTGCTCTATCTCGGGCTGGTGACGGTGGCCAGCACTGGCATAGGCCTTAAAATTCTCACTCACCTCGGCATGCAAAGTAGCGATGTTAGCCGCCCGACCGGCGCCACTGACACCTGATTTCACATCAGCAATCAGCGTATCCGTGGCAATCAATCCTTGCTCTAATAACGGTATCAAAGCCAGTGCGACTGCGGTCGGATAGCAGCCGGGATTAGCCACTAACTGAGCATTTCTGATTAGCTCTCGATTAATTTCCGGCAAACCATAGACCGCCGCTGGCAGCAACTCGGGACAGGCATGATCCTGTTGATACCAGTGCTCCCACAGTGCTTGATCTTGAATCCGAAAATCGGCGGCCAAATCGATTACTTTGATGCCCGCTGCCAGCAAGTCAGGCACCATCTGCATGGCAGTGCCATTGGGTGTTGCAAAAAACACCAAATCACACGCTGCCAAATTATCCAGCGTCGGTGGACTGAAAATTAAATCCTCTTGGGGAATAAAATTTGGTACCAACTGGCTGAGCTTTTTGCCTGCCTCTGTGCGTGAAGTGATCGCCTTGATCTGCACCTCTGGGTGCAGCATTAACAGGCGTATCAATTCGATACCGGTGTAGCCTGTTCCACCCACTATGCCAACTTTAATCATACTTTTAACTCAATGTGTAAGTAACCATAATCCCTACGCACGGATGCCTGTAACGCATGCCTTAGCGCTGATTTGCGTGTCATAATACACAAATGAAATACAAGCTGCCCAATAAGTCGATCATAACTAAACATCTGGATGATTTTCGCTTTCAGACCGCGCGCGCCGATGCACTCGTACATCTCAGCATTTTGGGTCTTTCAGTTGGTGTATTGACCTCGCTTGTGCTGACATTTTTTATATTTTGTGTGAATTCTGCCCTGGCTTTATGGTTGCCTCTGGGTGACAGTGAAAATTTCGAATCACTTAACCTAGCCAGTCGCCTGTTAGCACCGGTGTTGGGCTCAGTGATCTTATTGTTGATATATAGATTCATTGCCAAAGAGAGTGACGGTGTCGGTGTAGTCAACGTCCTGGAGCGCTTACGCTACCATGATGGTCTGATCCAACTGCGCAGTTTAGTGCTGCAGTTTATTGGCGCAGCTGTAGCACTGGTCAGTGGACACTCCGTCGGCAGAGAGGGGCCTGCTATCCATATGGGATCAGCGGTCGGCAGTGTGTTAGGTCAGCAACTTAAATTGCCACATAACTCTGTCAGAACGCTGCTTGCCTGCGGATCTGCTGCCGCAATCAGTGCGGCATTTAACACTCCATTAGCGGGGGTCATTTTCGCTATGGAAGTGATCGTTGTTGAATACAGTTTTGCCAGCTTCATTCCGATCATGATTGCCGCCGTTGTGGCGGCAGGAATTGCCCAGTGGGCGTTTGGCAGTGACGCCTTGCTGCATATCGATGCTATGCCCTCGATTTCTGCCGCAGAAATACCCTTCCTGATTCTACTTGGTGTATTGGTGGGATGCGCATCCACTTTGTTCACCTATTTAATCAAAGCAATCTCGATCAAGACTCAAAGCCTCGGTCTGAGTATGCGCTTCATCCTGGCAGGTTTTGTCACTGGCACGCTGGCGCTATTGATACCCGAAATTATGGGTATGGGCTACGACACCATCAATGCTGCCATCTTAGGTCAACTTTCAATGTCGTTATTATTTGCCATCATGCTCCTGAAATTAATCGCTACGGCCTGTGCAATCGCCTGCGGTATTCCAGCGGGGCTGATTTCACCCTCGCTGGTTATTGGTGCAGTTGGCGGCGCCTTGATGGCCTCATTTCTGCACCATACCCTAGAGCTGCCGATTCAGAACAGTGGTATGTATGCCATCATCGGCATGAGTGCCATGATGGGTGCATGTTTGCAGGCACCGCTCGCCGCCCTGACCGCAGTATTCGAAATTACTACTCACCACAACATCATCTGGCCGAGCATGTTGAGCATTGTTGTGGCCCAGTTAGTCAGTCGTCAGATCTTTAAACAACCCCCTGTGTTTGATTTGTTATTAAGCTTGCGCGGATTCAGTTATCAACACGACCCTGTTACTCAGTCCTTGCAGCGCAGCAGTGTAAAAGACGCTATGAGTGAGGATTATGTCTGTTTAGCGCGTGTTTTTACCCGCAATACACTGGAGCATATTAATCTGCCAGAGTGGATTGTGATCGAGGATAACCAAATGCCAGTGGCTGCGATTGCAGGTCATCATCTAATCGCTTATCTTGAGCAACATCCTGAACTCGACGCGATTGACTTGCTTGATGCTCCGCTTGAGCAACACACTATAGCCAGCATTGATATCCGCTCCACCCTGGCTAAAGCACGCGAGATGTTTAGTCAGGAAAAAGTCGCAATGCTGTGTGTCACCCACTGGAATCCGTTGGCACAAACTTTTGTGCAAGGTGTGATCAGTCGGGAGTCCTTCAATCAAACATTCATCAGGTAGGGATTAATGCTTTGGATTAAATCGTTTCATATTATTGCCATGGTAACTTGGTTCGCGGGCATGTTTTATTTACCACGCCTATTCGTCTACCACGCCATGAGTGAGGATCCAATCAGTAACCAGCGTTTCAAAGTGATGGAGCGTAAATTATTTTTCGGCATCATGACACCAGGCGCGGTTGTTACTATCGGTCTTGGGATGTGGCTGCTGGTGGCTGGCTGGGAAGCCTACATGATCGGTTACTGGATGCATTTAAAATTGGCCTTAGTGCTGGTGTTGGTGGCTTACCATATCTGGTGCGGAGCACTGGTGGCTCAGTTCAAACAAGATAACAACACACGTACTCATGTCTGGTTTCGTTGGTTCAATGAGGCTCCCGTACTGGCACTGATTGCGATTGTCATATTAGTTGTGGTGAAGCCTTTCTGAGCGAATTGTGACCGCTGTACATCACAACCTCAAATGTTATTGACAATCATTCTCATTACTATTACGATGTATGCATGTTTATATGTATTTGTAACGAGATTACTGACTCACAGATTAAAGAGGCTGTAGCCAATGGCGTGGGCTCTTTTGCGGATCTGCAACAGCAACTTGGCGTCGCTAATCAGTGCGGAGAGTGCAAATGCCATGCGCGCCAGTGCTTACGTGAATGTAGTAAATCCTGCAACAAACAATTCATCCCCGACACGGCCGATGTGAGTATTGCGATCAGCGCCATCCGCCCGTGATAAAGCAACAAGAATGAGATTAAATATCATTCTTATCTCGTTTACTATCAAACACTTATAATCTTTTTTAGTTTATACTCCCGCGCATTAACTTAATTTACTAGGGGCATTATCCTATGAAAGGTGACAAGCAAGTCATTGCACATCTGAACACAATTCTTAAGAACGAACTGACCGCCATTAATCAGTACTTCCTGCATGCACGCATGTATAAGAATTGGGGCTTCGAGAAGCTCAATGAATACGAATATCACGAGTCAATTGATGAAATGAAGCATGCTGATATGTTGATTGAGCGCATTTTATTCCTCGAGGGCCTGCCTAATCTGCAAGATCTTGGCAAACTATTTATCGGCGAAAATCCGGAAGAAATGATCGCCTGCGATCTCAAGCTGGAAATGATTGCGATCCCAGATCTGCGCGAAGCGATTGCTTATTGTGAGACCATCAAAGATTACGTTTCGCGCGATCTGTTCGAACGCATTCTCGATAGTGAGGAAGAACACGTCGATTGGATAGAAGAGCAGCAAGATCGCATCAAGCACGTCGGCATTCAAAACTATCTGCAAGAAATGATGATTAGCGACGATTAATCAGTCATCGACAGGCACCGCGTGACGCGCATGAGCGCGGTGCCTACTCTGCCATGTGCGCAATCCAGTTAGCCTAACTAAGGCTCTATCACTCTCGAACGTTGCCTCACGCATACGCGACATAAACTGACTTGATGGCAAGCGCTAGCAATGTGCTGGTATGACCTAGGCATCGTATACCTATTACAAATGATAATGATTTGCATTTGCGTTACTGTTAATATAGACTCCGCTCATCACTCAAGAATCACCCATGTAAGGAGATTATATGCACATCAAAACCCTCTGCTGCTTTGCAGTGAGCTTCTGTTTATCAATCAATGCAGTCTCCGCAACAGAAATGATCATGGTCGATAAGGCCGAATACGAAGAGCTTAGAGCGGCAGTAAAATATTTAATGGAAGAACGCCAAAAACAGCAAGTGGCGGTTGAAGAGGCCAAACAAACTGCGGATGAAGCCGTAGAAGTAGCCGAAGCTGCGGCA
>DDIE01000037.1:5737-16737 GCA_002338385.1 Proteobacteria bacterium UBA1858
GCGGCAGAAGCCGCTGAGAGTTCATCCTTAGGTAAGTTTGAAAATTTATCACTCGGCGGATATGTTGAGGCTCATTACAATAATTACGATTATGATGATGGCAGTGAGAAAAAAGAATTTGATCTGCATCGTTTCGTGTTATTCACCGGCTATGAGTACAACGATAAATTGCGCTTTTTCTCAGAGTTAGAAATCGAACATGGGGGTGTGCAAGATACTGCTGACGGTGATGGTGCACTGGGTGGTGAAGTCGAGGTCGAACAAGCCTATGTCGAATATGATTTCGTCGACAATGCCTCAGCACGTGCCGGACTTTTTATACTCCCCATCGGCATGCTGAACGAAACACATGAACCCGACACTTTTTATGGTGTAGAACGCAACAGTGTTGAAAAATATATAGTGCCAACAACTTGGTGGGAAATCGGCTCCATGCTGACCTACACTATGGACAGTGGCTTTAAGTTTGAGGGCGCCGTCCACAGTGGCCTCAACATGAGTGATGATGATGGTTATGTTCGTGGCGGTCGCCAAAAAGGCTCGAATGCCGAGGCACAGAATTTGGCCTACACCTTTGCTGCCACCTACACAGGCATGCAAGGTCTTGAGCTTGGTGTTTCATACCACTATGAAGATGATCCTAGTCAACAGGATGGTGACGGTGGCTACATCGAAGAGGGTTCATTAATGGAGGCGCACATCGCCTACAATTCAGGCATGTTTGGCTTGCGCGCGCTGTACGCTGAGTGGGACTTTGAAGGCGACGGTATCGAAGCAGACAATGGTGATGAGCAGAAAGGTTGGTATATTGAACCGAGTATACGTCCGCTAGCAAATCTGGGCTTTTTCGCGCGCTACGAGGACCTTGAGTATTTCAAAGGCAGTGAGAAGAACGTTGAAATCATGTCTGTAGGTGCAAACTATTACTTACATGAACAAGTCGCACTTAAAGCCGACTATATCGATTACAAAGATAATGTCGACAGCTCCAAGGATTTTGACGGCTTCAACTTAGGTGTGGGTCTATCCTTCTAAGTCCGATTTAAGTTAGCATGCGTAAACTTAAAAACCACGCTGAACTCAGCCCTCAGGGTGGTTTTCTTATACAGTTGTGTACTATTCACCATCGAGAAAAGCAATGAAAATAAATCAACTATTGATTACTATAATGCTGGTGTTTATTTCAGCACTCAGCCTGGCAGAAGATGACTATAGTCACGCCAAAGGTTTACCCGCTGATACCCTTGCCCAAGCAGTGGCCAACTATGATCTTTACAATCAAAAATTTGCTGCTCTGCTGAAGCAAGAATTGACGCCAGAATCTATGCATGAAATTCATATGCTCAGTTACACCTTAGAAAACGCCCTCGAAACAATGGCTGCTGAACTCAGTCAACACCGTGATGATCTGGAACGAGTGCACAAGGCATCCGAGACTATGAAGGCTGACCAGATAATCAAATTTGGAAATAAGTACCTTGACACATCTTCGACGCTACGCCAGTAAAACAGCACTCCTGCTGACTGCACTGCTGATGGCACTGAGCTCATCATTAAGTGCTAAAGGTGTTTATCTCGAACCTGCCACATTCATCAATAATGTGTTCGCTGGACAACCGCCTGTGCCCGATAAACTCACTTTAAGCGGACAACTGGCGCAGGATGTTAGAAATATTCTCGAGCATCGCTATAAAAAAATTAGAGTGACATACTGGCAGGACGCGCAACGCACAGCCTGGATTCTGGAAGAAATCGGCAAAGAGCGGCCCATTACGGCTGGTTTTGTCGTTGAAAACAATAAAATTGAAGACTTCAAGGTGTTGATCTTTCGTGAGAGCCGCGGCTGGGAAATTCGTAACGAATTTTTTACACGTCAATTTTCTGGTGCTTTCCTCAAGACTAACAGCCGCCTCAATCAATCGATCGACAATATCACTGGGGCCACAATGTCAGTGAATGCCATGAAGAAATTGTCTAGAATGGCATTGTTCCTTCACAATCATGTCATTACACAACAATAATAATTATCCGGCTACATGTTTAAACTTCATATCTGGCACCGCTATGTCGGTGTCTTGTCCGCCATATTAGTCATCATTTTGTCAGTCACAGGTTTATTCCTGAACTTTACTGACCAATTGGAACTGGATGCTAAACATATTGCCAATCGCTGGTTGCTGGAGCGCTACCGCATCGGCCAATTTGAAGTCACCTCATTTCAAACAGAACAGCATCTAGTCTCTCATGCCAGTAATTATGTATTTCTTGACGGCAAGTACATGCTCAACAGCAGCAAGTCTTTGGTCGGTGTAATTGAGACCGATCAGCACTTAGTGTTAGCCACTCAAGCCAGTATTTTATTACTCACACCAGCAGGTGATTTGGTTGATGAAATCAGTGAGCTTACTGGTTTGCCGGAGGCGCCACTGGGAATTGCCAAAGATCAGCAGGGGCATCCTGTATTGCGCGGCATCAATACGTATTGGAAAGGTAGTGCAGAATTGTCAGCCTGGCAACCACTGCAAGGACCGCATCCAAAATGGGTGGCTCCGATAACTACACCTGGAGAGATCGATAGCGCTGTACAAGCCTATGTTCGCAGCCACGAAATTACACTTGAGCGGATGCTGCTGGATCTGCATAGTGGCAGACTGCTTGGCAGTGTCGGTCAAAATATAATGTCACTTGCTGCGATTCTGTTTATCTTGCTTGCGATCAGTGGAACGATTATCTGGTTGCGTAAATCAACTAACTGATCATTGCGTCTATATGCGGCGCAAACTCTGTCAGGGCCCGCTGATAAACATTGCGTTTGAAAAACACCACCTCACTCAGCGGCTGCCAGTAATCCACCCATTGCCAACCGTCGAATTCAGGTACTGAAGAGTGTTGAAGATCGATTTGGCTGTCATCTGAAATCATGCGTAACAGAAACCAGCGCTGTTTCTGGCCAATGCATTTTGGAAAACATTTTCTGCGCACGAAATGCGGTGGCAAGCGATACTTTAACCATTCTTTGGAGCTGGTAATGACTTCGACATCATCCTCAGTCAGACCAGTCTCCTCAGTCAGTTCTCTGTATAGTGCATCTTCAGGGGTTTCATTAACACTGATGCCTCCCTGGGGGAATTGCCACGCGTCCTGACCACATCGCTTACACCACAGGAGCTGCCCAGAAGCATTACACAGGACGATCCCCACATTTGCCCGATACCCTTGTGAATCGATCATTTTATTCTTATTCTTATTGTTTTTTATTTTTAGCTATTCTTTCATATGCATCAAATATGCGCAAACTAGAGCTTTTCTGCGTCTAAATGCATACAAATGGGTGCTATCTAACGAGATTTATATGGGGAAGTACAATGCCACTAGCACTTTTTGATCTGGATGAGACTTTACTCGCCGGCGACAGCGATTATCTGTGGGGACAACACTTAGTAGAAAAAGGCGCAGTTGATGGCGCGTATTATGAAGCCACAAATCGAGCCTTTTACGAACAATACAAACAAGGTACGTTAGATATCTACGAGTTCGCTCGTTTCGCCTTCAAGCCGCTCAGTGAATATCCCCTACAAACACTCAAAGTCTGGCGACAAGAATTTGTCGAACGCAAAATCAAACCCATTATGACGCGCACAGGGCTGGATTATATTGCACAGCACCGACAAGCCGGCGACACGATCGTAATCATCACTTCAACTAATCAATTTATAACTGAGCCTATCGCTGAACTCTATGGTGTCGATAAATTACTCGCCACTCTGCCCGAGATGGTGGCTGGCCAATATACCGGTGAGTTAGCCGTACCCTGTTTTTCCAAGCATAAAATAGATCGCTTACATGATTGGTGCCAGAGCGCCCAACTATCTCTGCAAGACAGTGTCGCCTATAGTGACTCACGCAATGATATTCCATTACTGAGTGTCGCCACGACCGCCTATGCAGTAGATCCAGATGATATATTAAGGGCTCATGCAGAACAGCAACAATGGCCTATCCTAAGCTTTAGGGATAGCAGCAGCTAACGTTTCTTTTGTAGCAAACTACCCATCACACCAAGGTCTTTAATCCGATATTCAATCAGACGTTGTGGGTCATTCGGTGTTTCATATAGGAGTTCGATTTCGAGGTTATTCTCATAGCGCGCCTCAATCGCAAATTCTAGCAAGCAACGATTGTTATCATCCATGCATTGATAACGCAGTGGCGCACTGAAATGCAGATCGCCCCTGTTAGTCAAATAATGCACTGTAATTGATGCTAATACGCCATGGCGACTGTGCTGCTTTAGAATCAGGGTCAGTGTTTGCAAGCCGTCCACAGTGACCGGCCCAAAGATTGGCGTTACCCCATATTGACCATATTGACTCGGCCAGACATCGTAATAATCAGTCTGACGCAAACGCTCCGCACAGACTATCACTGGCAGTAACAGTATCAATCCGGCAAGCACCCTCATCAACAATGCGTCCTAGAAGGTTTTACCGTAGGCAGCCTCGAACTGATGCTTGAACTGATCCAGCGTGAAGTGATGATTTTGCGTGCCATGATGTTGAATTTTAAGCGCACCTAATAGCGTGGCAATCTGGCCAGTAGTGAGCCAATCTAGTTGGTGCATGATGCCATAAATCAGACCCGCTCGATAAGCATCACCACAGCCAGTGGGATCTTTTATATCCGTCACAGCCAAGGCCGGAATATGCATATGCTTGCCCCGGTGATAGATTTTGGACCCTTGTGCGCCTTGGGTAATAATCAGTGCTTCTACCCGCTCACTGATCTGTTGTTCAGATAGACCGGTACGATCCTGCAACAACTGGGCTTCATAATCGTTCACCGTGACATAACTGGCTTGGTCAATAAAACAATTCAGTTCCGCACCATCAAACATTGGTAAGCCCTGACCTGGATCGAAAATAAACGGTATCTTAGCCGCACTGAATTGTTGCGCATGTTCCAGCATGGCCGCACGTCCATCCGGCGAAATTAAGCCCAGACTAATTCCCGCATCCGTGGGTATCGTCTGAGTATGAGCAAGATCCATTGCACCAGGATGGAAGGCGGTAATCTGATTGTCGTCCAAGTCAGTGGTTATGAAAGCCTGCGCAGTATATGCATGCTCAACAACTTTGAGATAATCCTGCCTAATACCCACTTTATCCATCCACTCCGCATAGGGTGCAAAATCACTGCCGACCGTGCCCATAGGCTTACCGTCACCACCGAGCAGGTGTAGGTTATAAGCAATATTACCCGCACAGCCGCCAAACTCTTTGCGCATTGCTGGGACCAAAAAACAAACATTCAGAATATGGACCTTGTCCGGCAAGATGTGATTCTTGAATCGATCCTGAAAGCTCATGATATTGTCATATGCAAATGAGCCGCAAATAAGTGCTGTCATTATTGTCTCCGCTTCCTTTTGATTGAGTACCTGTATCTGATGTAATTCAACTCGAATTAACTCGGCAAAGGATCAGTCGACTTCAATCATTTCAAAATCATCTTTGATAGCGCCGCAATCAGGACATTGCCAATTCATCGGGATATCCTCCCACTTGGTACCTGCCGCAATACCGTCTTCTGGGGCACCTTTTTCTTCATCATATATCCAACCACAGATCACGCACATATATTTCTTATACACTACTCACTCCTAGTCTCAGCGTGCTAGTATCATTTGTAATTATTTAAAACATCCTCACCATGCGCCCACGTATTTTATGTTTTGCCGGACTAGACCCTAGTGGTGGCGCGGGTCTGCAAGCCGACATAGAGTCCATCTCTAATTGTGGTGGGCATGCCCTGCCAATTGCGAGTTGCCTGACAACACAGAATTCTATTGAGGTCGTGTCCATCACTGCCCTGAATACTGATGTGCTAAAACAGCAGGTAGACACATTACTGCAAGATATGGATATTTCAGCCTGCAAGATTGGCGTCATTCCCAATCGAGCGACCGCCGACACTATAGCAGATATTGTCCGCGATTTTTCATCCATACCCGTGGTTTTTGATCCGGTGTTACGGCCTACTCAAGGACACGCATTTAGTGATACAGCAACACTGCAAGCAATCCAACAACGCCTCCTGGCAGCCGTCAATGTGATCACCCCTAACCACATGGAATTAGCCCAACTGGCTAATTGTGATGATTCATTCCAGGCACAAGTGAGTGCAGTGACAGCGCTAGGCCCTGAGCACATCTTAGTGACTGGTGGCGATCAAGACAGTCAGCAAGTGCATAATGTTTTATATCGCAACACAACAGTACTGCGCGACTTCGTCTGGCCAAGATTAGCGGCTGTTTATCATGGCAGCGGCTGCACACTGAGCAGCGCATTGACCTGTTTCCTAGCACTTGGCGATGACATCGAGACGGCCTGCCAACGTGCTCAGGACTACACCTATGCCTCGCTCAAACATGCGCAAGCACTGGGGCGCGGTCAGCTCATACCCCAGCGCAACAAGTTGCAACACACATGTTGAGTCATTTATATGTATTAACGGACGATCAGCACTATCCGCACTCTAGTTGGGTGGAGCGCATCGAACAAGCGCTGATCGGTGGTGCCGCATTGATCCAACTGCGCGAAAAAAAACTTACTGATCAACAACTGTTACCTGACGCATTACAAATTCAGGCGCTCTGTCGTGACTATCATGTGCCGTTAATCATCAATGACCGTATTCAGCTCGCCCGGCAGATTGATGCTGATGGGGTGCACTTGGGTAAAAATGATGCTTGCTTACAACAGGCACGCGCTTGTCTTGGCAACAAAAAAATTATCGGGATATCTTGTTATCGGAGTATTTATCAGGCCCGACGCCAGCAAGCTCAGGGGGCGGACTATGTGGCCTTCGGCCGTATTTTCACATCCCAGACCAAGCCTTATGCAGGCCACTGTCCAATAAGTGTATTACGGGCAGCCCAGCAACAACTCACGATCCCGGTCTGCGCGATAGGTGGCATCACCTCGCGTAATGTAAAATCAGTGCTGGCGACAGGGGTTGAATTAGTCGCCACCTGCAACAGTGTATTCAACGCGCCAGACCCATTACAGGCAGCAAACAATTTTCTAAGAGCAGGTATAATACGGTCTTAAATTTCATCTGACACACCATGGACGCTATGCACTCACATTTCCTAGAAGCACAAAAATACATCCCCGGTGGCGTGAACTCTCCAGTGCGCGCATTCAAAGCAGTAGGCGGTGATCCGGTTTATATTAAACGCGCCTCTGGTGCACACATATATGACACTAACGACAAACAATATATCGATTATGTGGGCTCGTGGGGACCAATGATTCTGGGCCACGCGCATCCGCAAGTGATCAAAGCTGTGCAAGATGCAGCAGTTCATGGTCTAAGTTTTGGCGCACCAACGCTGCTCGAAACCGAAATGGCCAAGCTGGTATGTGAAGTGGTCCCTTCAATTGAACAAGTACGTATGGTCAGCTCGGGTACAGAGGCCACAATGAGTGCTATTCGCTTGGCACGCGGCTATACCAAGCGCTCTAAAATCTTAAAATTCGAAGGCTGCTATCATGGTCATGTCGACTCCCTACTGGTCAAAGCTGGCTCGGGTGCATTAACATTTGGTACGCCCAGCTCACCTGGTGTACCCGCCGAACTAGCCGCCCATACACTTACTCTACCCTTCAATGATCTGGCAGCAGTGGAGGCGTTGTTCGCTCAACAGGGTGACCAGATTGCTTGCATTATCGTCGAGCCCATCGCGGGCAATATGAACTGTGTATTACCTGTCGAAGGGTATTTACAAGGCCTCAAAGAAATCACTGAAAAATACCAAAGCCTACTCATTTTTGATGAGGTGATGACTGGTTTTCGAGTGGCACTAGGTGGCACTCAGGCGCTGTATGGTGTGACGCCAGACATTACCACGCTTGGTAAAGTCATTGGGGGTGGTATGCCAGTCGGTGCGTTTGGTGGCCGCAAGCAAGTGATGGCTCATTTGGCACCTGAGGGGCCGGTGTATCAGGCTGGCACTCTGTCAGGTAATCCGATTGCTATGACCGCAGGTATTATGACTATCACCATGGTGCGCCAAGCCGGCTTCTATGAGCGTTTAGGTGACAAGACTAAATGCTTGGTTGAAGGCCTTAAAGAGCGTGCTCAAGCCGCTGGTATAGGGATGACGACCAATCATGCCGGCGGTATGTTTGGTTTCTTCTTCAGTCACGAGGAACGCATCACACATTTCGATCAGGTGACTCAATGCGATCAACAAAGATTTAATAAATTCTTTCATCTGATGCTCGAACAAGGCGTTTATCTCGCCCCCTCATCGTACGAAGCGGGATTTATTTCTGCTGCACATAGCAGTGACGATATCGATAAAACACTCGCCGCCGCTGAGCGGGTATTCAAACACCTGGGGTAAAGGTACTCTGGCTACTGACTTGAGGAGGTGGCTTGTGCATAGACAAGGAAGTCCTGGCTTGAGTACTATGTTGCCAACGAGGGAGTCAATCTCGTTCGACACATGCTCGTAATTACTTAGTTAACAGTAATTTGTTCGATTTTGTCAGTTGTAATAAATAAGTTTCACCTGCATGGGTAATCCAGGCGTAGCGACTGTCCTGCAATAAATTAGCTAAGGCAAAGGTGTTGCCCAAAGTTGAAAATGGCTCTGATTCGGCAGAAGTTTGGTTGCTGGAGATACCTGCTTGGGGGCGTTCTTGCTGCACAACTGCTCCTTTCAATGGCTTAGATTAAACATATGGTAATGATAATCGTTCTCATTTAGAAGGTCAAGATTTAACTCACCGCTGCATATTGTTGGCCATACAAGCGCGCGTACAGGCCACTGGCATTGATCAGCTCCTGATGGCGTCCGTGTTCGGCAATTCTGCCATCATCGAATACAAACACCCGGTCCGCCTGCCGCACGGCACTCAAACGATGCGCAATGATGATGGTCGTTCGGCCTTTTAAGAACGTCTGCAATGAGTGATGCAAGCGCGCCTCGGTGTCTGCGTCCAAGGCTGAAGTCGCCTCATCCAACACCACAACCTTGGGATCAGTCAGTGCCATTCTGGCAATCGCGATACGTTGGCGCTGCCCACCGGAGAGACGTACCCCATTCCTGCCAAGAATTGAATCTAAACCCGCTGGCAGTTGTTTCACCACCTCTTCCATTTGGGCGACCTGCAACACTTGCCAAAGTTTTTCATCAGATACATCTCGTCCTAGGGTGAGGTTGTTACGCAAAGTATCATTAAATAGGGCGGGATGTTGCAGCACACAGGCCACGTTCTCGCGCACCACATCCATGCCGATCTGGGTCACTGAATAGTTATTGAACCTGATATCACCTGAGATTGGTGGGTACAAACCCAACAATACTTGCACTAGCGTTGACTTGCCTCCACCGCTGGCGCCGACCAAGGCGACTTTCTCTCCCTCATGTACGCTTAGGTTAACTCCATTCAAAACCAGCGGGCCATCGCCATAAGCGAATTTGATATTAGCGATGTCAATCGCGATACCGTCCTGATTTTTGAATGGATTAACTTGCGCATGATAGACGGGCTCATCCGGCAGCTGGATGAGTGAATTGATTCTGGCTAACGCCGCTTTGGCCGAGAAGTACGAATACTGCACCGCTAACACCTCTTGTACTGGCCCCATCATGAACCAGAGATAGCCAAACACCGCAATCATTTCACCAATGGATAAGCCTGTGGTAAGCACCATCACCATGCCGACAGCGCGAAATACATCAAACCCGACTAAAAAGATAAGAAAGGAGGTGCGATTGGCAGCATCACTCTTCCATGAGAATGCGGTTGAGTGATCACGCACATTAGCCGCAAAGTGCTTAACTTTGGCTAAATAGAATTTCTCTCTATTACTGGCTCGTATCTGCTGTATCCCCTCTAGGGTTTCAGTCAATGCTTGCTGGAAAATTTCAAAAGACTTGTTTTCGCTGCTCTTAAGATCTTTAACTCGCTTGCCCATCATCATGGTGAAATAGATCACCACAGGATTCATCAGCAAAATGAATAACGCTAACTGCCAGTGCAACCAGACCAAAATCACACCCACACCGAGGATGGTCAGTGTCGAGATAATGACTTTGCTGGCGGTCTCACCAATGAATTGATCGATCGTATTCAGATCTGTCACGAATAAGGACGACACTGCCCCACTCCCGACTGTCTCATATTCCGACATGGTAATACGCTCCAGACGAGCTAACATCTGGGCACGCATGTCATATACGAGGTCTTTCGACACCGACACAAACTTCTTGGTTTGCCAGACATTGAGAATCAACGCCAGCAGTCGCAGAATTGCGGTAACCACCAGCACGGCACTGATATAAAAAATCGGCCCCTGCTGGGCGTCATTGAACAGGCCATCAAAAAAGTTAACGATTCTACCGGGTTGGTCCAGGAGCACCTCATCCACCAACAATGGAATAAGCAGCGGGATTGGTACGCTGGCGATCACTGCCAACAACGCAATCAGATTCGCTGCAAGCAGCGTCTTGCGATGCTTGACTGCCAGTTTGGCAATACTTTTAAAGCTGTATTCCTGCATAGGTCAAAGACTTGGAGAGTGTTCAATAACACCATCATAATGCAAGCGTGCGCCAATAGATAAGTGATACCTGTACATATTGTTATCAGACCGGCTTGTGCTGCTGACGGATAACCGTCAGGGCTGATTTATTCTGTCGCAGTATCTTGCTGTTGCTTGATTGATGCCTTCACTTGGTGCATATCCAACTGCTTTACTTTATCCAGCACATCCGCCAGTTGGGCAGGTGCCAGAGCACCCGCCTGATTGAATAATAGAATCTGTTCTCTAAAGAGCATCAGGGTCGGAATTGAACGTATCTGGCAACTTTGCGCGAGTTCGGTTTGATGCTCTGTATCGACTTTAGCAAACACCACATCCGGATATTTTTCTGAGAACAAATCAAAAGTCGGAGCAAACGACTTGCATGGACCACACCATTCAGC
>DDIE01000037.1:17043-26756 GCA_002338385.1 Proteobacteria bacterium UBA1858
CACACCATTCAGCCCAAAAATCAATAATGACTATGGCGTTATTCTGGATAGTTGCATTAAAGTTTTCTGAGGTCAGTTCAATAGTTGCCATAGTTATTCTCCTTGCTGGTTATGGCAATATCTGAAGTCAGCTCAGATTGCCCTTGGATAGGTAATATTCCGCCTCTTGCAAAATATCTTGCAAATAATTCAGGCGGATGAGTGGATAGTCGATCTCAAGAATACGTTGTTTATGCGCTAATTCAAATGGCAAATATTCAGCCATCCGCGCGCCCACCCATTGGGCACTGGCCAGTTTATGTTCCTGATTTGCGTAGGCACCACCCATTTTTTGGGTGATCAATGGAATGATTTTAGACCATTCAAGAAAACTGTCTGGCAGACTCTCATCAGGCTCTTCGGGGATCGTCTCTGTAGTGACCAAAATCAATTCGTTAGCGTCTTGAGTGGGCTCACTGATCATTACCCGCCGCGTGCCTCTAGCGGTGATCCCTAACAGACCATCAGGCATGGTTTCAAAGTCTATAATTTCACAGGCCGTACCAACCCAGGACGAGTCAGCGGCTTGTTTCAGAGTCTGATTTTCATCCAGACTGCAAACAACGAATTCCTGCTGATTCTTAGCGCAATCGCGCACCATCTGCAAATAACGAGGCTCGAATATTCTCAGAGGCAAAATGCCCGCTGGGAAAATAACCAGATTGAGGGGAAATAATGGTAACTGCATCGTATGTCTCCAGCGTTAGACTTACCCAAATAGAGACAAATGATTATTGATTGGTTTGAGCTTGCAGTGCTGTGATTAACTTCAAGCACAAGCCCTCAAAACCGCCATTACTTAAGATGAGTACATTGTCTCCGGGTTCAAGATACGCTAATAACTGCAGAACTAAATCATTAATATTATTTTGTATCATACAGTCTAACCCCGTCAGAACCTGATTCAGCGACCAGTCGAGCTGGCCGGTGTCGTATGCGAATACTTTATCTGCGCTGGACAGTGCCGCTTTTAAGGCGCCAACATGGGAGCCCATTTGCATTGAATTTGAGCGTGGTTCGAACACCACGATCAGTCTATGCTCAGGATAATGCTGGCTGAAGCTCTCCAGCGTACAGTGTATTTCAGTGGGATGATGAGCGAAATCATCATATACGGTAATGCCCGCATACTCGCCCTTGTTTTCTAGTCGACGTTTAACCCCTGAGAATTGCGCCAGTGCTTCTCCAGCGACGTCAGGCGAGACTCCCACATGTCTGGCGGCGGCCATCGCAGCCACAGCATTCATTGCATTGTAGCGGCCCAGCTGCTGAAATTGACAATGAATATTATGCTGTTGACCAACGCGCACATCAAATTCTGTCTGACCGACTCGCGTCTGCAGCTGCCAGTCATGCGCAGGTAGACTGCCAAAGGTTTCCTGTTCTGACCAGCACCCCATAGCCAATAGTTCGGCTATATTTTCATCCTCGCCATTGACAATCAGTTTGCCGCTGGCTGGGACTAATTTGATAGCATGATGAAATTGTTTTTGAATATCGATTAAGTCACGAAAAATATCAGCATGATCAAACTCCAGATTATTGAGTATCAAGGTACGTGGCTGGTAATGCACAAACTTTGCGCGCTTATCAAAAAAAGCGGTGTCGTACTCATCTGCTTCAATGACAAAAAATGGCGGCTCGCCAAAACGGGCTGACTGATTGAAATTATTGGGCACCCCACCAATCAAATAGCCTGGTTGTAAGCCGGCATACTCCAGTATATGGGCCAACATACTGGCCGTAGTAGTTTTACCATGAGTGCCAGATACAGCAAGCACCCAGCGATCCGATAACACATTTTGCCTGAGCCATTGTGGCCCAGAGAGCATGGGTATCTGGCGCTCGAGCATCGTCTCGATAACGGCATGGCCGCGGGTCATTACATTGCCAACCACGATACAGTCAGGATTTAAATCCAGTTGCTGGGCAGCAAAACCTTCGATCAATTCAATACCAATCGTCTCCAGCTGAGTGCTCATAGGTGGATAAACATTCAAATCAGAACCGGTCACATGATGACCCATTTGTTTGGCAATGCTGGCAATGCCGCCCATGAAAGTGCCGCAGATGCCCAGAATATGAACATGCATAGCTAAATTCCGAGCAAACCGATGACAGTCACCATAACAATAGTACTGACGAATGAGTAACCTAGACTGATCAAGGCACCCACCGACAATGTAGATTCAGTGGCATGGCGTATGATATGTGCATGCACCAACACCACCCATGAGAAAATTATGAAAAATGCAACTGAGGCAAATTCTGTCAGCGTCTTGGTATCCGGCCCCTGCATCAGATTCTGGGTGGCTACACCAATGACACTATTCAAGATCACCCCCGCACCCAGCATGGCATTGAGTGTCTGATGAATACGCTCAGGCTTGGCAGATAGCATCACCCGGATAAAAACAATCAAAAAAATCAGATCGATGAGACTGTTGGCCATACTGCGTGTCATATCATAGAAGACCAGCGATTTAGCTGTGGCGCTCAGCAGAAAAACCAGCAGTAAGATTTTCTGCAGGGTAGCGGAAGTAGGCCCGTCCTGAGGCTTGCTTTTAAGCAGCGTGAGGTGGGTGTAGTAACTGATCGTTGCAAGCATAGTCAATCATCCAGTAGTGCTAAAAACATTTCTTCGGTCATCACTTCAACCCCTAACTTTGTCGCCTTATGTAATTTTGAACCTGCTTTATCGCCGGCAATTAAAGCACTGGTATTTTTTGAAATACTACTGCTGACCTGAGCCCCTAAAGCCTGCAACTTACGCTTGGCCTCATCCCGGGTCATGCTTGTCAAAGAGCCCGTCAGGACATAACTCTGACCCTGCAAGCGGCCCTCAGACTGCACGGCACGGCTTAATTCAGGCCAGTGCAGGCCTTTATCTTCCCGCAGGCGCTGAATCATTGCCCGATTTTCGGCCTGCGAAAAATAGGCGCGTACATTCTGCGCGACTACCGGCCCGACATCTTGTACGCACTCGAGGCGCGCCTGATCAACGGTCATTAATTCTTCCAAGGTAAACGTTTCGGCTAGCGCCTGTGCGGTTGCTTCACCCACTTCCCTAATACCTAGAGCATAAATGAATCGTGCTAACGTTGTCGCTTTGCTGGCCTCAATAGCATGCAACAATTTGACTGCTGACTTTGCGCCCATCCGATCTAGCGCAGCCAGAGTCTGTTGATCAAAATCATACAATTGATCGAGTTGGTAGACTAAACCTTTTGCGACAAACTGTTCTATCAACTTATCGCCCAAACCGTCAATGTCCATCGCACTGCGAGACACATAATGCTTGAGCCCCGCTTTAAGCTGAGCCGGACAAGCCAGCCCAGCAACACAGCGGGCCACCGCTTCAGTCTGTGAACGTATCACATCCGCGCCACATTCAGGGCATTGGGTAGGCAGTACAACTCGCTCACTGCCCTGCACACGACGCTCCATAACCACCCTCAATACCTCAGGAATAACATCACCAGCGCGACGAACAATCACTGTATCACCAATCCGAACATCTTTACGCTCGACTTCATCCATATTATGTAGAGTGGCATTACTGACTGTGACACCACCCACAAACACTGGCTGCAACTTGGCTACAGGCGTTAATGCGCCCGTTCGACCAACCTGAAATTCGATCTTCTCTACAATGGTGAGTTCTTCCTGGGCTGGGAATTTATGCGCCGTTGCCCAGCGCGGAGCACGCGCCACAAAGCCTAACTTTTGTTGCATGCTCAGCATATCTGCTTTGTACACCACACCATCGATTTCATAATCGAGCGTGGCGCGTGCGTCCTGCAACTGTTGGTAATAACGCCAACACTCATCCACACCAGTGACACGCTTAACTAATGGGCAGACGCGTAAACCCCACTGTTTGAATTGCTGTAGGATTGCGTAATGACTGGTGGCTAACTCTGCGCCAGTATGGACACCGATCCCGTAACAAAACAATTCTAATGGTCGCTGCGCAGTTAATTGCGCATCCAACTGGCGTAAGCTGCCTGCTGCGGCATTGCGTGGATTAACAAATTCTTTTTGCTGCTTACTGCGCGCCTGACGATTGAGCTGGGCAAATCCGGAACGCGACATAAACACCTCAGCGCGCACTTCTAGGCGAGTAGGCCAGTCACTGCCAAGTAATTTCAGTGGCACACTCCGAATAGTGCGGACATTAGTCGTGATATCTTCTCCGGTAGTGCCGTCTCCACGAGTGGCAGCACGCTGCAAGCGGCCATCAACATAGAGCAAACTCACTGCTAAACCATCCAATTTAGGCTCGGCGCTATAGACGATCGGAGTGGCATCATGTAAACGATCTTTGAGGCGTTTATCGAAGGCCTGTAACTCCTCTTGCGAGAAGACATTACTCAGTGACAACATCGGCAAGTCATGCTGAACTTGTTTGAAACTCTCTAGAGGGGTGCCCGACACACGCTGAGTAGGTGATTGCGCTGTCAATAGTTGCGGATGCTGTGTTTCCAATGCGAGTAATTCACGCATCAGTCGATCATATTCTGCGTCCGGCACACTGGGATCGTCCAATACATAGTATTGATAATCATACGCTTGGATCTGGTTACGTAATTGTTCAATCCGATCAGATATTGACATGATGAGTGGATGCAGGACTTTGATGAATTATATGGCTAGCTGAGTGTCGATAGTCGTGCCACTCTCAGGCCGAACAACTGCACCTGTTCTTTGTAATGCGACAGCGCCTGAGTGGTGACTGGATTATGATCTTGATCCAACAAGTCAGCATTCAGGAAGGTAGCCAATCTGTGGGCATGTTCACACATGATATTGAATGCTTTGAGGCTATCCTCAGGCCCAGGCAATTGCAGCACCATGGTCAGTCCACGGGTAGTAAAGTCAGCCATTAGAGTGGGATCGAAACTGCCTGGCTGGAACATATTCAAGACACAATACACGCTGTGTTTTTTAGCAAGCCGCTGGACGTTGTAGTGATAACCCCCCATGTCCCCGAATTCCAAGTCTAGCTCAGTCATCATCTGCTGTATCATTGGCCCAGTGAAATCAGCTTGCGGCTTGGCCACCACATGCAGCACGATGAGTAGCTCCCGCGCCTGATCAGGTTGCCCATCAGGAGCACTGGCATGGGTCGATTTGGGTGTGTCAGCATGCGTGGCCTTATCCTGTCTGGCTGCCCGATCTTGCTGCGCAGCGTGCACCCGCTGACTGATTTTTTCCGCGCGTAATGATTGACTGACATGCTGAAACTCTGAGCGCAAATCATCTGGCAAATCTTCTTTTGCATCACGCGCTGGCATGGTCAGAACATCTTCAATGTCTGCACTGAAATCCTGATCTTGTTTGGTGATACTGTTGGCGACAATATCTTTACTGTTTGCGCGATACCAGACAATAAAAACAATAATAACAATGACAGCAACAACGATTAGAGCAATGCGTAATTCTAATGCGCTGATCATCATGCTTAGGCCTGATTGACCCCTGCCAACTCGGCGGCGGCATCAATATCGACGGAGACCAAGCGTGATACACCCGGCTCGTTCATAGTGACTCCCAGCATGTGATCGGCATAGGCCATGGAGCTCTTGTTATGGGTAATAAAAATAAATTGAACGTGCTGACTCATGTCTTTCAGCAGATCGCAGAAACGTCCCACATTGGCATCATCCAGCGGCGCATCAACCTCATCCAGCAAACAAAACGGTGCTGGATTGAGTTCAAAAATAGCTAATACCAAGGCCGCGGCAGTGAGTGCTTTTTCGCCACCGGAGAGTAATTGGATAGAAGATACACGCTTGCCTGGCGGACGCGCCATAATCACCACCCCTGCGGTCAACAAATCATCACCCGACATTTCCAGATAGGCTTTGCCACCTGGAAACAGGCGTGGATACATGCGCTGGATGTGGCTATTGACCAAATCAAATGTTTCCTTGAAGCGTTCCTTAGTCTCTCGGTCTATCTTGCGTATGGCGGTCTCCAGCGTCTCTAGGGCTTTGATCAAATCTGCGTCTTGCGCAGCCAGATATTCTTTACGTTCACTTTGTTCTTTGAATTCGTCTATTGCGGCCAGGTTAATTGATCCCAGACGTTTAATCTTGTCTTCAGTGTGAGTGACTTTTTGTTGCCAATCACTAGCACTCGCCTGCTCAGGCATTGCATCGATCAGCACCTGCAATGACCACTCATACTGATCTAGTTGTTCCTGCAGCGTTTGCATGCGTACCGTCAACTCCTGCAATTTCATACGCTGTTGATTGAGTCTCTCACGCTGCTCGTTAATCTTATTATCAGCCGCTAGACGCTGCTCATCTTTGCTGCGTATATGCGCCTCAATCGTTTCAACCTGCTTGCGCGATGCGAGTAGCTGAGCTTCAACATGTAAGCGTTGCTCCAGGGATTGCTGTAACGATTCGGTATGCACCGCGATTGGCTGCGCGCTCTCGTCGATCAGCTTGGTCAAATCTTCAATTCTTTGCTGCAGCTCGCCGTGCTGGATTTGCAAGCGACTGGCAATAGACACTGAGGTCGCAGCACGCGTTCGACACGTCTCAATTTCAAGTTGCAAGGCATGCCGTCGCTCTTGCAGCTGACTGGCCTGTTGTTTCTTAGCGTCAAACTCAGAGACAACGTCTTGCTTATCTGCCAGTAAGGTCTGTTTGCGTGCCTGTAGACTGGTTAGATTCGTTTGTGCTGAATCACGCCTGAGCAAGGCTTGTGCTTTTTGTTGCTGATAATCGGCGCATTGCTTTTTAGCTTCTTCGATAAACGTACGCAGTTGTGTATCACGCTGTTGCCAGTGCTCCAGCCCTGTTTTTGTTCTGGCCAATTCAGCTTGTTGCTCGGCGTGATCCTGAAAAACTGTGTTATATGTTTGTTGCGCCTCATCACGTGCTGACTCTAAGTCAGTCAGTTCCGCCAACGCCTGTCTATGTGTGTTATTGAAGCGCTCAATATCGGTCTCCATGCGTGCCAGTTGAGCTGTTAAATCGACGATCTCTGCCTTACGACTTAATACTCCTTCACTAGCACTTGCAGCATTTGAGTAGCGCACCCAGTATTGACCAAACCAGACACCGTCTGCGGTAATCACCGACTGCCCAGGTTGGAGCTGCTGGCGCATACTGAGCGCATCAGCCACGTCATTAGCGAGTAAGATTTGTTGTAGTTGAGTGACGATAGCCAGATCAGTTTTAATCTTTGCCGCCAAGGTGCCCGGGGCCGTGCGTCCATCCTGACTGCTATGTTTTTGAAAAAAGGTCACGCTGCCTTTTGCTAATTGTTTGAGTTGCTTGGCAGCATTCTCAATATCATCCGTACACAGCGCATCAAGAAAACCCTCGAGTACCATTTCGGCAGCCCGCTCCCAGCCGGATTCAACACTGATGTGATCCGCAAGTCGCTGCAGCTGTGTGTATTGATTATCGCTCAGCCATTGTTGCAGCTCCTGACCTTCCCCTTGCAGAGCCGCGTCCTGCAATGCCTGTAAGGTGGTTAAACTACTCTGTGCCTGTTGTTGCTGTGCTTTAGCTGCATCCAGTTGTTGTGCATGAGTATCAATCTTTACCCGTGCATCAGTAATTGATTGCTGCATATGATCAAGGGCTAACTGGCATTCATGCATCATTTTTTCATGCCCTGTAACGTGTTGCTCTAGGGCATGCAGATCCACCTTAGTTTCATTTTGCATGAGCTCAGCATGTTCCGCCTGATAGCGCATCTCGCGCTCCTGTAAACGCGCTATTTCCTGATCAACGAATTCAATTTTTTGATTATGCATCTCAACTTGATGGCTGGGTTCATTGCTTTCTTCGATCAAGTCATCCCAGGCTTGGCGCCATAACTTCTCGGCCTGTTCCGCGCTCAACACGGCCTCACCCATTTGCTCACACTCAGCACTGATCGCAGCTAAGTCGGTCTGCATAGTATCTATCTGCTGATCAAACTGGCGTTGTGCCTGTTCTTGCTGAGTCAGATCCTGCTGTAAACTAGCCAGATTACGCTCAATTTGATCACGTTCTTGCTGATGTCTTTGCTTAGTTTCATTGGCATGTTGAATGGCCTGTTCCAAGCGCGAGATATCGGCCCCTATCTGATAGTACTCACCCTGCACCGTGGTCATGGTCTCATTGGCTTGCGCATGTTGTTGGCGAGTACTTTCCAGATCGGCTTCGGTCGCACGCAGTTCAGCGATAGTCTGTTCTAATTGAGTGTCTTGTGTGTCGACTAACTGCTGTTGCTGACTGGCTTGTTCAGCCATAGCATGCAAGCGCAAGACAATCAGTTCAGCTTGTGCGCGACGTTGTTCGGCTTTCAATACTTTATAGCGCTCGGCGGCAGCGGCTTGGCGTTTGAGCTTAGTAATCTGTTTATCGACTTCCTCGATTAAATCATGCAATCGATCCAGATTTTCACGGGTGTGTCGAATACGATTTTCGGTTTCTCTGCGGCGCTCTTTATATTTGGAGATGCCTGCAGCTTCTTCCAAATGAGTACGCATCTCTTCGGGCTTGGCATCAATCAGACGTGAAATCGTGCCCTGCTCAATAATCGCATAACTGCGAGGACCTAAGCCGGTACCGAGAAAAATATCTGCCACATCACGGCGCCGACATGGGCTGCCATTGAGATAATATTTAGATTGTCCATCACGCGCGACCTGACGACGCACGGCAATTTCACTGTAACTGGCATACTGCCCCCCCGCTTTACCCTCTGAATTATCAAACACCAACTCGATACTGGCCTGACCGACGGGCTTTCTGTTACTGGAACCTTTAAAGATGACGTCTTCCAAGGTGTCACCGCGGATATTCTTAGAGCTGGCCCCCATCACCCAACGAATGGCATCGACAATATTCGACTTACCACAGCCATTGGGCCCGACAATACCGACCATTTCACTCGGAAACGTCAGTGTGGTGGGGTCGACAAAGGATTTAAATCCTGCCATTTTCATTTTACGCAGACGCATGATGTTTTATCCCGTAAAATCCCGGTCAGTATTGAATAATTGATGAGAAAGTGATGTCAAAAGATTTTGTTAGTGTCCTAGATACGTTTGAGAGTCCTGCCACCGAGCGTGATTATACCATTCGAATTACCATGCCTGAATTTACTTGTTTGTGCCCGCTCACCGGCCAACCAGACTTCGCTGAATTTCAGCTTGAATATATTCCCGATCAATTATGTGTCGAACTGAAGTCTCTGAAATTATACATGGGCTCGTTCCGGGATACAGCCGCTTTTCATGAGGCGATCACTAATCAGATATTAACCAATCTGGTCGCGCTCACTGCGCCACGCTTTATGCGCCTGAGTGCCGACTGGAACGTACGTGGGGGTATTTACACCACCGTCGTGGTCGAACATCGTAAAGCGGCCTGGGAGGCCGCAAGCCGAGTCGATTTACCTTGATTAAACAATGACTTATTAATTGCCATTGTATTTATATGGTTACACCCAAAGGCGCGGCCTACGGCGTGCTAAGCAGCTCAGCAGAGGCACCCGGGTGAGACAGATCAAGCATGCCCATGCGGCTTAGCTGTGGCGCTGATAAACGCCCGCGACACCCTGCTTAGACAGCACCATCTGCCAGAGCTGCAGATCACGTGCCCGAAAGGCGCCTGCACAGGCGAGCAAGTAATACCTCCACATGCGGTAAAAGCGTTCAT
>DDIE01000039.1:0-531 GCA_002338385.1 Proteobacteria bacterium UBA1858
GTACCAGGATAAACCGCTATTCTGCGCATAATTAGGTGTGCTTAAGTCGATAACAATCCGTATTCTACTGCACCCGCCTGCGACTGTCGTCGCCAATCTAGACCTACAGGTAATTGCTGCGGTAGGCTGCCACTAGGCGCTTCCAAGTATATTTGTGTATTCCGCTTGAGACACGGGGATTTAATCAGCTGCTCGAGGAGTTGTGCGAGATCGTGGTTATGAAAGGGTGGGTCAATAAATATGGTGTCATATTGCAGCTGAGTTTGGCTGAGGTACTGCACTGCATTCATGTGCATGATAGTGATGGCCTCGGTATTTAAGCGCGCGGCCTGTTGCCTCAGTTGTGCGACCACTTGCGCATCATTATCAATCAGTGTTGCAGCCCGCGCACCGCGTGACACCGCTTCAAAACCCAACACACCACTGCCTGCGAACATGTCTAGGCACAGACTGCCGGCAATGCTGGCGTGTAACCAGTTAAACAGCGTCTCGCGAGTGCGGCTGGCGGTTGGCCTGAGATGTGGTTTCAAC